>NZDS01000117.1 GCA_002690215.1 Rhodospirillaceae bacterium | reverse complement strand
CAGTTGACGGCGACGAATGGCTCGGCGGCCTCGGCACTGGCGCGGCGGATGGCCCGCGCCACCAGTTCCTTGCCGGTTCCCGAATCGCCCAGCAGCAACACCGTGACACGGCTTTGCGAGACCATGCCGATGGTCTTGAATGCCTCCTGCATGGGCCGGCTGTGCCCCACCAGCTCGGTCGCCGCGGCACCGCTCTCGACAACCAGACCGCCGCCTTCGAGGCCGCTATTGCCAGCCTGGGCCTGGGCGCCCAAGGCCTTGTCGATGGCGTCCTCGAGCTCGTCCAGATCGATGGGTTTGGTGACGTAGTCGACAGCGCCGCCGTGCATGGCCGCCACCGTGGTGTCGAGGTCATGAAAGGCGGTAATCATGATCACCGGCGTGGCCTCGAAGCGCTGGCGGATCTCGGCCAGCAGCGAGAGACCGTCGCGGCCTGGCATGCGGATGTCCGAAACCACGACGTCGGCTCCGGCCCGGTCCAGTTCGGCCAGCCCCTGTTCGGCGCTGTGCGCGGTTTCGACGTCGAAACCGCGCTCGCCGAAGTGCAGCGCCAGCGTGCGGCAACTGGCCGGTTCGTCGTCGATGATAAGCATCCGCGGCATGATGCTCTGTTACTCCTCAAGCACCGCCGTGGGCAAGGTGAAAGCCACCCGGGTGCCCTGGCCGGGCCGGGTTTTGAGGTCTATGGCACCGTTGTGCTGCTCGATGATGCGCTTGACGATGGCCAAACCCAGGCCGGTGCCCTTGGTGCGGGTGGTAAAGAAGGGCTCGAAAATTTCCTCGCGGACGGCCTCGGCAATGCCCTCGCCGGTGTCGTCGACCATCACCTCGACCAGCGGTTCGGGATTTTCCATCAGCAGCCGGGCGGCCAGCGTGATGCGCCCGCCGGCCGCCGTCGCCTGGGCCGCATTCTCGATCAAGTTGCGCAACACTTCGACCACCTTGACCCGGTCGCAGTGCACCTTGGGCAGGCCGGATCCGGTCTGATGCACGATGGCCACGCCGCGCTCCTCGGCGATGTGGGAGACGCCGGCCAGGGCCTCGTCGACCAGCACGCCGACGTCGTGCCAGTCGCGGCGCAGCCGTTCGGGCCTGGCAAAGCTCAGCATGTCGCGCACGATGTCTTCCATGTAGGCCACCTGATCCAGCCCCATGGTGCAGTGTTCGCGATCGGGATCGCCGCCGCCGGCATGGCGCCGGGCCAGGATCTGCAGGTTCATCTTGATGGTCGACAGCGCATTGCGCAGATCGTGGGCGATCATGCTGGCCATGCGGCCCATGGCGGCCAGGCCCTGGGTGTCGCGGATCTCGCGGGTGCGCTCCTCGACCTCGCGCTCGAGGTGTTCGCGATAGGCCCTGAGTTCGTTTTCACTGGCCGTCACGCGGCCCGCCATGTCGACGAACTCGCGCGCCAGATCACCGATCTCGTCGCCCCGGTCGGGGCTTTCCGCCCATTGCCGGTCGCCCGCCGCGAAGCGATGCACCTGGGCCCGCAGTTGTTCGATGGGAGCGGCGATGAGGCGGGCCAAAAGGGCACCACCGAGGCCCAGCACGATCATGCCGGCGATGCCGGCGACCCCCAGCCAGAGCAGCGAGCGGCTCAGCGCGGCATAGGATTCGCCCGGCGCCTGGGTCACCACAACGGCCCACTCGGGCAATTCGAAACGGGCACGGAGCGCGTTGACCGAGGTGATCGGCGCGACACAGGCGAGGCGCTGCCAGAATAGCCATTGCGGCCACTCCGCGGTCTCTTTCAAAGCCACCCAATAGGGCTCGGCCCGGGCGCCATCGGCCACCGCCGGCGATACCGGCGGTGTCTGGGCCAGGGCGGCGATCAGTTCGGGCCGCGCCGGGCCTTCCAGCGGCACCCCGGCATAATCCACCAGCACGGCCTCGCCGGTGGCGCCAAAGCGGATATTGCGAGCCTGGCCGGCCCAGGCGGCAAAGGTCAAATCGGCGACGACGTACCCCACCACTTCGACACCCCCCCAGACCGGCACCACCAGGCGCACCAGACCGTCGGGCTTGAGGTGGCCGACATAGCTGAAATGTTTCTGTTCTTTGCTGACCCCGGTAAACCAAACGGTCGCCGCCGCCGAGCGCTCGGCCGGCGGCGAACTGGCGGCAACCAGTACGCCCCTGCCGTCATAAACCGAGAACCTCCTCACCACCTTGGACCGCAGGCCGGCCAGCACGCCGAGGCGGTAGGATAGTTCGGGATGGAGCTGCGCCAGGCGCCGTTCCGCGGAATCGATCTCCTGCCATTCGCGGCTCAGCCGGGCGATATGTTCCTTGACCCAAGGCCCACTGCGCGAGGCGTATACGGCATTGGTTTCCAGCGCCACTTCGGTTGTCAATTGATCGGTGGCCAGGCCGGCCACGCTGCGCAGCTCGTTGCCCACCCTGTTCTCCAACTCGCCCACGGCACGGCTGGCGATCTGGCAATAGGTCTGGCCCAAGGTGCCCTGGATCGAGGCGATACCGGCGATGTAGACCACCGAGCCACCGATTACCACTGCCCCCAGGGCGCCCAGCACGAACCACAGCGTCAAACGCCCGCGGATGCCGAGGGCGCTGCCGTAGGGCAGCCTGGGGACGAACGTCACGCCGCCGCCCTGGCGTCGGGGCAGGCTGCATATTCGCCAAGCGACGGTGCTGTCATGGCTGGCTCGTCGATGGTGACCAAAGGCGGCCGATGATATCGCATTTTTCTGCAACCCGAAGCGCTGCTACGATCGCGCCGCCGGGGCGGATGTCGCATGCACAGGTAACGAAGGTGGGTCTATGGGATTGCGTGGTGGTGCTCTGACGGCCGCCCTGTTGTTGGCGGACAGCCTGACTTGGGGCGCGGTCGGGGCACAAGTCAGCGACCGGTCACCCGAGGCTTACCGGGCCGAAACCGTTGTCAACGGCGGCCGCATAGAGGGTCGTGTGCTGCTGGGTTCTGCCAGCCCGCGTTCGGCGCTGCTTTTCGTGGCCAAGGACCAGGCCGTCTGCGGTACCGGCACGCGGCGCGTGCCCATCGTGCGCAACAATGGCGAGGCATTGCTCGATGCCGTCGTCTACATCGAGCGCATCGAGCGCGGCAAGGCCTTTCGCGCCGCGGCCCGCAAGGTGACCATCAATCAAGCGAGCTGCCACTTCATGCCCCACATCACGGTGCTGGCAAACGGCGGCGTGCTGGAGGCCATCAACTCCGACCCGGTGCTGCATAACATCCATGTCTTTGCCGTGCGCAACACCCTGCGCCAGTCAATCTTTTATGTTTCACAGCCTCAGCGGGGCGACATCACCAGCAAAACCATCGCCCTGGAGGAGACCGGGCCGCTGCTGGTGTCCTGCGATGCTCACCAATTCATGCGCGCCCACGTGCTGGTGGTCGGCAATCCCTACTACGCCAAAGTCGACAGCGGCGGCGACTTCAGCCTCGACGATGTGCCCCCGGGTAGCTACGTCGTCAAGGTCTGGCATCACGCGCTGGGCAGCCGCACACGCCACGTCGAAGTCAGTTCGGGCAGCACGACCGAGATCCGCCTGAGCTACTGAAAGTCGCGAAAATTCGTCAAAAACCCCCAAAAAACCCCAAATTCCCATTGAATCCAGATGTTTTTGGATTATTTGCAGACATGATCGCCGCGGTCTTGTTCCACTAAGCCATTGCCCTCCATGCAAAAGCCAACTATGGAGGGGTTTGGAAGTTGAAGGAAACCTCGCGGCGGCAAGCCGCAGGCGTTAGGATGATCTTTGCACCACCATGATACAGCCCGAGATGATGAGAATACTCGAACACAGCAACTCGATCAGGGCGCGGGCCAAGTTTCCCATCGGGCAGCCGGTACGGCACAGGATTTTTGGTTTTCGCGGCGTCATTTTCGACGTCGATCCAGTGTTCAGCAACTCCGACGAATGGTACGAGAGCATCCCTGAGGAAATGCGGCCGCGGAAGGACCAGCCCTTCTATCACCTGTTCGCCGAAGACCACGACAAATCGCCCTACATCGCCTACGTCTCGGAACAGAACCTCGAGCTGGAGGAAGATGACGAGCCCATCTACCATCCTGCCATGGACGACTATTTCGACGGTATGAAGGACGGCTGTTTCGTCGTCCGCCAAAAGGCCAACTGACCTCGTATCTTACCGGCAGGCCAAGCCCGGCCATCATGGACAGTGCCCCTCCCGAACGCGACGCCGCCCTCGTTGCGGCCCGGCAGCATTTCGACGGCGGCGACTTTTTCAATGATTTGGCGCGCCGCGTGGCCATCCCTACTTCGAGCCGCGAGCCTGAGCACCGGCCCGACCTAGCGGCCTACCTGAACGCCGAGATCGGCCCCACACTGGCGGCCCTGGGCTATCGCTGGCGCTGTCTGGACAACCCGGTGATCGACGGCGTGCCTTTCTTGATCGCCGAACGTCACGAAGACGACGCCCTGCCCACCATACTGACCTATGGCCACGGCGATACCGTGCCCGGAATGGAGGGGCAATGGAGCGCCGGCCGCGATCCCTGGACCCTGAGCCGCGAGGGCGAACGCTGGTACGGCCGCGGCAGCGCAGACAACAAGGCGCAGCACAGCATCAATCTGGCCGCCATCGGCCGCACATTGGAGACCCGGGGCAGGCTCGGCTTCAATTCGCGGATTCTCATCGAGACCGGCGAAGAAGTGGGCTCGCCAGGGCTCAGAGAGATCTGCCAAGCCGAGACGGAACATTTGCGCGCCGACCTTCTGCTGGCCTCGGACGGGCCACGATTCGTGCGCGATCACGCCATGATCGTGCTGGGCACTCGCGGCGTCATCAATATCGAGTTCGAAGTCAACCTGCGTGCTGGCGCCCACCATTCGGGCAATTGGGGCGGCCTGCTGGCCAATGCCGGTGTGGTGCTGGCCCATGCGCTGGCCTCGGTGGTAGGGCCACGGGGCGAGATTCTGGTGTCCGCCCTGAAGCCGGCGCCGTTGCCTGAGTCGGTGCGCGCGGCATTGGCTAGCTGCCGTTTCGAGAGCTGCGAAGACGATCCCGATATCGACGCCGATTGGGCCGACGCACAAGCCAGCGCGGTGGAGAAGCTGATCGCCTTCAACACCTTCGAGATCCTAGCCTTCGAAACCGGCGACCCGGCCAAGCCAGCCAACGCCATTCCACCGACGGCCCGGGCCACCGGCCACTTGCGCTTTACAGTCGACAGCGATCCCGAGACCTTCGTCCCGGCATTGCGCCGCCACCTCGACGAACACGGCTTCGCCGCCGTCACGGTGCGCCAGGCCGAAATGCCGATCATGCGCGCCACCCGTCTCGATCCCGCCCATCCGGCAGCGCGCTGGGCAGCAGCGTCGGTGGCACGAACCTGCGGCCACTCCCCCATGGTGGCGCCCAATGCCGGCGGCAGCTTGCCCAATGACGTCTTTGCCGAGCTCTTGGGCATGCCAACGCTGTGGGTGCCGCACTCCTACGGCGGTTGCAGCCAGCACGCCCCCGACGAACATGTACTCGAGCCGCTTTTGCGCCAGGGCCTGGAGATCATGACCGGCCTCTTTTGGGACCTCGGCGAAAGCGCCCTGGCCGGCGAGGCACCCTGGCTGGACGCCGGCCGTGACCCGGTGAGAAATCCGGGTTAAAGGTTAGGCTGAACTATCCCTTTGAGCGATGCGGACGAAGTCATGACGCACCGTCAGTCAAGCTGTCGACCGCGGTTGGTTTTCATGTTTCTGCGATTTCTGGCGCTGCTGCTGGTGGNTGCCAGTCCTCTGCNAGCGGCCGAACGGCCGCTGGTGGCCGCTGCCGCCAACGTGCAGTTCGCGCTGGAGGAGATCGCAGAGGCTTTCGCCGGNGAAAGCCAAGTCCACTTTCGCTTTACCTTTGGATCGTCAGGCAANTTGGCCCGCCAGATCGTCCAGGGNGCGCCCTTCGAGCTTTTCCTTTCGGCCGACGAGGGNTACGTCGANTTNCTCGTCGCGCGGGGCCGCAGCCGCGACGANGGCATGGTNTACGCNGAGGGCCGCATCGNCGTCTTTGCTCCCTTTGATGCCGCCTGGAAGCCCGACGCCAACCTCGANNANNTGGCCCGNGCCCAGGCGGCCGGCACGATCCGGCGCTTCGCCATCGCCAATCCCGTTCATGCGCCCTACGGCCGCGCCGCCCGCCAGGNGCTGCGCCGCGCCGGCCTCTGGCAGCGCCTGCGCCCGACCCTGGTCTACGGAGAGAACGTCGCCCAGGCGGCCCAGTTCGCCTCCTCGGGCTCGGCCGAAGGCGGCATCATCCCGTTGTCGCTGGCGCTCTTGCCGGCCCTCAAGGCGCGCGGCCGCTTCGTTCTCATTCCCGCCGATCACCATCAGGCCATCCGTCAGCGCATGGTGCTGTTGCGTGGCGCCAGCCCGGCGGCAGGACGGCTTTACGATTATCTGCAGGGAAATGCGGCGCGCCAGGTACTGGCGCGGCACGGCTTCGCAGCGCCGGCCGAGGGAGGCTGACGGTGAACTGGAACGCCCTCAATCTATCGCTGGAGCTGGCCTTCTGGACTTGCGTCGTGCTGTTGCCGTTGGCCGTCATCATCGCCCGCATCCTGGCCTGGGGCAGGGTGCGCGGCAAAAGCTTCTACGAGGCCCTGATCGCGCTGCCGCTGGTGCTGCCGCCGACCGTACTGGGCTACTACCTGCTGGTCAGCCTGGGCGGCGATTCGCCCATCGGCCGGGCGTACGAGGCGCTCTTCGGCCATGGCCTGGTGTTCACCTTCGACGGACTTTTGCTGGCCTCGATCGTCTTCAACCTGCCCTTTGCCGTGCAGCCCATTCAGCAGGCCTTCCAGGCCGTGCCGACCGATGTGCGCGAGGCCGCCTGGGTCAGCGGCATGTCGCACTGGCGCACCTTTTGGCAGGTCGAGTTGCCTTTGGGCTGGCCCGGGTTGGTCTCGGCCCTGGCGCTGACCTTCGCCCACACGCTCGGAGAGTTCGGTGTGGTCTTGATGGTCGGCGGCTCCATCCCGGGCCAGACCAAGACCGTGGCGATCGCCATCTATGACCGCGTGCAGGCCTTCGATGAGGGTGTCGCCGGCACTATGTCGGCGGTGCTGCTGGCCTTCTCGTTTGCCGCTATCGGGCTGGTTTACCTGCTGGCCAACCGGCACAGGCTCCGAATTGTCTGAAAGACCGACAGATTCCCGTGGCCTGGCCGTGGCGCTGGATCAGGCGGGTCCGATTCCGCTGGCCGCCGAGCTCCATTGCGCGCCGGGCGAGCTGCTGGCCTTGGTCGGCCCTTCGGGCAGCGGTAAATCGACCATCCTGCGCCACATCGCGGGCCTGCACCGGCCGGCCCGGGGCCACGTACGTTGCAACGGCAAGAGCTGGTTCGAAGGCGGGGACGCGGATGGGGGCGGCCTTTTCGTGGCGCCACAGCAGCGCCGTGTCGGCTTGGTGTTCCAGGATTACGCCCTCTTTCCCCACCTCACGGCGCTGGGCAACGTTGGCGCTGCTCTCGGCCATCTGCCACGTGGCCAGCGCCGGGATCGTGCCACGGCATTGCTCGACGAGGTCAACCTGGGCGGCCTCGAGCGGCGATATCCGCGGCAGCTATCCGGCGGCCAGCGCCAGCGTGTGGCCCTGGCCCGGGCGCTGGCCCGCGAGCCGCAGGTCCTGCTGCTCGACGAGCCCTTCTCGGCCGTCGACCAGATCACCCGGCGCAAGTTGCAACAGCAACTGGCGGCCCTGCGCCGCAACCTCAGCGTGCCCATCGTGCTGGTCACCCACGACCTCGACGAGGCCACGGCGCTGGCCGACCGCATGGTCGTGCTACATCACGGCCGCACCCTGCAAGAGGGCCCGCCGCTCGACGTCATGGCCAAACCCCAAAGCGCCCTGGTGGCGCGGCTGGTGGGTGCGCGCAACATCTTCGAAGGCGTGGTGCTGGAGCAGCGACCGGAACGTGGTCGCACAGTCCTGCGTTGGCTCGAACACCAACTCGAGGCCAAACACAACCCCGCCTTCAAGCCCGGGCAGCAGATCTCGTGGCTGGTGCCGGCGCAAAGCATCGTACTGCACCGGCGCGACCGGCCCTCGCGCGGCGAGCGCGAGAACCCGGTCAGCGGGCGGCTGGGCCAAGCTGTACCACTGGGTGAGAACACGCTGGTCAACATCGATGTCGGCGCCCCGGCCCAGCAACTCACCTTCAGCGTCTCAACCCACGTGGCGGGGCGCATCGGCATCACACCGGGTATCGAGATCACCGTTTCGCTGCTGGCCGACGGCATCCATTTGATGCCCTGGGAGGAAACCCCGGCGCGGGAGTCATGAGGCCCGCAAGCTGACGTCCTGGGCGAAGCGTGCTATCCCCCTATCTTGAAGAATCCAGCGACCGGCGAGAGAACCATGACGATATCGCAAGATCAATTCGAAGACCTGATGGTCCAGCTGCGGCAGGAATTCCTGGATACCGCAGAGGATCACCTGAGCGAAATCGATGCCATGCTGCGCCGCCCGCGCACAAACACGGGCGACGACGCCTCGCTCTCCGATATCCGCCGCCGGGTGCACAGCCTGAAGGGCATGGGCGGCACCTTCAGCTACCCGCTGATTACCGTTATCTCGCACCGCATGGAAGACTACATGGCTGGGCTCGACGAGCTGGCCGGCCCCAACCTCGAGGATGCCCAGATCTTCGTCGACCGCATGCGCGATGTGGTCGACGGCGTCTTTCAGCCCGACGACCCCAACACCGCCGCCATTGTGCGGGCGCTGCCCGACAAAACCGGCTTCGACGTTGCTGAAGTGGGCAAGACCGATGTCGAGGTGATGCTGGTTTCACCCAAGGACACAG
>NZDS01000116.1 GCA_002690215.1 Rhodospirillaceae bacterium | reverse complement strand
TTCGACATCGCTCCGTCCCTCCTTCGTGACCCTCACAGCGAATCACGAATGGTGGCCAGATTCAATTTCTTCACAGGCTCGAACGCGGGAACCCAGGTTTTGTGCCTTTTTTGGTTGTCATTTTTCGGCCATCACTATCACCACCCAACCAAACCTGGGTTCCCGTTTTCACGGGAATGACAAAAACAAGAGCTACCAGTGAACCGGCGCCAGACCGGCCACGGGCGAGCGAAAATAGGGGATGCGCGTGCCGCGCAAGCTGCCGATGTAGGCGGTGCGGAGATCCGGGCCGCCGAAGGTGATGCTGGCCATCCATGTCGCCACGCTGCCACCACAGGCCAGCATGTGATCAGGCGTGGCGCGGTCTTCTGCGAAGGCCGCGAAGAAGGCTTCCAGGGGCGCCGCAACGGTGTCGTCGAGGATGACGCGCAGGTCGCCGTCCGGCGTGATGGCGAACAGCCGGTCGTGCAGAATGTGGGTGCCCCAGAGATTGCCGAAAGCGTCGAAGGCGATGCCGTCGATGAAGCCGCCGGTATCTTCCGGCCCATAGGTCTCGCGCTGGCTGAGTTCGCCGTCCGGCGCCACCTTCAGGCGCGTCACCTTGCGGCCGGTGGTTTCGACCACGTAGAGCCATTCCTCAGCAGCATCGAGGCGGATCTCGTTGGTAAAGGCGAAGCCGTCGGCGACGATGCGAATGCCGCGCTCATCGACCAGCGCCACGTAACCGTCGACGATGCGGCTGATGGCAGCATCCATCCAGTTCTTGACCCGCGTCGAAACGGTGATCCAGATGCGGTTTTTGGAATCCCTGAGCACGAAGTTGACCTTGCCGATGGGCTGGCCGTCGATCTGGTCGTAAAGGGTTCGCGTCTCGCCCTCACGGGTCATGACTTCCAAGAGGTCGGTGCCGAAGTTGAAAATCAAGATGTCGCCGTTTTCGGCGAAGGCCAGGCCGTTGGGCAGCGTACCTTCTGTAAAGCGCTTGGATTCGTCACTGGCCGCGGCAAAGTCGCCCGCCACGGATTGCGTGATGATGCGCTGGCTGCCGTCAGGCCGGATGTAGACGACGCCGCCGCGGGCATCGGCCACCCAGAGCGAGCCGTCGCGCTCGGCCAGGATGCATTCAGGCCGCTGCAGATCCTCGCCGATGTACTGGAGCTCGGTGGGATCCACGGTGAAGCCGTCGATTGGATTTGCAGGCATTGTCAGTCCTCGAATATCGCCACGGCACGGGTCCAGCCGGCCGAGGCGGCGCGAATCTTGACCGGGAAACAGGAGACCTGAAAGCCGGTGGCCGGCAGGCTTTCGAGGTTGTGCAGCTTCTCCAGATGACAGTAGCCGATGTGACGGCCGGCCTTGTGGCCCTCCCAGATCAGCCCGGCATCGCCACTGGCGGCGTACTTCTCCGCCGTATGAACGAACGGCGCGTCCCAGCTCCAGGCATCGGTGCCGGTGACGCGCACGCCGCGCTCGAGCAGGTACATGGTGGCCTCGTAGCCCATGCCGCAACCCGACGCCACGTAGTCGTCATGGCCGTAGCGCTCACCGGCCCGGGTATTGACCACGACGATGTCCAAGGGCTGAAGCGCATGCCCGATGCGCTCGAGCTCGGATTCGACCTCGGCCGCCGTCACCACCTGGCCATCGTCGAGATGGCGAAAATCAAGCTTCACGCCGTCGCCGAGACACCACTCCAGCGGCACCTCGTCGATGGTCGCGGCGCGCTCGCCCCGGTTCATGGTCGAATGAAAGTGATAGGGCGCATCGAGATGCGTGCCGTTGTGGGTGGACAACTCGATGCGTTCCACCGCCCAGGCCTCGCCATCGGGCAGGTCGTCCTTTTCGAGGCCGGGAAAAAAAGACGTCATCTGCCCGGCCGAGGCCTGGTGATCGATGTACTCGATCTTGGGCGTGAAGGGCTCGGGATCGCTCTTGACGCCGTTTTCCAGCGGCATGGAGATGTCGATGAAGCGTCGTGGCATGGCGATTCTCTCCGTTGGCGGTCGGCTTGGATTGTACCGTCCCACGCCCCGACGTACTATTGATCCAAGGGTGGGTCTGCAAACAATGGCCAACCAGGGATCGGAAACAGGGAGCAAGAAAATGGGCGGGACGAAATTTTGGCGCGGCGCCGTGGCGCTGCTGGTGTTGGCCGTGGTCGCCGTATCGGGGTCGGCGCGGGCCGAGAACTTCAAGATGACGGCGGCAGCGGGGCATCCGCCGATATTCCTCTGGGTCAAGCTGCTGCACGAATTCTACATCCCCGAGATCAACAAGCGCCTGGCGGCCGGCGGCAAACACACCATCGCCTGGACCGAGGCCTATGGCGGCACCGTGGCCAAGATCGGCGGCGTGCTGGAAGCCATCGAGGAAGGCATCGTCGACATCGGCTTCGTGGGCTCGATCTTTGAAGCGCCGAAGCTGCCGCTGCAGAACGTCACTTATGTTTCGCCGTTCGGCACCGCCGACATCGGCCTGGTGACCAAGACCATCGCCGGTTTGCAGAAATCGGTACCGGCCATGGGTGCCTCGTGGGGCAAGTACAACCAGATGATGCTGACCGGCGCGGCGCTGGACACCTATCACATCTTTACCACCTTCCCCATCAAGTCGATCGACGACCTCAAGGGCCGCAAGATCCTGGCGCCGGGACCCTCGGCCAACTGGATCAAAGGCACCGGTGCCGTGGCCGTGGCCGGCAACCTCAAGACCTACTACAACGATATCAAGACCGGCGTCGCCGACGGCACGCTGACCTTCACCACCGGCGCTTGGGGCTGCAAGTGCTTCGAAGTGGCGCCACACATAACCAAGGTCAATTTCGGCTCGCAGTTCGCCGGCGGCCTGTCGATCAACAAGGACGTCTGGGCGAGCTTCCCGGCCGACGTGAAGGAGATCTTCCTCACGGTCTCGGCCGAATACGACGTGCGCTTTGCCAAGGGCCAGCAGGCGGCAGCCGACAAACTGCTGGGCATCATGGTCAAGAAGGGCGCCAAGGTGGCCGAGCTGCCAGCGGCCGAGCGCAAGCGCTGGGCCCAGGCCATCCCCAACATCGCAAAAGCCTGGGCAGCCGGCCTGGAGAAAAAGGGTTTACCCGGCAAGGCCGTGCTCAAGGGTTACATGCAGGGACTGGCCAAAGCGGGCGTCAAGGTGCCGCGCGACTGGTCGGCGGAATAGCCTGATTGAGCGCAGATTCGCCTGAAGAGGGCGCGGGTGGCAGCCGCCACCCGCTGGCCTTCGACCGCCTGACCGGCGTTCTCAACGCCATCGGCACGGCCTG
The DNA here is from genome assembly GCA_002690215.1 of Rhodospirillaceae bacterium. Classification (GTDB taxonomy): domain Bacteria; phylum Pseudomonadota; class Alphaproteobacteria; order UBA2966; family UBA2966. The sequence continues at coordinate 26,313 of NZDS01000116.1, read as the reverse complement.
GATCTTCGTGCTGATGGTGTTGATCAACGCCGACATCTTCGGCCGTGAGGCCTTCGGCGCACCGGTGCGCGGCGTTACCGAGATCGTCAGCATGTCGATCGTGGCCATCGTCTTTTTGCAGCTCGCGCACACGCTGTGGGCCGGCCGCATCACGCGATCCGACGCCTTGATTACCCGGCTAACCAATCGTCTGCCCCGCCTCGGCTATGCCTTGCAATCGCTCTACCACCTGACCGGAGCGGTGCTGTTCGCCATCATCTTCCAGGCCAGCCTGCCCTACTTCACCAAGGCCCTGGAGATAGACGAATACGTCGGCGCCGCCGGCGACTTCACGGCGCCGGTCTGGCCGGTCAAGCTGATCATCCTTATCGGCAGTGCCGCCACCGGCATTCAATTCCTGCTGCTGGCCTGGCGCGACGCCCGGCGGGTTTGGCGGGTGTCGTGAGCGGGCGCAAAAANCCCCCTCCCTCACCCTCCCCCGATTCGGGGGAGGGAGTCTTCAACGGTCGTTTCGTTCTTCTCCCTCCCCCCTTTTGGGGGGAGGGATGGGGTGGGGGGNGGTGGCGGCAATCGACGCCCGGAGCATGACATGACCGGCCTCGAAATCGGTTTCGTTTCACTGATTGGCATGGTGGTGCTGATCTACGCCGGCATGCATGTCGGTGTGGCGCTGACGCTGCTCTCGTTCATCGGCGTCTTCGCCATCAAGGGCCGCTATGTGGTGGCCAGCAAGCTGCTGGCCCAGGCCGCCGCCGATTCCATTGCCAACCATATCTTCGGCGTGGTGCCGCTGTTCGTGCTGATGGGGCTGCTGGTCAGCCATTCCGACATCGGCAAGGACACCTTCGACGTGGCCAACCGCATGTTCCACCGCATCAAGGGCGGGCTGGGCATCGCCACGGTAGCGGCCAACGCCATCTTCGCCGCCATCACCGGCATTTCCATCGCCTCGGCCGCCGTGTTCACCAAGGTGGCGGTGCCGGAGATGCTGCGGCTAGGCTACACGCCGCGCTTTTCGGTGGGCGTGGTGGCAGGGTCCTCGGTGCTGGGCATGCTGATTCCGCCCAGCCTGCTGCTTATCCTCTATGGCTTTCTGGCCGAGGAATCGGTGGGTGCGCTGTTCATCGCCGGTGTCATACCGGGAATCCTGCTCTCCATCGCCTACGGCCTGGCCATCGTCGTCATGGCCCACAGGTTCCCGGCCTTCGTTGGCGGTGGCGACAGCCACATGGCGGCCAGCGCCGAAATGGGCTGGGGCGAGATGCTGGCCAAGATGGCGCCCATCGTCAGCCTTATCGTGATCGTGTTGGGCGGCATCTACGGCGGCTTTTTCACGCCCACCGATGCCGGCGCCGTGGGGGCGCTGGGGGCACTGCTGCTGGCCCTGGGCAAGCGCAAGCTCACCCTTGCCGGCTTCTGGAAGGTGCTGGTCGAGACCGGCCACGTCACCGTATCGATCTCATTCCTCATCATCTCGGCTTCGATCTACACCCGCATGCTGGCGCTTTCCGGGGTGCCGCAGTGGCTGATCGGCAGCATCGAGAGCGCCGGGCTCGGCTTCACGGGTTTCCTGGTGATCTACATCATCATCGTGCTGGTCATGGGCACGGTGCTCGATTCGACCTCGATCATGCTCATCGTGCTGCCGCTGGTGCTGCCCATCGTCACCGGCTTCGGTGCCGACTTGATCTGGTTCGGCATCGTCACCATCATCGCCGTCGAGATCGGCCTCTTGACGCCGCCCTTGGGTATTGCCGTCTACGTCATCAAATCGACGCTCGACGACGACCGCATATCGTTGGGCGATATCTTCGCCGGTGCGGCGCCCTTTGCCGCCATCATGGTGCTGGTGCTGATCGCCGTGGTACTGCTGCCGGAATTGAGCCTGGCGCTGCTTTGAATGGGAAACGGAAAATGAGCGAATACGACACCTCTGCCGAGAACCTCAAGACGCTGGCCCTGAAGCTGGTCGAGCTGTTGAAAATCAAAACCCTGCCTATCGGCCTCAAGCATTTCGAGGAAGTGGCCGAGATGGAGAAGATACCGGGCCTGAGACGGCCTACCGAAGGGGTTCACTTCACCGCTTGCCAACTGGTGACGCAAAGCCGCCTGGCCGGGTTTACGTTGGGCATTGCCGTCGACAACGTCATGCCGGGCGGCAACTGCGGCGGTGTTATCGGCCTCAACGTGCCGGCGGATCGTTACCTTTCGGGCGAACAGATGGACGGGGTGTGGTTCGAAAACCGCGAGGCGGCGCGTGAGCACCAGGCCCAGATGACACGGGTGCCGGCGGGGCGCTATTCCGGTCTGGCGACCGCGCCCTTGCGCTCTGGCCGGCTCGATCCCCCCGACGTCATCATGTTCTATGGCACACCGGCCCAGACCATTCTCTTCGTCAACGGCCTGCAGTGGAAGCGCTACAAGCGCTACGACATGTCGATCTGCGGCGAAAGCGCCTGCTCCGACAGTTGGGGCCGGGCCCTGGCCAGCGGCGAGACCTCGATCTCGATCCCCTGTTATGCCGAGCGGCGCTATGGCGGCGTNNCCGANGANGAAATGCTANTGGCCATGCCNCCCGACGANTTCGCCCGCGGNATCGAAGGNTTGGANGGCNTGGCCAAGTCCGGCCTGCGCTTCCCCATTCCGCCNTACGGCGCCCAGATGGACCCGGCCCANGGCCTNGGCGTGAGNTATCCCGAGCGNNNCANNGGGNGCTGCTACTTGAGAACCTGAACCAGGCCGGCAGTGACAAAGACCACGCTGTCGGCCACCGCGGCGATGCCCTGATGCAAGCGCCCGGCCTCGTCGCGAAAGCGGCGCGCCAAGGCGTTTTCCGGCACGATGCCCTGGCCGACCTCGTTGGAAACCATGACGATGGGGCCAGCGCAGCCGCCCAGCGTCTCGATCAGGGCCGCCGCCTCGGCCTCGATGTCGCGTTCGGCGAGCAACAGATTGCTCAGCCAGAGTGTCAGGCAGTCGACCAGAACAGCGCGATCGGTGTGCGCCTCACGTTCCAGCACCGCGGCCAATTCCAGCGGCTCTTCGACCGTCGTCCAGGCCTCGCCCCGGCGTAAGCGGTGATGGCGGATGCGCTCTTGCATCTCGGCGTCTCCGGGCTCGGCCGTGGCCAGGTAAACCCGGGTTCCCGGCCAGTCCGCGATCAGCCCTTCGGCATGGCGGCTTTTGCCCGAACGGGCGCCGCCGAGCACTAATGTGAGGGGCGGAAGGCTGTTTGCAATAGGTTCGGCCATAATTTCCTGACGGGGTTCGGACACGCCCACACTGTCTAACATATCTGATTGACAGGGTGCGCCGGCTATGGCCCTATTTGGCCAAGCGACGGTTCCCGATGTGGGATGAAAAGGGAACCCGGTGCGGTCTAAAGATCCACTACGGAAACTGGACCAATGCCGGGGCTGCCCCCGCAACTGTGAACGGTTCGCCTGCGACGACTAGACGGTCACTGGGTTTCTGAAGATGACAACCCGGGAAGGCCTGCCGCAGGTGTCAAGCCGTGAGCCAGGAGACCTGCCGTTGCTGCGTAGGACCGACTGCGTCGGACGGGGCGTTCCGGCGGTTCAGGATCAAACTCCTGGGACTGCTGACCTGACCGGTACCAAGGTTCGGCGCTGCGATAGGATTATTTTGTTTGGACAAAAGAAACAGGAGTTCGTCATGGCAGTTCAGCTTGCATCCACGTCCCAGGTCGCCCCGGCGGCACAGCTCGGCGTCAAGACCTCGGCGCTGCTGGCCCTGGTTTTCGGCCTGATCATGCTCTACGGCGTGGGATTTGCGCAGCCGCAGGCCATCCACGACGCGACCCACGATTCGCGCCACGCCACGGCCTTCCCCTGCCACTAAATTTGGCGATATTCCGGGCCGTCATCTTCGCCGCCGCACTCGGCGGCCTGGTGGCGGGAGTCTTCCTTACGGGGATCCAAGTCTTCAAGGTCCTGCCGCTGATCTCTCAGGCCGAGGTCTTCGAGACGGCGGCTGGCCACAAAGATCACAGCCACGACGAAGGTAGCCAGGCCGGACACGACGAAAGCACGACGGCCGTGCCATCGTTGCAATTTGAACGTCTCGGTCTGACGCTGTTTGCCAATGTGCTTACCGGCATCGCCTTTGCGCTCATGTTGACGGCGGGCTTGGCCCTCAAGGCCGGCAAAGACGTGCGGGAAGGATACCTTTGGGGATTGGCCGGCTTTGCCACCTTCAGCCTGGCCCCGGCCTTGGGCCTGCCGCCCGAACTGCCGGGTTCGCAGTACGCCGACTTGGAGGCGCGTCAGATCTGGTGGGCCGCCACGGCGCTGGCTACGGCGGTTGGTATCGGCTTGATGGTGTGGGCGCCGAAGCTGGCACTCAAGGTACTCGGCGCCATCATCATCGCGGCCCCCCACGCGGCCGGCGCGCCCCACCCGGAAAGTTTCGAGGCCGGCAATCTGCCGGCCGAATTGGCGGCCGCTTTCGTCTCAGCTACCCTGGTCGCCAACCTGCTGTTCTGGCTGGTGATCGGCGGCGTTTCGGCCCACGCCCACAAGCGTTTGGCGCCTAACCCCGCCCAGTGATTCAGCCCAACACCGCTTATTGAATGGAGTCCGAAAGAATGCCTACACTCACCCGCACGCTTCTCGCCACCGCACTGACCGGCCTCGGCGCCTCCACGGCGCTGGCCCATGGCCAGAGCCCTTCGGCCGGCTTCGCCCAGGTGCACGCTCATCCGCACGGTATGGAATGGCTTATCGGCCTGGCCGCGATGGCAGCCATCGCAGTGCTCTTCGGTGTTAGCCGGCGCTTGGCCCGCAAGCGGGCGTCAAGCCGCCGCGATTAGGTGGACAAACGATCCTGACACCCGCCCCTGGCGGCGACCCAGCGATCCCAGGTCGCGGCCGGAGGCATCGCGGGCGGTGAACAACGCTGCCTCGCCCTGCTCCTTAAGTATCGTGACGTAGTGGAACTCGTGGCCGCGAAAGCGACTGCCGGACGGCCCCAACGGTCCGTCCGCGACAGTTTTGACGTCGCGGTAGCCGAGGTGCAACCGGCGCTCAGCAAAACTGCTTTCCAGCGGCAATAGTCCGGCCATGGCGTGGCGCTCGCCTGCCTCGTCGACTAGGCCCTCGCCCAGCACCATATAGCCGCCGCATTCGCCGAAGATGTCGGCACGCTCGGCGGCCTGGCGTAAGCCACCCAGGAATTTTTCGTTGGCAGCCAGACGGCCGGCGTGCAGTTCGGGATAGCCGCCCGGCAGATAAATTGCGTCGACGGCGGCGTCCGGGGCTTCGTCGGCCAGCGGCGAAAACGGCACGATTTCGGCCCCTTGCCGGCGCCAGTCCGCGAGAACATGCGGGTAGCGGAAGGAAAACGCCAAGTCCGAAGCCAGCGCGATGCGCCCGCCAAGCGCCGGCACGCCCTTTGGCGACCGCTTGCTGAGCACCGGTAAGCGGGCCAGGTCGCTAAGCGCCTCGACGTCCAGATGTTCTCTCATGGCCGCCGCGGCAGCAGCCAGGAACTCCTCCAGCGCCGGGATCTCGGCCGCCTGGACCAGGCCGAGATGGCGATCCGGCAGCGCCAACTCGGCGCGCCGCGGCAGATAACCGGCAATGGTCACGCCGAGCGGCTCGCAAGCCCGGCGCAAGGTCTCGACGTGGCCCGGACCGCCGACACGGTTGAAGATGACGGCAGCCAGATCGATATCGGATCGGTAGTTGGTAAAACCGTGTACCAACGCCGCGGCGCTGCCGGCCTGGGCCGCCACGTCGACCACCAGCACCACCGGCAGCTCCAACGATGCCGCCAGGTCGGCGGTCGAGCCGGTGCCGTCGGAAGCACCGTCGAAGAGGCCCATGACGCCCTCGCCGACCACCAGCTCGGCGCTCTCTGAGGCCTGGCGCAGACCGGCCGCCATGCCGCCCGCCGTCATGGCCCAGGGGTCAATGGTGTGACAGGGCCGGGCGCTGGCCGCGGCGTGAAAGGCCGGGTCGATGTAGTCGGGCCCAACCTTGAATGAAGAGACTTTGACGCCGGAGTCGCGCAAGGCCCGCAACAGGCCCAACGTCACCGTCGTCTTGCCGCTGCCCGAGGCGGGCGCGGCGATGATCAAGCCGGGAACGCCGACGTCAGGCTGTGTCACTTTGGTTCTTCAATCCCAGCGGGTCGGCTTCCAGCACCCGGCCGCTCAGCGCGCCCAGCCAGTCGAGTCCGGCGCGCAGCTTGACCACCTCGCCGATGACCACGATGGCCGGTGGCTCCAGGCCGCTTTGCGCCAGGTCGGCAACACAGCGGCCGAGCGTGGTCTCGACCACCTTTTGCTCCGCCGTCGTGGCCTTGGCAATCACCGCCACCGGTTCGTCGGCCGAGCGGCCGCCGGCAATCAGGTGGCCACTGATAGTGCCGAGGTGCTTGATCGCCATATAGAGCACGATCACCGGTGAGGCCTTGGCCAGGGCCTGCCAGTCGATGCCATCGGGCACCTCGCCGGTCGAGGCATGGCCGGTGAGAAAGGTGACCACCGAATTGACGTCGCGATGGGTCACGGGAATGCCGGCATAGGCGGCACCGCCGACGCCGGCCGAGATGCCCGGCACGATACGGAAGGGCACGCCGGCTTCGACCAGCGCCAGGGATTCCTCACCGCCACGGCCGAAGACCAGAGGGTCGCCGCCCTTGAGCCTGAGCACGCGCTTGCCTTCGCGGGCAAGCTGCACCAGACGGCGCGAGATGTCGGGTTGGCTCGGCGAGGGCCGGCCGCCGCGCTTGCCGGAAAACTCCAGCTCGGCGCCGTCGCGGGCCAGCTCGAGGATTTCCTTGCCCACCAGGGCGTCGTAGACAACCACATCGGCCGCCCGCAGGGCATGATAGCCCAACAAGGTGCACAGCCCCGGCTCACCCGGCCCGGCACCGACCAACCAGACCCAGCCCGGCTCGAAATCCGGCAAGGCGAAAGGAAACTCCGTCATGGCGAGGTTTTTACACGCAGGCTAGCGCCTAGGCAAACGGGCGGTAGCGACCTATTAATTGCACGATGAGCAGCGAACCCGAGGGATCCCTGAGACGAGGCTGGACGACCGGTGCCTGCGCCACAGCGGCCACCCGTGCCGCCTATACGGCGCTGCTGGGCGACGGCTTTCCCGATCCCGTGACCATCACGCTGCCGGGCGGCCGACGGCCGGCCTTTGCGTTGGCCCGCGAGGCCTTGGCAGACGAAAGCGCCACGGTCGGAATCGTCAAAGATGCCGGCGACGATCCCGATGTCACCCACGGGGCGCTTGTGCTGGCCACGGTTAGGCGCAGCCCGGCCGGCAGCGGCGTTGTCTTTCGGGCGGGTCCGGGCGTCGGCACTGTGACTTTGCCCGGCCTTGCGCTGGCCGTCGGCGAGCCGGCCATAAATCCCGTGCCGCGCAGCATGATGGTCGAGACTGTGAACGAGGTCGCCGCTGTCCATGGCGTGCCGGCCGACGTGGAGATTACGATTTCCATTGAGGATGGCGAGGCCCTGGCGACGCGCACCATGAACGGCCGGTTGGGCATCAAGGGCGGGCTCTCCGTTCTGGGCACCACAGGTATCGTCATCCCCTATTCCTGCGCCGCCTGGATCGCCAGCATCCGCCAGGGCGTCGACGTGGCCCGGGCCGGCAGCTTCGATCACGTTGCCGCCAGTACCGGCTCGACCTCCGAGGCAGCGGTCAAGGCGCGCTACGGCCTCAGCGACGAAGCACTGATCGAAATGGGCGATTTCGCAGGCGGCCTGCTCAAGTATCTGCGCAGAAACCCGGTGCCGCGCCTGACCATCGCAGGCGGTTTCGGCAAGTTGGTCAAGCTGGGCCAGGGGAGCCTGGATCTCCACTCGGGGCGCAGCCAAGTCGACTTCGCTTGGTTGGCCGAGGGGCTGGCCGAACTTGGCGCAGACGCCGACATGGTGGCGCGGGCGCGCCAGGCAAACACCGCCGCCGAGGTGCTGGAGATGGCGCGTGGCGCCGGCCTGGGGCTGGGTGACTGGGTGGCGGCAAGGGCCGGCGAGACAGCGCGGCGAACGGTGGGCGGCGAAATCGATATCGAAATCCTGGTCTTCGACCGGACGGGACAATTGGTCGGCAGCGATGGCTAGAATAAGGCCTGCCAATAAGTGGTCCCTGAAAGTGGTCCCTGGAAAGTGGTCCCTGTCCCCCTTTTTCGAGCCTCGAAAAGTGGTCCCTGTCCCCACTTTTTTGGCCTTCGAAAAATGGTCCCTGTCCCCCTTTTTCAGGCACAGGTGAGAGATGCCGGCCAGGGTTCTGATTCTCGGCGGCACAGCCGAGGGCCGCGAGTTGGCCACGCTGGCGCAGGCGGCGGGGTTCGGTATCGTCACCTCATTTGCCGGCCAAACGCCCGATCCACGCCGGCCGCCGGGTGAGGTGCGCGTAGGCGGCTTCGGTGGCGCCGACGGCCTGCAAGAATACCTCCGAAACCAGAACTTTTCCGCCCTGGTCGACGCCACGCATCCTTATGCCGTGCAGATCTCGGCCCAGGCCGCCAAGGCCTGCGAGGGCCTCGGCCTGGCGCGTATGATGCTCTTGCGCCCGCCCTGGCAGGCCGAGCGTGGCGACCGCTGGATCGAGGTGGCCGATGACGCCGAGGCCGCGGCGACCTTGCCCGGCCTGGCTAAGCGGGTGCTGCTGACGGTGGGCCGGCGGGCACTGGCGGCCTACGCCGATTGTCACGGCATCACGTTTTTCGTGCGCCTGGTCAACCCGCCTGAACTCATGCCGCTCGCTGGCGAGCTGATTTTGGCCCGCGGACCCTTCAGTGTCGATGACGAGCGCGCGCTGTTGGCCGAACATGACATCGACGGCCTGGTCAGCCGCCAGAGCGGTGGCGAAGCCACCTACGGCAAGATTACCGCCGCCCGCGAGCGTGGTATTCCCGTGGTCCTGATCCGGCGCCCCAAGGCACCGCCCGGACAATCGGTCCACAGCGTGGCGGCGGCGCTCGATTGGCTCAAGCTTGCCGCCGTCTGAGGCCCGCGCTACCGTCCCCACTAGACTTTCGCGCCCGGAGAACCCTCATGCCGTCCAGCGACCTGACCAAGCAGATAATGAATTCCGTCGACGAGGCGTTCGACGACCAGGTTGCCTTTACCGCCGAGTTGGTCACCTACCCCTCGCTGCGCGGCCAGGAACAAACCGCCCAGGATTTCATGGCCCGCGAGCTGCGCGCCCGCGGCTATAGCGTCGATCGCTGGCAAGTGCGCATCGAGGACATCCAGCATCTGCCCGGCTTCTCGCCCGTCCATGTCTCCTACGACAACGCCTTCAACGTGGTCGGCAGCCACCGGGTGGAGAACCCGACGGGGCGCTCGCTGATCCTCAACGGCCACATCGACGTGGTGCCGGTAGGCCCGGTCGAGATGTGGGATACGCCGCCCTTCGAGCCCCGCATCGAGGACGGCTGGATGTACGGCCGCGGCGCCGGCGACATGAAGGCCGGCCTGGCCGAAATGGTGTTCTCGATGGATGCGCTGAAGCGCCTGGGTTTCCAGCCGGCGGCCGACGTCTACCTGCAATCGGTGATCGAGGAGGAATGCACGGGCAACGGCGCCCTGGCCTGCCTGCAACGCGGCTACCGGGCCGAGGCGGCGCTGATCCCCGAGCCGCTGGGGGACTCTCTGGTCAGCGCCCAGATCGGCGTGCTCTGGTTCCAGGTCAAGTTGCGCGGCTTTCCCGTACACGTGCTGGAGGCGGGCTCGGGCGCCAACGCCATCGAGGCGGCGTACCCGCTGATGCAGGCGCTGCACGGCTTGGAGGAACGCTGGAACGGCCCCGAGCGCCGCCACGCCGCCTACGCCGATGTCCACCACCCCATCAACCTCAACATCGGCCGCATCGAGGGCGGCGATTGGCCCTCCAGCGTGCCGGCCTGGTGCACCTTCGACGTGCGCATCGCTACCTACCCGGAACAGGACCTGGCCGAAGCCCGGCGCGAAATCGAAGACACGATCAGGGCGGCCGCACAGAAAGACTCGTTTCTCGCTAACTCGCCGCCGGAAATCGTCTACCACGGTTTCTTCGCCGAAGGTTACGAGCTGGCCAACGCCGACGCCGCCGAGGCGGTGCTGGGCGCCGCGCACGAAGCGGTCAACGGCGAGAAACTGAAAAAGATCCCGACGACGGCCACCACCGACGCCCGTTTCTTCGGCCTCTACGCCGACACGCCGGGGCTGGTCTACGGCCCGCGCTCGGAGAACATTCACGGCTTCAACGAGCGCGTGGAGCTCGAATCCGTGCGCCGCAATACCCAGACCATGGCGCTCTTCATCGCCGACTGGTGCGGATTGCAGCCGGCCTAGAGCCGCAAAATGGATTTTGAGTTCAAAACCCAGAAAACCCATGACGTCATGGGTTTTGCAAGGATTTTGCTGCGACGCAACGAAACCCAAACAGCGCTTACCCGTTGCTCACTGGGCGATGCCGGATCACAAAAACCCATGACGTCATGGGTTTTCATGGGTTTTGTTTGAACTTTGTTGCGGTGCAGCGATAAATCTCGGCTAGTCCGGCACCGTAACCTGAGCCTGGCCTACCGCAACGGTGGCGCCCTGGGCGTTGAATGCGGTTAGGCCGATGACCACGAAGCTCTTCCCCGGCGCCCGGGGATGCAACTCGCTCACCGTGCCTTCGCAGCGCAAGGTCTGGCCGACTTCGACCGGGCGGGTCAGCTTGGCTTCGATTGAGTTCACGAAGGCGTCGGCGTGGCGCCAGGCGCGCAGGATGACCGAGGTCATCAGCGTCATGGTGAACATGCCGTGGCCGACCGTCTTGGGCGTGCCGAAAACCTGCGCGTCCTTGCACCATTCGACGTCGGTGTGCACGGGGTTGTAGTCCAGGTGCGCCACGGCGCAGAGGTCGATGGTGTCCTGGCTGACGGCGTGCTCGACCGTCGGCAAGGGGTCGTTGATGCGCAGGTCCGAAAAACGAAGATCAGTCATGACTGTCCCCTCCCCTACTGGACCGCGAAGCGCGCCAGCTCGGCGCGGCTTGGCGGCAGGATCAGGGTGGCGTACCAAACGGCTTTCAGAGTGCCTTCCTGGTTGTGATAGTCGTAGCGGTCCTGGAGGTAGTACTTGTTGCGGCGCACCCATTTGTCGTTGCAGGTGATGGTCAGCGTGATCTCCTCGCCGACGCGGAAGGGTTCATAGAAGATCAGCTTTTGGCCGGGGTTGCGGGCGCCCGGCGAGCGCAGCCAATTGCCCGACCCTTTCTCGATGCAATAAAACGCGATCTGCACCGCGAACAGCGGGTGCGCGATGACCTGGTCGAGGCCGGCCGCGCGGGCCGCCTCGGGGTCGACGAATAGCGGATCGTCCTCCAAGGCAGACATGTTGTAGGACAGGATGTCCTCTTCCTTGACCAGGAAGGTCTGTTTGGCGGTGGCGACGCGGCCGACCTCGATCTCGTCCCAGACCTCGTAGGTCTCGGTCTCGAGCCGGAAATCAGTCTCGAAGCCGCGCTGCTTCTCCGTTGTCATGAAGTCGTTGAGGCGTTCAATGCCCATACCGAAGCCCTCTCACGTTGCCCCCCAACGAAGAGATATTAGAGCATGTCGACTTTGCTGCGAAACACCCCGCTACCTGACCTCGAGACCGTGCAGCAGCAACGCCACTGTCAACACGGACATGCCGGTCGAGATGACGATGGCGGTGGCGGCGGACGCGGTCCCTACCTCGTAGCGCTGGGCAAAAAGATAGACGTTCACGCCGATGGGCATGGCCGCCAGAAGTACGGCTATGTCACGCCACATGCTTTCCAGCGCGAACACGTAGGTTCCCAGCAGGTAGACGGCGAGCGGGTGGAGCACAAGCTTGAGCGTGACCGTCACTGTGGCCTCGCCCAGCGCGCCCGTGATGCGATAGGCGGCCAGGGACGCCCCCATTGCGAACAGCGCGCACGGAATGGCAGCTTTCCCCAGCATTCCCGTTATTCCATCGACGACCGCCGGAAGCGGCAACCCCAACAGATTCCACAGGACGCCCGCCACCAGGCCGATGAGGATCGGGTTGGTCGCGAGGCCGCGGACGATATTCTTGGGGATGTCCAGCAGCTGGCCACGGTTGCCGCGCGCGCCCTCGACCAGGGCGGTGACCACGGCGAACAACTGCCAGGAATGGAACGAAATGATCAGGAACGCCGGCAGCATGCCCGCTTCGCCGTAGGTCATCAGTACCAAGGGGGCGCCGAGCATCACCGTATTGCCGAAGGCACCGCCCATGCCGGCGACCGCGGCCTCGGCGAAATCGCGGCGGAAGCCGCGGCGGCTGATCACCATGCCCAGCGCCCAAGCCAGGTATGCTCCGCCGAAATAGGCGATCAAAAAGCCCCAGTCGATGGCCTCGGGCATGGCCCGCGTCGCCATCGCCCGAAACAGCATGGCCGGGATGGCGAAGTTGAAGACGAACGCCCCAATCCCCTCGGCGCTGGTCTTGGACAGCCAGCCCAGGCGCGCGGCGACGTAGCCGATAAACACGACGCCGAAGACCGGCGCGATGATGTCGAGGAGGATCAGCATGGCTTTTGTTGCGGTACAGCGAAAGCCCTGGCTAGTCCCGCCCGGTGCGCAAAAGGTGGCGGTGATCGGGGCTGTAGAGCGCCGAATCGGCGAAGCCCTCGGCGGCCAGCACGGGACCGACGAGAATGAGCGCCGTGCGGGTGATCTTTTCGGCCCGCACCTTGGCGCGGATGTCGGTGAGCGTGCCGCGGACGATCTGCTCGTCCGGCCAACTGGCCCGGTAGACCACGGCCACGGGGCAATCTTCGCCGTAGTGCGGCACGAGATCGGCGCAGACGGCCTTGAGATTTCGCACGCTCAGGTGAATCGCCAAGGTGGCACCGCTTTGGCCCAGCGTCGCCAGGTCCTCGCGGTTGGGCATGGCCGAGGACTTCATGGCGGTGCGGGTCAGCACCACGGTCTGGCTGACGCCGGGCAGCGTCAGTTCGCGGCCCAGGCTGGCGGCGGCGGCGGCATAGGCCGGCACGCCCGGCGTGACGTCGTAAGCGATGCCGAGATCGGCGAGCCGGCGCATTTGTTCGCCGATGGCGCCGTAGAGCGAGGGATCGCCGGAATGGACGCGCGCCACATCATTGCCGGCGGCCTCGGCCGCTTGCATCTCGGCGATGATTTCGTCCAGCGTCAGCGGCGCCGTATCGATCACTTTTGCTCCCTCCGGGGCGTAGGCCACCACGGCTTCGGGCACCAGCGAGCCGGCATAGAGGCAGACCGGCGAAGCGGCGATCAAGTCGCGGCCGCGCACCGTGATCAGGTCGGGATCGCCGGGACCGGCGCCGATGAAATGGACGGTCATGGGCGGTCCCCCTCCCTCACCCTCCCCCAAATTGGGGGCGGGTTGGGGTGGGGGTGGCGGTCGGTGGCTCAAGACCGCTCCTTTCCCGCATAGCCCCGCGGCGTATAAACCCGAGGGCCGCTGGGGCCGTCGAAGGTGCGGGTTTCGGAAGAGCCGACGATGACGATCGACAGCATGTCGACGCTGGCCGGATCCAGGGCCTCGAGGGTGGTGATCGTCAACGCCTCGTCTTCGCGGCCCAGGTTGCGCCCGATCATCACCGGCGTGTCTATGGGCCGCTTGGCCGCCAGGATCTCCTGGGCCCGGGCCAGTTGCGTGGTACGCCGACGCGAAACGGGATTATAGAAGGCGACGACGAAATCGCCCTCAGTGGCGGCCTTGATGCGTTTTTCGATGGCCTCCCAGGGCGTCAGCAAATCCGACAACGATATGGCGCAGAAATCGTGGCCCAGCGGCGCACCGGCCCGCGCCGCCGCGGCCTGCATGGCCGAAACGCCAGGGCTGACGTTGACTTCCAATCCCCGCCAGTCGGGTCGGTCGCCGTTATCGATGAGCTCGAAAACCAGTGTCGCCATGGCGTAAATGCCGGCGTCGCCTGATGACACCAGGGCCACCCGGCGGCCTTCGGCGGCCAAGTCGAGAGCGGCTCGGACCCGGCTTTCCTCCTCGCCCAGGGGGTAATCGTGGCGCACCTGCTGAGCTGCCGGGCCGACCAGATCGAGATAGAGCGAATAGCCCACAAGATCGCTGGCCTGGCGCAACAGGCGGCTGGCCTCGGGCGTGCGCCAGGCCTGGCTGCCGGGCCCGATACCGACTACGGCCAGGCTGCCCCGCGGCCCGGTCATCTCGATGACCTCCGCAGCCCGCGCCACGGCGCAGGTGGCACGGTTCGATTTCTGCTTGGACACCACCAGCTCGGCATCGGCCCCGGCGGCGGCCAGGGCGGCGCCCTCCGCCACGCCGTGACAGCCGACCTCGGCGAACACCACCTCCGAGGGCTTGGCGAGCCGGGGGGTTTCCTGCTCCAGGCGGGCGGCGGTGAAGAATTGGGGCGAGATCTCGTACTTGGCGGCGACGGCGTGAACGGCTTCCTCGTCGGCCTTGAGATCGAGCGAATAGACACCGGCCACCGCCGCCGGCGCCAGACCGGCTGTGGCCAAAGTCCCCTCGACCAGGGCCGTTAGCTCAGCCGCCTCGGCGCCGCGCTCGCAACCGACGCCGACAGCCAGGCAAGCCGGGTGGTAGATCAAAGTTCGCGCGTTGCCGGCCATGATTCGTTCGCTGACGCGGATCACCAAGTCGCCGTCAGCGCTCAGCGGCAGGTCGGATTCCTCCAGCCACGAACATTCCCCCTCGAGCCGCACCTTTGACCCCTCCAGCAGTGCCGCAACAAACGCCTTGGCGTCGTGCGGGTTGGCCAGCGTCCAGCCGGCCGGCGGATCGTCGAGCGCCAGGCCGAAGGCAAGATCTCCTGCCGTCGTCACCGCGGCATGACCGCCGACGATAGCGGCGATGCGCCGCGCCAGAGCATTGCCGCCATGATGGCCGCCGAGCAGCGGCACCACCGACGAGCCGTCCTCGGCCACGGCAATGACCGGCGGCTCTTGGCGCTTGTCGGCCAGCACCGGCGCCAGGCAGCGCAGCAATATCCCGGCCGCGCAAACGCCGACGATGGTTTCGCCGGCAGCAAAGAGCTCGCGCAGGTGATCGGCCGTCTGGCTGAACGTGCGCCCGGCAGCCACCCGGCCGGCCAGACCGTGCAATTCGCCGCCCAGGGCTTGGGCGATCTGCTGGCCGGTAACCAGGCCGCTGGGCTCGAGAACGATAACGATCATGTCCAGGCCTCGCCGCGCTTGTGCACGAGAATGAGGGAAAAATAGGGAACCGATGCGGGGTCGAGGTCGGCCAGCGCTACGGTGCGTTCGTCGGGCAAGGTGGCGCGTTCGATATAGCGTGCCTTGTCCGCCAGGCCGAGATCGATGAGCACGCCGCGGATCTTCTCCAGATGCTTGCCGACTTTCAGGATGGCAACTGCATCGGCGGCCTCGATGCGGGCGCGCAATTGGTCTGCCGGCAGCGGCCCGGGCACCACCGTCAGCACGTCGTTGCGCGAGGTCAGGGGAAAGCCCAGCCGCGCGGCGCCCGCAGTCAAGGATGAAACGCCCGGCACGATCTCTACCTTGTGGTCTTCGACCAGGCGGCCGAACAGGTACATGAACGAGCCGTAGAAGAACGCGTCGCCCTCGCACAGCACAGCCACGTCGCGCCCGGCCTTCAAATGCTCGGCGATCTCGCCAGCCGCCCGGTCGTAGATCTCCTGGGCCGGATAGCGGTCCGCCATCATGGGCATGCGGATGGCGATTTCCTGCTGGCCGCCCGGCAGATGTGGTGTGACGATGTCACGGGCGAAGCTCGGACCTTTCTCGGGCGCCGGATAGGCGATCACAGGCACCGCTTGCAAGATGGCGTGGGCCTTCAACGTAATCAGATCCGGATCGCCGGGACCGATGCCCAGGCCATAAAGCGTACCGCTCATGATTTGACTGCCGAGTACTGGATGATGGGCCTAAAGGGCCGCCAAGCGGCCATGCGGCCCATGGGTTCGGCCCGTTCGATGGACAGGCGCACCAGGTCGCCGCCGCGGCGCTGGCGCCAGGCCATCAGTGCCTGCTCACCTTCCAGCGAGACCACGTTGGCGACCAACCGGCCGCCCATCGGAAGCGCCCGCCAGCAGGTCTGGAAGAGCCCCTTGTGGGTGGCACCGCCGCCGATGAAGACGGCGTCGGGTTTGGCCAGACCGGCAAGTACTTCCGGAGCCTTGCCGGCAACGATTTGCAGGTCGGGAACGCCCAGGTTGCGGGAATTCTTCTCGATCGAAGCCAAGCGGTCGGCGTGGGATTCGATGGCAATGGCCCGGTTGTTGGGGTTGGTTCGCATCCACTCGATGGCGATGGCACCGGAACCGGCGCCGACGTCCCAGAGCAATTGTCCGGGGATGGGCATCAGCGCAGCCAGCGTGGCGGCCCGTACCTCGCGTTTAGTCAGCAAACCATCGTGTTCATAGGCGCTGTCGGGCAGGCCCGGCGTGCGCGGTTCGATCATGGCGCCAGGACCGGACCGGCATTCCACCGCGATGGTGTTGAGCTCGGCCACCCGGCGCGCCCGCCAGGTGCGGGCCAGGCCCTCGCGCCGGCGCTCCTTGGGCCCGCCCATGTGCTCGAAGACGACGAGCCGGCTTTCGCCATAGCCGCGCTGGCGCAGGAGCCCCGCCACCTCGCCCGGCGTCGCCCCGCCGGCACTGAGAATGAGCAGCCGCGCAGCGGGCTGAATGTGCGGCACCAGGCGCTCCAGCGGCCGGCCGTGCAACGTCAGCGTCTCGACCCGGGCGCGGTCCCAACCCAGCCGCGCCGAGGCCAGCGTGAAGGCAGAATGATGGGGCACCACGACGACTCCGTCGCTGCCGATCTCGCGCACGATGCGGTTGGCGATGCCGTAGCAAAGCGGATCGCCGCTGGCCAGGATGCAGACCCGGCGGTCGCGGCGCGCCAGCAGGGTCTGGACGGTTTTCTCCAGCGGGCTGCCCCAACTCAGGCGCTCGCGGCCGTCGTCGTCGAGCTTGGCCAAGTGGCGCTCGCCGCCGACCAACACCTCGGCCGCCTCGATATGTGCAAGCGCTTCGGCTGTCAGGCCCTCGAACCCGTCCTCGCCGATGCCGACGATGCTGAGCCAATGTTCGGTCTTCTTGCCCGCCATATTCAGTCTCTAAAGTATTTCAAGATTGCGCCTCTCTTTGGCCGTGGCCCCCCACCCTCACCCTCCCCCGCAAGCGAGGGAGGGAGCCGGCACCAACCGTCGAATTCTGCTCCACTCCGGTCCCCTCCACCTTCCAGGGGGAGGGATAGGGAGGGGGTTGGTGGAGGTTCATCACAGCTAATCGCCCGCCAAAGCATTGACCGCAGCAGCCGCCATGGCACTGCCACCGCGGCGGCCCAAAAGGGTCAGAAAGGGCACATTATGGTCGCCCTCGGCCAATGCCTGTTTGGACTCGCGGGCGCCCACGAATCCCACCGGAAAGCCCAATATGGCGGCCGGTTTGGGGGCACCGTCAGCCAGTACTTCAAGCAGACGAAAAAGCGCCGTGGGCGCATTGCCGATGGCCACCACGGCACCCTCCAGGTGCGGCCGCCAAAGTTCGACGGCGGCGGCCGAACGAGTGGTTTGGCCGGCCTCGGCCAGCCCCGGAACCTCGGGTTCGTTGAGCGTGCAGATCACCTCGTTGGCGGTCAGCCGCTCCTTGATCAGGCCCGAAGCCAGCATGCGGCAATCGACGATCACCGGCGCCCCGGCGGCCAGGGCGGACGACGCCGCGTCTGCCACCTCGGGCGCATAAGCCAGATCGGCCACCACCTCGGGCATGCCGCAGGCGTGAACGATGCGTACCGCTGCCGGCACCAGTTCGGCGGGCAAGCCGTCCAGCTCGGCCTCGGCCCGCACCTGGGCGAAGGAGCGGCGGTAGATCTCGGCTGGGTCGCGAATGTAGTCGCCGGTCATGTACAGCTCATCCGTCGGCCTTCAGCTTTTCCATGCTGCGCGGACCCAGCGGGTGCTCGGCATGGGGATAGGGATGATGGCCATGATCGTCGTCATGGTCGTGGTCGTGCCCGGGGCCATGATCGTGAGCGGAGTCCGCATCGGTCCCGATACCCTCGACGTGATGGTGGTGGCTCTCCTGGGGCAGGCCGACCTGATCCTCGAAGCCCAGCACCTGATCGCGGTATTTGCAGAGCTGGCAGTTCATCTGGTTGGTGCCGATCATGATCTCGTTGACTCGTTCGGCAAAGCAGTCGAGCACCAGGGGGTGGTCGTTGAGGTACTGGGCCTTGATGAACTCGATCTCGGGGTGGCGGGCGGCGACGATGTCGGTGTGTTCGTAGATGCGTTTGACCAGTACGCCGGTGAAGAGGAAATAGGGAAAGACCACGACGCGGCGATAGCCCAGCCGGGTGACGTGTTCGAGGCCCGGTTCGACCAGCGGGAAAGTGACCCCCGAGTACGCCGTCTCGGCCCAGCCCAGGCCCAGGCCTTCCCAGATAAAGCGCGTCACTTTGGAGACGTTGGAGTTGGCATCGGGATCGGAAGCACCGCGCCCCACCACCACCAGCACGGTTTCGGCGAGCGGCACATCGTCGCCGGCCGCCGCCAGGGCCTCTTCCACGCGGGCACCGGCGGCCCGGATGAGTTTCGGCTCGATTCCCAGCTCGCGGCCGTATTCGATCTTCAGGTCGGGATATTCGGCGCCATAGGTGTTGAGCACCGAGGGAATGTCGTTCTTGGCGTGACCGGCCGCGAACAACATGCCGGGAACCGCCAGGACGCGGCTGTTACCGCGCTGGCGTAGATTGTCGAGGCCGTCACGGATCACCGGCCGGGCGAACTCGAGAAATCCCGAATCGACATCGTACTGTGGCAGGCGTTCCGAAATACCGCGCGCCACCGCCTGGAATTCCGTTACCGCCTCGGGATCGCGGCTGCCGTGGCCGCAGACCATCACACCTGTTTTCTCACTCATGCTCGCTTGATCCTTCGTGTTGTCACGCGTTGACGCCGGCCCTCGGCGCCGTCATGGTCCGCTCATGTTGACGCTCTGGCATTCCGGATTCGCCGACGGCGTGAACCTGCTGGCCATCGCCGTTATTGCTTTCGGTATCGACTTCTTCGTCGGCGATCCACCTTGGCTCTATCGCCGCCTGCCTCACCCCGTGGCGCTGCTGGGAGGGCTTATCGGCTGGCTCGAAGCTGCCCTCAACCGCCCCGATAGGAGCGCCGCGGCCCGCCGCCAGCGTGGCCTTGCCATGACACTGTTGGTCGTCGCCTTGGCCTTCGCCGTGGGTTGGTTTCTCAGCGATCTCGTGCGGGGCTTCCGCGGCGGCTGGGTGATCGAGGCCATGCTGGCCAGCACGCTGCTGGCCTACAAGGGGCTGGCCGATGCCGTACGGGCGGTGGCCGAGGGCCTGGAACAAAGCCTCGATGCCGGGCGCCAGGCGGTATCCCACATCGTCGGCCGCGATCCCCAGTCGCTGGACAGCGCCGGAGTGGCCCGGGCGGCCATCGAAACGGCGGCCGAGAACCTTAGCGACGGTGTCGTGGCACCGCTTTTCTGGTACCTGATGCTGGGGTTGCCCGGCCTGGCGGCCTACAAAGCCGTCAACACTTTGGACAGCATGATCGGTTACCGGACGCCGCGCTACGAGGCATTCGGCGCCTTTGCCGCCCGCCTTGACGACTTCGCCAACTATTTCCCGGCCCGGCTCTGCGGCGGTCTCCTGGTGCTGGCGGCAGCCATCGCGCCCTCGGCCGACGGTGGCGACGCGGCCGCGGCCATGCAGCGCGACGCCGGCAAACATCGTTCGCCCAACGCCGGCTGGCCCGAAGCGGCCATGGCGGGGGGGTTGGGGCTCCGGCTGGCGGGTCCGCGGCGGTACGAGGAGCGCACGGTCGATGACTCCTGGATGGGCGACGGCCGGGCCCAAGCCACGGCGCTGGACGTTCACCGGGCGCTGGTTGTCTACCAGCGCGCCGGGGCACTGCTGGCAGTGGGTATGGCGTTCATTCTGTTGCTGATGGTGTGAGGTCGCGGCCTGCTCCTGAGCAAAAAGAAAAACACCCCCTCCCTGCCCTCCCCCATCAAGGGGGAGGGAAAATACGGAACTCCCTCCCCCCTTTGTGGGGGAGGGTTGGGGTGGGGGGGCAGCGGCAGACATTGCTCTAGCGGCCACGGGCCACCTCCAGGATCTTGTCCGTGGCAACGTGCGCAGCCACGTGGTCGGCCAAATCGTCGAGCACCGCTTCGACTTCGTCCTCGTAGGCCAACGCGCCCACCTGGTGGCCGGAAAGCCGGCCCAGGAAGGCGGCGCGAAAATCATCGGCGGCAAAGAGGCCGTGGAGATAGCAGCCAAGCACACGCCCGTCCAGCGACACCGCACCCTCGCCTGCGCCGTCTATCATCACCATGGGACGTTCGAGCGCCGGGCCGGCGGAGCGGCCGATGTGCATACGGAAGCCCCGCACGTTCTCGCCGCTGGTCTGCTCGCGCCCCGCCACCTCGACCAGGGACTTTTCGCCACCGAGCTCTGTGGTGAAGTCCAGCAGCCCGAGCCCGGGGGTTTCGCCGGCCGGACCCTCGATACCCTCGGGATCGCGCACCACGGTCCCAAGCATCTGATAGCCGCCGCAGATGCCCAACACCGTGCCGCCGCGGCGATGATGGGCCAGGATGTCGACGTCCCAGCCCTGGCCTCGCAGGAAATCGAGATCGCCGCGCGTCGACTTGCTGCCGGGCAGGATGACGAGCTGACAGTCGCCGGGGATGGCCTCGCCGGCCCGCACCATGTCGAGGCGTACCTCGGGCATGGCGATCAGGGGATCGAGATCGTCGAAGTTGGCGATGCGCGAGAGCACCGGCACGGCGATGCGGATGGGCCGGTTCTCGGCCGCCGCGCGGTAGCCTTCGAGAGCCACGGCATCCTCGGCAGGCAAGCGCCGGGCCCCGGAAAAGTAGGGTACGACGCCGAGGCTTTCGAGCCCGGTGCGCTGGCCGATGATGTCGATGCCGCCATCAAAAAGACTGAGGTCCCCGCGAAATTTGTTCACCAAGTAGCCGCCCAAGCGCCCCCGTTCGCTCTCGCTCAATAGCGCATGGGTGCCGACGATCTGGGCGATGACGCCGCCGCGGTCGATGTCGCCGACCAGCAGAACCGGAACATCGGCGGCCTCGGCAAATCCCATGTTGGCGATGTCTCCGGCGCGTAAGTTTAGCTCGGCCGGACTACCGGCGCCCTCGATGACGACAAGGTCGGCGCCCTCGCCCAGGCGCTCATAGCTCTCCAGTACTTTCTCCAGCAACTGCGGCTTGAGCGCCTGGTAGTCGCGGGCCGCGGCCTGGCACCACATCTTGCCCTGCACCACCACCTGGGCGCCCGTCTCGGTCTCGGGCTTTAGCAAAACCGGGTTCATGTCGCTGGCCAGCGCCACCCCGCAGGCCCGCGCCTGCAGCGCCTGAGCCCGGCCGATCTCGCCACCATCGGCGGTGACGGCGGCGTTGTTCGACATGTTCTGCGGCTTGAAGGGCCGCACGCTGAGCCCCCGGCGGGCGTAGACTCGGCAAAGCGCCGCCACCAGCAACGACTTGCCGACGTCCGAGCCCGTGCCCTGGAGCATGATGGCCGGCGTGATCAAAATTCGACGCCCCGCTGGGCTTTGACGCCGGAACGGAAGGGGTGCTTGATCTGGGTCATCTCGGTCACCAGGTCGGCGGCCTCGATCAACTCATCCTTGGCATTGCGGCCGGTGACCACGACGTGCAGGCCCACGGGGCGGGCTTGCAGGTAGTCCACCACTTCGTCAAGCGGTAGCGTGTCGTAGCGCAGCACGATGTTGAGCTCGTCCAGGATCACCATGTCGTAGGCCGGCTCATCGCCCCGGCAGGCTTCGATCATCTCCTTCGAGGCCTCCCAGGCCGCTTCGGCGGCGCGGATGTCGCGTTCACGGTCCTGGGTTTCCCAGGTGAAACCCTCGCCCATGGTGCGAATCGTGACTTGTTCGGGGAAGGCCTCCAGCACCACGCGCTCGCCGGTCTCCCACTTGCCCTTGACGTATTGCACCACGCCCACCTTCATGCCGTTGCCGACGGCCCGGGCGGCCAGCCCGAAGGCCGCCGTCGATTTGCCCTTGCCCTTGCCGGTGTGGACGATCAAGAGCCCCTTTTCGATAGTCTTGGTGGCCAGGATCTTGTCCCGTGCCGCCTTCTTGTTGCGAGCCTTCTCGTTGGCCCGATCGAAATCCTGATCTGCCATCACATGTCCTCCGGAATCAGTTGGGCGACCTCGGCCAGCCGCGCCGCCGCCGAATTCGAACGTGGCTTCCAAAGCCCCCGATCCTGCGCTTCAAGCAGCCGCTCGGCCATTTCGCGAGCGGCGGCGGGGTTTTGTTCGAGCAGAAATTCACGCACTTCGTCGTCTTCCAGGTAGGCTTCGAAGACGGCATCAAAATGATGATCGCCCACGGCCCGCGCCGTGGCCGCAAAGGCGAACATATAGTCCACCGTGGCGGCCATCTCGAAGGCCCCTTTGTAGCCGTGCCGCATGGCACCCTCGATCCACTTGGGATTGACCACTCGGGCCCGCACGACGCGGCCGATCTCCTCCTGCAGCGTGTGGATACGCGGCGTTTCAGGACGCGCATGGTCGGGGTGGTAGACCGCCGGCTGGGCTCCGCTCATGTGGCGCACGGCAGCCGTCATGCCGCCTTCGAACTGATAGTAGTCGTCGGAATCCAAAAGATCGTGTTCGCGGTTGTCCTGGTTCTGCACCACAACTTCGACACGACGCAGCCGCTCCTCGAAAAGGCCGTGTTCGGCCACGCCTTCCGAACCGGCGCCGTATGCGTAGCCGCCCCAGGCAATATAGGCCCGGGCCAGGTCGGCGTCGGTCTGCCAGCCGCGCTCGTCGATCAGCGCCTGCAGGCCGGCGCCATAGGCGCCCGGTTTGGAGCCGAAGACCCGGTAGCCGGCCCGCCGCTTCGCCGCCTCGGCCGCCAGTCCCTTGGCCTCGAGCGCCGCCGCGTCGGCGGCCACACGCTCGGCCAGGGGGTTGAGACCGGGCGGCTCGTCGAGCGCCGCAACGGCGGCCACGGCCGAATCGAAAAGAGCTATCTGTTCGGGAAAGGCATCGCGGAAAAAACCGGAAACCCGCAGCACCACGTCGATGCGCGGCCGGNCGAAGACGGCCGGCGGCAGCACCTCGAAACCTGTGACGCGGCGCGATGTCAATTCCCACACCGGCTTGACGCCAAGCAGCGCCAGGGCCTGGGCGATGTCGTCGCCGCCGGTGCGCATGTTCGACGTGCCCCAGGCGCTGATGGCCAGGGTGCGCGGCCATTCGCCGTGTTCCTGACGGTGGCGCTCGAGTAGCAGCGTGGCCGACTTCCAGCCCAACTGCCAGGCTGCCGGGGTGGGCACAGTGCGGCAATCGACGGCATAGAAGTTGCGCCCGGTGGGCAGCACGTCGGGCCGACCGCGGGTTGGCGCGCCCGAGGCGCCCGGCGCCACGAAACGGCCATCGAGACCCCGCAGGATGCCGGCGATCTCGGCCGGACCGCTAGCCAGCACGGCGGGCTTGATATCACGTTCGACGGTTTCCAGCACGGCTTGGGTGTGGGGCCAGTCGGTNCGGGCGCTGGCCGTTCCCTCGACCAGCCCGGCCGCCAGTTCCTCCAGCCGCTCGACCGTGTCGCCGGCACTGCGCCAGGCGCCGTTTCCCAGAACGGCCGGCCGGGGACCTTCCCAAGGCGCGGCCATTTCGCAATCCAGGGGATCGAAGCCGTCAAACCCGAGGTCGGCGGCCAGGGCCCGCATCAAAGACTTGTCGCCGCCCTCACCCGCAGCCCGGGGCACGCGCACCAGAGCGACGAGAAGGTCGCGCAGGAGCCGGCCCGCCGGCGCCTCGCCGAAGATGTGCAGGCCGTCACGGATCTGCATCTCCTTGAGCTCGCAGAGGTAGCTGTCGAGCTTGCCCAGCGCCGCCGCGTCGCCGTCCTCGGTAGCGATACCGCAATCCTTGTCGAGGCCGATTTCGCGGCTGAGCTCGAGGATCTGCCCGCCCAGCACCTCGAGCCGGCGGGGATCGACGCCGGATGCTTCGTAGTATTCGTCGACCAGCAGCTCGAGCTCGGCCAGCGGCCCGTAGCTTTCGGCCCGGGTCATGGGTGGCGTCAGGTGGTCGATGATGACGGCCTGGGCGCGGCGCTTGGCCTGGGTGCCCTCGCCGGGATCGTTGACGATGAAGGGATAGAGGTGTGGCATGGGCCCCAAAGCGGCCTCGGGAAAACAACCCTCCGACAGCGCCACGGCCTTGCCGGGCAGCCATTCCAGATTGCCGTGCTTGCCCATGTGGACCACGGCCTGAGCGGCGAAGTCGCGCCGCAGCCAGGCATAGAAGGCGAGANAGCCGTGCGGCGGCACCAGGTCGGGATCGTGGTAGGTCGAAGCCGGATCGATGTTGTAGCCCCGTGCCGGTTGCAGGCCGACGACGACGTTGCCCAGGCGAAAAGCGGCCAGCAGAAAATCCTGCCCATCCACGAAGGGATCCGATTCGGGCTCGCCCCAGCGCTCGCAGACCGCGTCGCGTACCGCCACGGGCAGGCCGGCCAAGAATTCGCGGTATTCGGCCAGCGCATAGCGGATGCCGCCCAGCCGCGCCGCCCGTTCGCTGAGGTCGTTGGTCGGCCCCGCGGCCAGACGCTCGATCAGGGCCTGGCCGTCGGCCGGCAGGTCGCTCACCGCATAGCCCGCGGTTCGCATGGCCGAGAGCACGTTGAAACACGAAGCTGGAGTATCCAGCCCGACACCGTTGCCCAGGCGGCCGTCGCGGTTGGGATAGTTGGCCAAAACCAGGGCCACACGGCGCTCCTCGCGCGGCGTGGCCTGCAACGCCGCCCAGTTGGCCGCCAGTTCCGCGACGAATTTGATACGGTCGGCGAGCGGTGCGTAGCGCACCACCGAGGTCTGGGTCTCGGCATCGTAGCGCGCCTCGGCCTTGAAAGAGACGGCGCGCGAGAGAATTCGGCCGTCGACCTCGGGCAGGGCCACGTTCATGGCNANNTCGCGNGCCGANAGNCCGNNCNNGCCGNCNCGCCAGNCGGCCTCGNNNCCGCCNGNGAANACCANCTGNAGCACCGGGCANNCGGCNNCGNCGAAGGGCGTCTGGCGGCGCTCGGCGCCGGGTGTCGAGACGGCAAATCCGGTGGCGTTGAGCACCACGGCCGGCTCTGTTGCAGCAAGGATCTCGGTTACGGTTTCGGCCGACAGAGGCTCCTTCAGGCTGGCGACGAAAAGCGGCAGCGGATTGAGGCCATTGGCGCCCAGCGCCGCGACCAGATCGTCGACCGGTGCCAGGTTGCCGGCCTGCAACAGCGCCCGATAGAAAACCAGCGGCGCCACCGGCCACGCTTCGGTCCAATTCGCCTGCACGTCCGCAAGGGTCGGCTGCCGCAGTCCGGGCCAGTAAATCCCGGCCCGCAACAGCGGCACCGGTTCCATCCAGGCGCCTTCATGGTCAAGCAGGCTGGCAGCAAATCCCAGCGCGTTCCGGTAGTTCTCTCTGCCGCCGTGCACCAGGTATTGCCACAGCCTGTGCGCGGCTTCGGGCGCCACCGTGCAGAGACCGGCCAGTTCGGCATCGGGTTGGTCGTCGCCGGGCAGCACGGCCAGAGCCACGCCGGCCCGGCGGCAAGCCTCGGAGATCTGCTCGATGCCATAGGGCCAATAGCCAACGCCGCCCAACAGCCGCACGATGACCAGCCGCGCCCGCGACACCACTTCGTCGACGTAGATGTCGACCGAAAGGTTGTGACCAAGCTGCATGAGGTTGGCCAGGCGCAGCGAGGGAAAGCCCTCTTCCCGTCCGCCTAGCGCCTCGGCCAGGCCCGTGAGTTCGCTATCGGCCGCCGACAACACCACGATGTCGCCCGGCGTCTGGCCGAGATCGACGGCCTCCGAGCCATCGGAAATCTGCCCCGGCGTGACGGCCAGCAGGTGCACGGTCAGTTCCGGTCTGTAATTGCCGCAGAAATAGCCGCCTGGTCGAGGCCCTGTTGGCCGATCACCACGAGACGACTCGTGTGTCCTTCGCCGGGCTGCCAGTCGCGGTCGTAGTAGTGCTGCACGCGGCCGCCGACGGCCTGCACCACCAGCCGCATGGTTTTGCCCTCGACCGCTACGAAGCCCTTGATGCGCAGGATGTCGTGGGCCGCGATGACCGGCTCGAGCCGCGCCACCAAAGCCTGGGGCTCAGGGACGGCGGCGAAATCCAGGGAAAAGGTCTCGAAATCGTCGTGGTCGTGCTCGTCCTCGTCGTCGTGGTGCGAAGGCCGACTGTCGAGATCGTCCTCGGCCGCCGCCGCCAGGCCCAGCAGGATGGCGGCGTCGA
>NZDS01000115.1 GCA_002690215.1 Rhodospirillaceae bacterium | reverse complement strand
GGCGACCTGCGGGCCTTGCGCACCCTGATGAAAGTGCTGGGGTCGAACTGGAGCTTCGTCATGACCGACGTAACCCTGGGCAAGGCCGGCACTGGCGAGCGCCTGGCCTTCGTCTTCGACCAGCGCCGCGTCCAGCTTTCCGGCCTGGCCGCCGAATTGGTGGTGCCGCCCGAGCAGATCGCCGGCGGCATGGCCGGGGACGCCCTCAACCGGCAGTTCGTCCGCACCCCCTATGCCGTCAGTTTCCGGGCCGGTCAGGACACCTTCATCCTGACCACGCTCCACGTCATCTACGGCCACAATGCGGCGGCCCGCATTCCCGAACTCAAAGGCATCGCCAAGTGGCTGGCGGACTGGTCGAAGCAGACCAACAAATGGCACCAGAATTTCATCGTCATGGGCGATTTCAATATCGACCGCAAGGACGATCCGCTGTGGGATGCCTTTACCTCTACCGGCCTGGTGGTGCCGAAGGAGCTGCACAATGCTCCCCGCACCGTGACGGCGAGCAAAAGGAACCCGCAACTGGGTAAATTCTACGACCAGATCGCCTGGTTCACGGGCCCCGGCGCCGGCAAGCCCCTCGTCGGCCTCGAATACAACAAACGCGGCGGCTATTTCGATTTCTTGCGCTATGTCTACTGCGACAAGAACATGACCGCAAAAACCGTCTCCTACCGGCTATCGGATCACTACCCGCTCTGGGTCGAATTCAAACGCACGCGTTAGCCCGCTTTTCTCACGGGTTCACGGCCGACCTCTTTCGGCGCGTAGACGATCAAGACCAAGGCAGTGACGATCAGAATGACGCTGGTTATCAACAGGGAAGTCGAAAAGCTTCCACTCAGATCGTGGATGAAGCCGGCGAACACCGGCCCGATGATCTGACCGCTGGCGAATGCTGTGGTCATGGCCCCGATATGGCGCATGACGTCGTGCGGCGGCGCCAGGCGGTGCGCCTCCGTCATGCCCATCATGGTGATGATCATGAAGGTGCCGCCGACGCAGATGCCGGCAACGATGATCGTGACGATATGCGGATGGGCGACCGGCAGGATCAGTCCAACCGCCATGGTGAACTGGCTCACGGCCCAAATTTGGCGGTTCGAGAATTGCTTTCGAAGCATGACCACCAGAGGTGTCGAGACAAAGGCGGCCAGGCCGAAAACGGGCCAGCTCCAACCGAAAACGATTGGCGACTGGACGATCTCTCGTGCCATGACGGGTAGATATGTTGCCGGAATGATGTAGCCCAGGCCGGTCGCTCCGTAGGCGATCACCAGGCTCCAGATCAGTGGCGTGCGTTGGGATGCCCGATTTGGCGCGGCCAAAGGTGTGCGGGGGATTTCGGGGCCCAACGATAGGCATACCGCGAGGACTGCGACCAGCGATAGCGCCCCCATGATACGCCAACCCAGCGAGCTGCCGACACCGCCCAGCATAAACCCCATCACACCAAGGCCGGCGACAGCGATGCCGGCGCCGACACCGGCGAAAACCCAGCCTTGGTTCTCCGGGCGGCCAAGCACAGCCAGATGTTTGACGTAATAGTTGCTGACCAGCATCAGGGTAGTCGCGCTGAATACGCCGCACAGCCAACGAAAAACCAGCCAGAGCAAGAGATCGTTCGTCAGCCCCATTCCCAGCGTGCAGACGGCGATAGCGATCAGGGAAAACCGCAGGGTGCTGGTTGGCGCGAAGCGCAGCCGGGCGGCAAATACGGCGCCAAGCAAATACCCGAGGAAATGGACGGAGGCGAGAACGCCGCCGTCGCTGATGCTCGCCAGCCCGTTCTCCTGCATCATGGGAAAAAGGGGTGTGAAAGCGAAACGACCGATCCCCATGGCGATGGCCAGGGATACCAGGCCCACTATGGTAATCCGCAAGGCGGACGGTTGGCTTGACATGGTGGCCTTTCGAAGCATGTGGGAGCCGGACTTGAAGCACCTTATCGCCGGCTGTATATTAAGAAAAATGAATTATTTGCACTTTTGATTTCTCGATTGGAGATATCAATGCAAGGTCTGGACCTGCGATCTCTCGAGATTTTTCGTGCCGTCGCCACGGAGGGAGGCGTTTCCAAGGCGGCGCTCAAATTGAACCGGGTGCAGTCCAACATCAGCACCCGCATCAAGCAGCTCGAGCAGCGACTGGCGAAGAAACTGTTCCGGCGCGGCAACAGGGGCCTGACGCTGACGCCTGACGGTTGGTTGCTGTTGTCGTATGCCGAGCGCCTGCTTGATTTGTCCCGGGAAGCTTCGGAAGCTCTGAGCGAAGACAGACCCAGCGGTGTTTTCAGGATCGGCGCCATGGAGAGCACGGCAGCCGCGCAATTGCCGGAAGTGCTTTCCCGATTCCATGAACGCCATCCCGATGTTCAGATAGAACTCGAAACGGACACCGCGGGGGGCTTGCTGGATCGTCTCATGAATTACGACGTCGAAATTGCCTTCGTCGCCGAGCCGGTATCCTTCGCGCAGGTGCGCACGCAGCCCGTGTTCGTGGAACAACTGATTCTGGTGGCTCCGAAATTCTTTCCGCCGCTCGAGGACAAGCGCGAGATCAGCGGCAAAACGGTCGTGGCCTTCGAAGCGGGCTGCGCTTATCGACGATATCTCGATGAATGGATGCTGGAAGCCGGCATCGTTCCGGGAAGTATCATGTCGGTGAGTTCCTATCTCGCCATTTTCGCCTGCGTCTCGGCCGGATCGGGAATTGCCGCGGCCCCGAAATCCGTTCTCGATATGATGAACACGAAGGAGCAATTTCAGTGCTATCCCTTGTCGGGCAAATATTCTCGGATCAAGACATTGCTTGCCTGGCGCACGGACTACGCCTCGGTAAAATTGAATGCCCTGCGGGAACTTCTGCCAGCCTGTTAGACCGGTCTGGCGACACCCAGCCGGGACGTAACCAGAAACGGAGATCCGCATGCAGAACAAAACGCGCGCCATCAGCCATATCGGAATCTTGGTTCACGACGCCGATGCCGCCACCCGGCTGTGGACGGAAGCTTTCGGGTTCCAGAAATTCAACGATCTGCGCATCGAGGTGGAGGGCATTCGCAGTGTCTTTCTCTCACCCGGCGGCACGCCTGACGAGATGACCATCGAGATCATGGAGCCGCTCGACAAGAGCGACATGCAGAACGCGCTCTCGCGCCGCCTGGCCACCGTCGGTGAGGGCTTCTATCACCTCTGCCTGGAGGTCGACGACGTCGCCGCCAGCGGCCGGGCGCTGGAGGAGCGCGGCATGGCGGTGATGCACCGGGCGGCCATCGACGNTCNCGGCGCCTCGNCGCGCTGGCTGGTCCATCCCAAGGACGCCAACGGCGTGATGGTCGAGGCGGTCGAGGGCCACGCGCTCAGCAAGGCCTGAGATCCGGTGGGTGCTGTTCTAGTGGAATGAGCCGCCGATCAGGTCGCGGGCGATGATCAGCCGCTGGACTTCGTTTGGGCCTTCGCCGATGCGGCGGATGCGCATCTCGCGGTACCAGCGCTCAAAGGGGAAATCCTTGGTCATGCCGTAGCCGCCATGGATTTGCATGGCCCGGTCGACCACCCGGCCGCCGGCCTCGGTGGCGGCGATTTTGGCCATCGCCGCCTCGGCCCGGAAAGGCTCGCCGCGATCCGCCTTGGCGGCAGCGGCCAGAGTCAGCCAGCGGGAAGTGCGGATATCGAGCTCGTTGTCGATAATCATGTTCTGTATCGTCTGCCGGGTGGCCAGCAGATCGCCGAAGGTCTCGCGGATCTTGACGTATTCGATGGCCATCTCCTGGGCTCGCATGGCGACGCCGACGCAGTTGGCGGCATAGGGTATGCGGTTCTGAGTCAGGCGTTCGTTGGCAATGCCGAAGCCGCCGTCGACCTCGCCCAGCACGTTCTCGCCGGGCACTCGCATGTCCTCGAACTGCAACTCGGTGGCGTAGTGGGTGGAGCGCAGCGTATGCACGACGCGGCGGACGTGAAAGCCCGGTGTGTCGGTGTCGACGATGAAGCAGGTGACGCCGGCCCGGCCCTTTTGCGGATCGGTGCGGGCGAAGACCAGCCCAAAATCGCCCTTGTCGGCGCCGGAGATGAAGATCTTCTGGCCGTTTATCACCCAGTCGCCGCCGTCCCGCACTGCCCGGGTTTGGATGGCGCGGGCCGGATCGCTGCCGCCCGAGGGTTCGGTAAGGGCAAAAAAGCCTTGTTTTTCGCCGCGCAGGACCGGAAACAGATAGCGCTCTTTCTGGTTGTCGCTGGCGTCGTAGAGCTGGGCCAGGCCCATACCGCCAAAGACGTCGTAACAGGGCGCATAGAGCCCGGCGCGGTGTTGCGCCATCTCGATGGCCAGCAGCGTCCGGGTCACCAGATCCAGGCCCGAACCGCCATATTCTTCTGGCACGTCCATGTTATGGAGGCCCATCTCCTTGGTCAGGCTGACCAGGCGCTGATGGTCCTCGTCCGGCAGCTCGCTGGCGTCGGGGTCCATTTGGTTTTCCAGCGGCTCGATTTCCTGTCGCACGAAGCGGCGCATCTGTTCGACCAACAGGCGCTGTTCGTCGGACAATTCCAGATCCATCGGTGTTCTCCTACCCCAGGCTCAAGCGGCCGATGCGGCGCGGCCGGTGATGCTCGTTGCCGGCCGGCAGGGTGCCATGATCGCCCATGTGCACCTTGAGCAGTTCTTCCCAGCGGCTCAGGTATTGGTGGTTGATCTCCACCCGAAAGCCGTGGCCGTCGCCACGCTCGGCCAGTTGCTCCCGCAACTCGCCTTGCAGGCCCCACAGGCTGCGGCCACCGGCATAGCCGATATAGACCACCATGCCTTCGCNGTCGGCGATCTGATAGACGCCAAGATCGCCGCTCAATTCCGCTACCCCTTCGGCAGTCAGGGGCAGCCAGGGTTTTTCCATGCGTACCGCCATGGCCGGCGCGCTCCGCTCCGCTAGTGGCCCTTGAAACTCGGCGCCCGGCGNTCCATGCGCGCCGCCACCCCTTCACGGGCATCGTCGCTGGCGCTGACTTCGCGCACCGTGGCGTTCAGATCGTCATAAGGCGTGGCATCGCGGAACGCCATCTGCCGCACCAGCGTCTCTTTCATGATGNGTAGCGAAAGCGGCGCGTTGGCGGCCAGTCGGTCGATGATCTTTTGCGCCGCCGCCTGCAATTCGTCCGCCGGGGCGACGCGGGCGATGATACCCAGATCGAACATCCGGGTGGCCGGCAGGGGATCGCCCAACAANAGNATCTCACGGGNNGCCACNGGACCCGCCCACNTCCATNANNCGCTTGGCCAGGAACCAGGTGGGCGCCAGGCCGATCTGCGCCAGCGACATGCCGAAAATGGCCTCCTCGCTGGCCACCACGAAGTCGCAATGCAGCGCCAGCTCGTTGCCGCCGGCGATGGCCGGGCCGTGCACAACCCCGACCACCGGCAGGGGATACACCTCCACCGCGCGCAGCATGGTTTCGATCTCCGTGGGGTCGCCGAAGGCCGATTGGCTTTGGGTCAGATCCATACCGGAGCAAAAGGACGGGCCGTTGCCGCGCAACACGGCAACCCGCTCGTGCTGCCCCGGATCGGGCGGAAAGGCTGCGATCAAAGCCTCGATGGTTTCGCTGTCCAAAGCGTTCCGCCTGTCCGGGCGGTTCAACGTCACAGTGCGTACAGGACCGTCCACATCCACCAGAACCTTGTTCATGCTCCACTCCCGTTGGTCTTTTGTTTTCTTGCCATGACGCGATTATAGCAAGGCCGGCCTGCGTTCGCTTCGGGGCAATTGCATAGGTTCGGGCTCGCCCCACGTGCAGCCGCTCTATCCCCAGCGCCGAACACCCAGGCGGCGAAAGTAAAAAGGTGGGTTGGGAGGTCGGCTTACCGGTTCAAAGCGACCGTGCCGGGCAGCGGTGCGAACCGTCACGAGTAGCCATGTGTGGACGGCTCCCTGTTGGCAAGGGATTTATTGGACGTTGATGCAGTGCTGGTCGGTGCTGCCATGTGTTCGGCCTGTTGATGCGGCACTCTCACATGGCCGCTGGCC
>NZDS01000114.1 GCA_002690215.1 Rhodospirillaceae bacterium | reverse complement strand
GGGGCTGCCGAATGACCGCAGAGCAAAATTCCTTCCATCGGTGGTCGGGTTCGCCTACGATTTGCTACGATACGAATGCTATCTGGGAAATATCGGATTCAACCGCTGGCGCCAAAGCCAGGAGGGCGAGGGCCAAGTGGTGGTGTTCTCCGGCGAAGCCGGGGTGGGCAAGTCGCGCATCGTCGAGGAATTCCGCAGCCAACTGGAGGACAACACATACGGTCTCATAGCGCTCTCCTGCTCGCCCTTCCACACCAACAGCGCTCTCTACCCGGTGATCGACTGCTTGATTCGGGTGATGGAATTTCGGCGCGACGACCCGATAGCTACCCGGGCCGACAAGCTGGATGCCTTCATCGAGAACCTCGAATTACCGCTCGCCGACATCGCGCCCTACCTGGCGCCAGTACTATTGGAAACAGACCTCGATCGCTATGCGGTGCCTCAGGGCAGCCCCGAGGAGCACCGCAATAAAGTCTCCGAGGCCCTGTTGGCCTTGATGCTGGCCCAGAGCAGACTCCTGCCGATGATCATGATCGTCGAGGACGCCCAGTGGCTCGATCCCTCGAGCGAGGAATTCCTCGGTCTCCTGATCGAGCGCCTGAGGAGCTTGCGGATTTTCCTGCTGGTCACGGCGCGGCCCGAATTCCAACCTCGCTGGGGCAGCCATCCCCACCTCACGACGCTGACCCTCAACCGCCTCAGCCGCAGCGACAGCAGCGCTTTGGTGCAGAATGTGACCGGCGGTCGCGACCTGCCCGAGGCGGTCCTGGAGCAGATCGGTACCAAGACCGACGGCATTCCTTTGTTCGTCGAGGAACTGACCAAGACGGTCCTGGAAACCGGCCTGGTCGAGGAGCGCGACGGACGATATCAATTGGTTGGCCCGCTGAACGAGCTGGCCATCCCAGCCTCGCTGCAGGATTCGCTGATGGCGCGGCTCGACCGTCTGGCCCAGGTCAAGGACGTGGCGCAACTGGCAGCGGTGCTGGGGCGCCGCTTCTCGCAGTCAGTGCTGGCCGCTGTTTCGCAACTCGGAAGCGACGAACTGGAGGCCGCGCTGAATCAATTGGTCGAGGCCGAGGTGCTATTTCAGAGCAGCCTGCCACCAGCCGCCAGCTACGAGTTCAAGCACGGCATGGTGCAGGAAACCGCTTACGGCTCGCTGCTCAAAAGTACGCGCCAGCGCTATCACCGTGACGTCGCTGAGGCCCTGGAAGCGGATTTCCCCGAGACCGCGACCGACGAGCCCGAGCTTTTGGCCCACCACTACAGCGAGGCCGGACTGGCCGAAGCCGCTGTGCCATGCTGGCGCCGGGCCAGCCGGCGGGCCACAGAGCGCTGGGCCAGCGCCGAATCGGTGGGTCATGTGGAGCGCGGGCTGGAGCTGCTGGACACCCTGCCCGATAACGCTGCGCGGGCCGAGCAGGAGATGCCGCTGTTGCTCGACCTGGTTGCGGGGCTGCGCATCCTCGACCGCTACGACGAGGCGCTGGCGGCACTCGATCGCGCCCAGACCGTGGCCGAGCGCTACCAGCGCATCGAGGACCTGTCACAGGTGCATTACTTCCGCGGCAGCATTTATTTTCCCATGGGCGACATCGAAGGCTGCCTGGCAGAACACGAACTGGCCCGCGAAAACGCCCGCCTGGCAGACTCTCCCGAGAAGGAGGCGCGGGCGCTGAGCGGCCTCGGCGACGCTTACTACATGCGAGGCCGCATGGCCGCTTCGCACCGGCACTTCGATGAATGCGTCGAGTTGGCCCGAGCCCATGAGCTAGCCGCCATCGAGCCCCCCAACCTGGCCATGCGCGGTCATACCCAGCTCTATCTCAACCAACTCGAAGCCGGGCGGGCGGATACCCTGAAAGCGGCCGAGCTGGCCCAACAGCAGGGCAACGAACGGGCCGAAATGGTCGCCCGCGGCAGTTGCGCCGGCAAGCTACTGTTCGACACGGGCGAACTCGACCAAGCCCGCCAAAGCTGCCAGCGGGCTATCGATCTGGCCCGCGGCCTGGGCGCCCGGTGTTTCGATCCCGTCAACCAAGTCATCATCGCCAAGGTGGCGCTCATCGAAGGCCGGCGCGACGAGGCCATCGCCTTGGCCGAAGAAGCGGTGGCGACGACCCGCGAGACCGGCCCCAGGTTCGCCGGCCCCATGGCGTTGGGCACCCTGGCCCTGGTCAGTGACAGCGAAGAGGTCCGGCGCCAGGCGATCTCGGAGGGATTGGCGATTTTGGATTCCGAATGCGTCAGCCACAACTATCTCTGGTTCTACCGCGACGCCATGGAGGCCTGTCTGCTAGCCGGTAACTTCGATGGCGTCGAGGCCCTGGCCCAAGCCGCCGCCGACTATACCAGCAGCGAACCCCTACCCTGGATGGACCTGCTGATAGCCCGCGCCCGAACCCTGGCCCAAGCCGCCACGGCGCCAGACGAAGGCACGCAATCGCGCCTGCGTGAACTGCGCGACCAAGCTGCCGAGGTTGGCTTCAATGTTCTGCTGCCGTCGTTCGATGTTGCCATGGCTGACTAGAGCAGTTCAAATTTGATGCGAATCGTTCGACTCCCCCATTCGCCATTCCCGCGAAAGCGGGAACCCAGGTTTGGTTGGTTTTTTCAAATTTGCAGCAGCGGAACGACTACGAAAACGGTACAAAACCTGGGTTCTCGCTTTCGCGGGAATGACAATTTACAAAAAGGACACAATTTGCGAACGAGAGTAGAGAGTCGATGATGTCCACAGTCTTCGACGTCATCGCCCTGTTGCTCGGATTGGCGGCGCTGTTCGGCTACGTCAACCTGCGCTGGTTCCGCCTGCCGCCCTCGATCGGCGTCGTCATCATCGCGCTCGCGGCCTCGCTGGCGGTGCTGGGGTTGGACGCCATCATGCCTGCCTGGGGCCTGGGCGCGGCCCTCCGTGCCTTGGTCGCCGGTATCGATTTTACCGAAACCCTGATGCACGGGATGCTGAGCTTCCTGTTGTTTGCCGGTGCCCTGCACGTCGATCTCGGTGATCTGAAAGAACGGCGCTACGCCATTGCCGCCATGGCCACCATCGGATTATTGCTGTCGACGCTGCTGGTGGGGCTCGGCATGTGGGGGGTGTTTGCGCTTTTGGGCCTGGGCGTGCCCGTGCTCATGTGCCTGGTCTTCGGCGCCCTGATCTCGCCCACCGATCCCATCGCCGTCCTGGGTATCCTAAAAAGCGTCACGGTGCCGCGAACGCTGGAGGCAAAAATCGCCGGCGAAAGCCTGTTCAACGACGGCGTCGCGGTGGTCGTCTTCACCATCCTGCTGGCGCTGGTCACCACGGCCGGACCTATCGGCGCTAGCGACGTGGCGATCCTCTTTCTCGAGGAGGCGGTGGGCGGCGTGGTGCTGGGCCTGGCGGCCGGTGGCCTGGCCTTCCTGGCACTGCGTTCGATCGACGAATACACCGTCGAGGTGATGATCACACTGGCCCTGGTCAGCGTCACCTATGCCGTGGCCGGAGCGCTGCACACCTCGGGACCCATCGCTGTCGTGGTGGCCGGGCTGTTGATCGGCAACCATGGCACTCGATTGGCCATGAGCGAGACCACACGGGGACACCTGACCCGCTTCTGGACGTTGCTTGACGAGATCCTCAACGCCGTCCTCTTTCTGCTCATCGGCCTCGAGGTGGTGGCGGTGTCTTTCAGCACGGCACCGGCCCTGGCCGCACTACTGGCCATACCGGTGGCACTGGGCGCTCGCCTGGCCGGCGTCGCCTTGCCGCTGGCGGTGTTGCGCCTGAAGCGAAGCTTCACGCCGGGCGCCGTGCCCATTCTGACCTGGGGCGGCCTGCGCGGCGGCATCTCGGTGGCGCTGGCGCTGAGCCTGCCCGAGGGACCCTGGAAGGAGGTGTTGCTCAGCGCCTGCTACGGTGTGGTGGTGTTCTCCATCATCGTCCAGGGCCTGACCATAGAGCGGTTGGTCAAGCGTCTGCTGCCGGCGCCGACGAACGATTAAGCCAAAAGGCCAGGGCGGCGGCGGGCAGGCTTAACATCAAGGCCAACAGCCAGAGCTCGCCGCTACTGGCCGGCACATGGCCACCGCCCGGCGTCGCCAGGGCGATGCCGGCCACCAAAATCATGCCGCGGATGGGCCACTGCAAAAGTCCGTGGCGACCTAGGTCGCCGATGCCGATGAGATAGCCCTGCAAGGCCGCCGCGATGAGCACCACACCGATCACCGCGTCTACGGTGACAGACAAGACGTCGGTCCAGCCGCCCTGCATAATCAGGGCTGGATTGAGCACGAAAAAGAAGGGGATGAAGTAGATGATGCTGCCCAGCCGCATGGCCTCGAAGCCGGTGCGCATGGGTTGCGCCCGAGCCAGGCTTGCGGCGGCGAAGGCGCCCAGCGCCACCGGCGGCGTGATGTACGAGAGCATGCCCCAATAGAGCATAAAGAGGTGCACGGCCATGGCATTGAGGCCGGAATTCGTGAGCGCCGGGGCCAGCGTGATGGCCAGCACGATGTAGGCCACGGTGACGGTGACGCCGATGCCCATGATGAAGCTGGCCACCGCCCCCATGAGCAGCAACAGCAGCACCGAATCGCCGGCCATGGACAACAGCTCGTTGGCGAGCGTACTGATCTTGCCGGTCAGCGACAGCGAGCCGACGATCATGCCGATGCCGGCCAGAATGGCCGCCAGCTCGATGAACAGCCGCCCGACGCCGGTGATGAACTTCAGGAGGTCGGCGAAATTCCAGCGACTGGTCTTGATGAACTGGTTGATGCCGATCAGCAGCATGGTGGCGTAGTAGGGCGCCAGGGCTTCGCGCTGCAGATAGATCAGCATCCAAATCAGCAGAATGAAGACGGCGATGTAGTGCCAGCCCTCCTTTAAAGTCTGGGCCACTGCCGGTAGCTCCTCGCGCGGCAGACCGGCGAGTTGGTTTCGCGCGGCATAGCTGTCGATCTGTACGAAGAGACCGAAGAAGTAAAGCAGCGAAGGAATCACCGCAGCAATCACGATGTCGGAGTAGGGCACCTCCAAGTAGGTCGCCATGACGAAGGCGGTGGCGCCCATGATCGGCGGCATCAGTACACCGCCGGTCGAAGCGCAAGCCTCGACGCCGCCGGCATAGTGAGGCGGCAGGCCGATGCGCTTCATGGCCGGGATCGACAGCGCCCCGGTGGTCAACACGTTGGTGATGACGCTGCCGCTCATCGAGCCCATCAGGCCGCTGGCGAAGATCGCCACCTTGGCCGGGCCACCGCGCACGTGACCCAGCAAGGCAAAGGCGAGATTGAGGAAAAAGCGCCCGCCACCAGTGTGTTGCAGCGCTACGCCGAACATCAAAAAGCCGATCACCAGATTGGCGAAGGCGCGGAAGGGAATGCCGAAGATCGATTCGCTCGACACCGCATGATAGGCCACGGCGACGCCGAAATCCTCGCTGGCGGCGTCGAAGGGATAGGGCACGGAGGCGGCATAGATGGGATAGAGCGAGAGCACAAAAACGACCAGGAAAACCGCTGTGCCGCCGGCCCGCCGGCTGGCCTCCAACACCAGCAGCCAGAGCACCGTGCCGGCTATCTTGATGTGATCCGGAGCGGCGTATTCCCAGCCCAGATCAACAATATCGCGGGCGTACCAGAGCAGATAGAGGTTGACGCCGATAGCCGCCACGAAAAGCACCAGGTCGTACCACGGCACGGCATCGCGAGCGCCCTCGTAGGCCGGAAAGATGATGAAAGCGAGCGGCAGCAGCACGCCCAGAAGGGCGAAGAAGTACTGCGTATCGATGGCCACGAAGGTGCCGAAGCGGCCCAGGTTGAACAATTGATAGATCGAGATCAGGACGGACAGCACCGTCCCCGCGATCAGCACCACGCGCCACAGCGGCGTCGAGCCGCGGTAGCGGTGTTCGACCGTGGCCGGCGTTACCGGCGCAGCGGGCCCGCCGCCAGGGGCGGGCCCGTTCGTAGCCGTGTCGGNCAAGGTCTAGTGGTCTATTGGAAGACCANGTNCANNCCGGCAGNCTTGAGCGCCGNNTCNCGGGCCNCCATCCACTTGGACTTGAGATCCTCTTTCGACATGCNGTCCTTGNNGGCCAGNCCCTTCCANGCCGCCGCCAGCACGCCCTGGCGNTTGACCAGCATGTCCTGGTGCNNCTGGNCNGCNTCGGACCACACNCCGGCTTCCTTCCANTAGCGCACNGCACCNTCGTGGTACGGCAGCGCCCAGGTCATGTTCTGGTTCTTGACCGACCAGCCGCTGGCTCCCGGAGCGGCACCCTTGAAGTCGTCGTAACGCGCCATGATGCCCTTGGTAAGATTATAGGCCACGTCGGCCGACTGCGAGGCGTTGGTGACCAGGGCCGGGTAGGCATAGGTCGCTCCTTCGTGCGGCGCCGCCTTGGAGAGATTGGCGCCGGCGCTGCCCATGTTCTTCTGGTAGACCGGGTGGACCGCCGACATGCGCTTCCATCCCACGGTGTCGCCGTGGG
>NZDS01000244.1 GCA_002690215.1 Rhodospirillaceae bacterium | reverse complement strand
CACCGGTATGCTCGGCTCCGGTTATGCGGAGAAGTCCCTGCACAAAGCCATGGAGTGGGGGCCTCACTTCATCGCCTGCGATGCCGGATCCACCGACGGAGGCCCCGACGCACTGGCCACCGGAAAGTGCCACTTCCCCAAGTCCGCGGTAAAGCGCGACATCAGACTGATGCTGCTCGCCGCCCGCCGGGCCCAGATCCCGCTGATCATCGGCTCCGCCGGCTCCGGCGGCGGGGACCTCAACCTCCAGTGGACGATGGACATTCTCACTGACATCGCCAGGGAGGATGATCTGAGATTCCGGTTGGGGGTGATTCGCTCGGAACAGGACCGGGAGTATCTCAAAGGCAAGCTGGCCGACGGGAAGATTCACGCCCTGCAACCGGCGCCGCCTATCAACGACGAGGTTATAAACAACAGCGTCCACATCGTGGGCATGATGGGGGCCGAGCCCATCGCCAAGATCCTGGAGGATGGCGCCGAGGTGGTGCTGGTCGGCCGCTCCAGCGACACGTCTCTTTTCGCCGCCATTCCGATGGCCCGCGGCTTCCTCGAAGGCCCGGTGTGGCACGCCGCCAAGACCCTGGAGTGCGGCGCTGCCTGTGCCGCCATCCGCCGGGCCCCGGATTGCATGTTCGCCACCATCCGCAAGGACCACTTCATCGTGGAGCCGCCCGGGGATGAGCTGTGGTGCACCCCCCAGAGCGTGGCATCCCACACCCTCTATGAGAACGCGGACCCCTTTCACCTCTACGAAGCCTCCGGAATGCTCGACACCTCCGACTCCCGCTATGAGGCGGTTTCCGGCCGGGCCGTCAAGGTCTCGGGCAGCGGATGGGTCCCCGCGAAAACCTACACGGTGAAGCTTGAGGGAATCGAGCTGGCGGGATACCAGAGCGTGGTTATCGGCAGCATCCGGGACCCCATCATCATCCGGCAGGTCGATTCCTGGCTGGACCGGCTGAGGGAACGCCTGGCCGTCAGGATCCGGGAAGCCTTCGGCGGGCTTGAAATGGACCGGGATTACTCCGTGTTCTTCCGGTTGTACGGCCGCAACGGCACCATGGGGACTCTGGAGCCCTCGGCCACCCTGGCCCACGAGCTGTGCGTCTTCATCGAGGTAACCGCTCCGACCGAGGACCTGGCGACTTCCATCGCCGACAGCTGCCAGCATCTGGCGGTGCATAACCCGGTCCCCGAGTGGCACGGCCTGATCACGGCCCTGGCCTACCCCTACAGCCCCGCCGTGCTCAACCGCGGCCCGGTCCACCGCTTCAATCTGAACCACGTGATGGAGCCGGAAACACCCTACGAAATGTTCTCATCGGAGCTGGTCAGCGTCTAGCCGGCCCTTTTAGGGAGGTCTCAATCATGCCCAAGCTCTGGGAAGTGACCAAACTGGTGCGCAGCAAGAACGCCGGCCCCTTCGTGCTGACCTTCGACATCATGTTCGATGACCCGGAGGTATACACCCGGGTCCGGGATTCGGGGGTGCTCAACAAGGGGCTGGTCGCCCGGCTGTACCGGCAGCCGGAGGAAGATGTCCTCTTCTTCAATTGCGACAAAGCCCTGGCCATCAAGTTCAGCATACCCAGGCCAGTGTTCTCGGGAGACCTGGAAGACAGCGATACCTTCGGGGGCCAGCAGTACGGGCCTCTCCTGGACATCGAGGTGCCCGGAGGCCCTTGACGGTTCAGGGACCGGCGTCAATACGAGTCAGCCGCAGGAGCCCAAAGACCGTCGCCGCCAGGGCAAAGAGAGCGGCGATGTAGTAGAGCGTTGGGTCGACACCCCAGGTCTCGTATAACCCCCCAACTATCAGCGCCGATACCGCGCTGAGGAGGAACCCGATGAACGCCATCATGCCAAGGGCGGTGGAGGAGACGTCGGCGCCCACGATATCCAGGGTCGCCGCCGTCAGTATGGGCTGATCCGGGTACAGAAACAGACCCAGGAGGGCGATCAAGACGGTCAGCGTCACGCCCTCGCCGTAGGGTATTATCAGAAGACAGATGGCGCATGACCACAGTAGACCGGGCACCAGAACCTGCTTTCGGCCCACCCGGTCCGAGATGTAGCCCGCCACTGGTTTGGCCACCAATCCGATAGCTATCAGCAGCCCAATGTGGACCCCTCTGCTGAACGTGCTCAACCCCAGGTCGTTGTCAAGATAAAGGGGCAACAGGGTGACCAACCCCACCAACGCCATGCCCCGCAATCCCTTTACCAGGGTGACCCCCCATAGAACCGGGCTCTTGAACAGACGCTTGGTCACTTCAATACGGGCTCTGAATTTCAGAGCGGCGCCGCTTTCCGCGGCCCCATCGGTGTCCTTACCCAAACGCCTGAACGCCCAGAACGCCATGAATGCCATGAAGAAGGGCACCACAGCATACATGCTGAGGATGCCTCGCCAGCTCAGCACCCCCAATAGCGCCCCGGTGACCACCGGCCCCGCGA
Organism: Rhodospirillaceae bacterium; assembly: GCA_002690215.1. GTDB lineage: Bacteria > Pseudomonadota > Alphaproteobacteria > UBA2966 > UBA2966. Next base: position 5,441 of record NZDS01000244.1, on the reverse strand, counting down.
CATCTCCGATACTGCCGCCGACCCCGTGAAAAGACAGGGCCAGGCCGCGCCTGTGGGAGAAGTGATAGGACATTGAGCTGACCGCGGCTAGATGCCAGACGGAGTGGCCCATNGCCACNGCGGCGACCCCGGCCAGCAAGACNGGNTAGACCGGAGAAAGACCCATGGNGAACGCGCCCAGACTGATCCCTCCGATGCAGGCGGCNAGAACCACNCCCCAGTGTTTCCGGAGCATGTCCACCACAACGCCCCCNGGCAGTGCCACGATCCCCGACGCCAGCTCCCGGACNGTGAGGATGGCACCCACTCCTANCGCGCTGAGCTGAAACGCGCTTTGGATTTCCGGGAGCACGACGACGAAACTCTGCAGAAACCAGTGGAACGGAGCGTGACCGCTCGCCAATCCGGAGACGATGAACCCGCCGTGACGGCGGATATCTTTGTCTTCCTTGGGCTTGGGCCGTGCCCCGTCCTTAAGCGTCATGCTGAACTTCCATGATGACTTGGTCTCCCGCCTTGGAGTTTGTGAATCAATTTGGATCCGAGTGCCGGTTCAGGCCAGCACTTCCTTGACCGCCCTGATGATGTCCGCTTTGTCCGGAATGCAGAACCGCTCCATCACCGGGCTGTAGGGTATGGGAACGTCGGGGGCGCAGACCCGTTTGGGCGGGGCCTTCAAGGCGCGGAAAGTGGCCGGGTCTTCAGAAACTACTGTGGCGATTTCGGCGGCCGCGCTACAGGTGATGCACGCCTCGTCAACGACGACCACCCTGCCGGTTTTCTGCACCGAAGCCCGGATCGCCTCCCTGTCCAGCGGCACCAGGGTCCTGGGGTCCACCACCTCCACCGACACCCCTTCCCCTTCCAACTCCCCGGCGGCGACGAGGGCCTCTCTCACCATCTTGGAGATGGCCACCACGGTGATGTCGCTGCCCTGGCGTTTAACGTCGGCCACGCCTATGGGTATGGTGTACTCCTCTTCGGGCACCGGGCCGGTCACCCCTCCTAAGTCCAGCAACTGGTCCTCGAAGAACACCACGGGATTATTGTCCCGGATGGCGCTCTTCATCAGCCCTTTGCCATCGTAGGGGTTGGAGGGCATGATCAGTTTCAGTCCAGCCAGGTTCATGAACATCGGATGGGGGCTCTGCGAGTGTTGCGCGGCGGCGGACCGGCCGCCCCCGGTGCCGGCCCGGAACACGATGGGGAAGGTCGCCTGTCCGCCAAACATGTAGTGGATTTTCGCCATCTGGTTCACTATCTGGTCCATGGCGGTGAAAGCGAAGGTCATCATCCCCGGACTCACAATGGGGCGAAACCCACCGCCTGCCGCCCCGATGCTCGCTCCTACATAGGCTTCCTCGGAGATGGGACAGACACGGACCCGCTCCCGGCCAAACTCAGGGATGAGCCTCTCCAGAGGCCCCAGGCCCCCACAGAGGTGGAACACCTTCTCGTCCCGCCGCATCTCCTCGCGAAAGGCTTCCAGCAGGGCTTCCGTATAGGTGATCTCTCTCATGGTCTCACACTCGATTTCGGTTGATGGGGTAGCTGTCCTCGGCTCTGCCCGGCGCTAGGCGGCGAACACGTCCTGCAGCGCGTCTTCCGGTTTGGGCATGGGGCTGTCCTTGGCGAAAGCAACGGCCTCCGCCACCTGAGACTCGACCTCTTGGTCTATCTGTTTGAGGGAGTCCGAGGTGGCCTCACCCTGTTCCACCAGCCGGGCGGAGAAGGACACAATGGGATCTTTCTGGGGCCCCGCATCGCGGGCCGCCTCGGGCCTTGGATCCTGGGGATTTCCCCGCTGCTCCGAGTGGATACGCCAACGATGGGTCTTGCACTCGACCAGCGTGGCCCCGTCCCCGGCCCTGGCCCGCTCCACAGCCAGCCGGATAGCCTCATAGACCGCCAGCACATCGGTGCCGTCCACCGTCACGCCCGGCAGGTTGTACGCAGCGGCCCGCACCGCCACGTCTTCCACCGACAGGCCGTAGGAGGCCGGCACGGACACGGCCCACCCGTTGTTCTCGCAGACATAGATAACGGGCAGCTTCCAGATGGATGCCAGGTTCAACGAGCCATGAAAAGCTCCCTCGTTCGAGGCCCCGTCTCCAAAGAAGCACACCGCCACCCGGTCCCCTCCTTCCATCTGGGCCGCCAGGGCCGCTCCCGTCGCTATGGGCAGACCGGCCCCAACGATGCCGTTGGCCCCCAGCATACCCACGCTGAAGTCGGCGATATGCATCGAGCCGCCTTTGCCGTGGCAGTAACCGTTGCTGCGCCCGAACAGCTCCGCCATCATCAGCTTGACATCCGCACCCTTGGCGATGGTATGCCCGTGACCCCGATGGGTGCTGGTGATCCGGTCCTCCCGGCGCAGGGCGGAGCACACCCCCACGGCCACCGCCTCCTCCCCAATGTAGGCGTGGACTACCCCCGGGATGTTCCCCTGATGGAACTCCTCAACGGCCTGCCGATCGAATTCACGGATTGTGACCATTCTACGGTACATCTCTAACAGTTGCTGCGATTCCAAAGCCATGGTCCTCTCCCTGCCGCCGGTTTCGCCAGTTCCGATCTGGAACCCGGCTGGGGCCAATTGTACCCCACGTTTCAAAACGTGGCCACACGTAGTGGCGCAGTGTATCAACCGAGGCCCGCCTTGCCCACCAGCCCGCCATGGCACCTGTCCCAACCTGTTGACGGCTGACCTGAGCGGAGGTTGTCAACCGGCCAGATACGCTCTAATATCCAATCGAGTTGAACGGAACGTGTATCCTTTGGAGGTTTGGATCGATGCCGAAGGTAACAACCGACGACGGAGTGGAGCTTCACTACCACCTGGATGATTTCAGAGACCCGTGGGCTCCGGAGACCGAGGATGCCATCTTCATGCACCACGGCTACGCCCGGAGCATGAAGTGGTGGATTCAGTGGGTGCCCGGCCTGTCGCGCAAGTACAAGGTAATCAGAAACGACTGCCGGGGCTGTGGACACTCCCAGGCGCCGCCCGCCGGGACGCCGTGGACGGCGGACCGCCTGGTCAAGGATGCCCTGGCCATCGCCGACCACGCGGGCATCAAGAAGTTCCACTGGATAGGCTTTGAATCGGGCGGCCTCCTTGGGATGGTGTTCGCCATCAACCACCCTGACCGGACCAAGAGCCTCACCCTGGTGAATTCCCCGTACAAAATTCTGGACAAGTCCAGGTCGCTCTACGTCCAGGGCACCCTTTCGATGGTGGAGGCCCTAGAAAAGTTGGGGCTCCGGCAGTGGCTCATCAACACNTGGCCCAACCGCATGGATATGGACCTGGCCGACCCCAANATGTTGGAGTGGCACGTAGATGAGCACTCCAAGACTCCCCTGGAAGTGGCTGTAGCCCTTCAGCACATCGTGCAGACGGCCGACGTGTCCGGGGCACTCTCCAAGATTCAGGCCCCTACGCTGCTCATGACCGGCGACAAGAGCGCCAACTCTCCCATCGACGACCAGCTCTTCATCAAGGGCCAGCTTCCGGATTGCCGGGGGCTTGTCGTCTTTCCCAACGTGGCCGCCGGCATCCAACTGCTTATGCCCGACCGGTGCGTGGAGGAGACGCTCCGGTTCATCGACAGCCTGGAGTAGGGCGAGCCAATGTGTAGCCCGCCGGCCTGCTAAACGGTCCCGCCCGTTGGTCACTGACCAGTTGCCCCACGTTGTGGCCGGCCGCCGGCCATGGGTTATACTGGATGGCGGCCGTAGGTGCAGCGTCCTCGGGCAGCCGGACGGCCCAGATCGGTCATGCGCGAATCCGGAGGTGGCCAGATGGCCCAGGAGATAGGCCGGATTTCCCGGCCCGCCGCCGACCAATATCAGGGGCGCAGGAAGCTGATGCTGGTGCCCCTGGTGTACGGGCCGCCCGGCGATGAGCCGGATGGCGTGGCCGCCCTGGTCAAATACTGGGACCAGATGCAGACCCAGGTGACCTCGCTGGAGGCGGCGCTGGGCGGCCTGCGCCACCTGTACCACGAGAGCGTACCCGCCGGCGGCCAGGAAGGCTTGGACTACCTGGAAAGAATGGATCAACGGAGCCACCAGTTCGTCAAGGCCAAGTGTGAGTCCGGGGCCACGCTGGAAGCCACCGAGGATGCGGGCTTGCTGGCGGAAATCATGGACCTCCAGAGGTGCCTGATGCTGCCGCTCATCAGCGGTAAGGTGGCGCAACGGCTACACGACTGGTTCACCGAGAGCAACCGGAGCCGCTACGAGCACATTTCCAAGCAGATCGACTCCACCCTGGGCGAAAACGAGGCCGGTTTGCTCCTGGTCAGCGAGCGGCACCAAATTCAGTTTCCGGCGGACATCGAAGTGTTCTACGTTTCCCCACCGGCGCTTGACGAATTTCGCCGGTGGCTGCAGAGCTGGATCGCCCAGCAGCAAATGCCCCCCGAGGAGGCCCCTGAAGAGGCTCCCGAGGAGACCCCCGAAGAGGCCCCCGAAGAGACCCCTGAAGAGGCCCCCGAGGAGCCTGCGGCAGAGGACGCTCCCGAGGAGCCCGCAGCCGAGGAATAGATTTGGCCGAGAGCTGGTCCGGCAACGTCCTGGGGATTCAGTCCCGGCCCTTCGACAAGCTCAGGGCGAACGGATAAGCCCCGCAATCGTCATTCCGGCGGAGGCCGGAATCCAGAGAGGCATCAACTGGATCCCGGTCTCCGCCGGGATGACGGACCGGGTATGAAGCCTTGTAAGAATCATTTGACTAGGCGCGTCGCCCCGGAGGGGACCAGGCGCCAGTCAGGTAGTCGTACAGGTTGGCGACGTTCCTCCGCATCACTCCGAGGGCCATGCCCTCCTGCTCCACGTCCATGGGGTACCGGCCGGTCATCTTGGTGAGTCCTTCCACCGCCTCGTCCTTGGTCATGCCCCGGTCGATGGCGTCCTGGACGTACTCCTTCCACTCCAGGACGAAGGAGCCTTGCTCGTCCAGGTAGTCTTTGCCGCAAAGCTCCCCGTGGCCGGGCACGAAAATCTCCTCGTCCAGCTTCCGCAGCGATTCCAGCGACGCCAACCACAGGTCCGGGTCCGCTTCCTGCAGCCAGGTGTGCACCTTGTGGAAGATGTTGTCGCTGGTGAAAACCACCCCTTCTTCTTTGATCAAGATGGCCGCCTGATAGAGGGTGTGGCCCGGCATGTGGATCATCTGGAAGGTGTGGTCTCCCACGTGGAGGGTCATGCCGCTGCCGAAGGTGATTACGGGGGTGTTGGCCTCGTACCCTTCCAGGAGCTTGGGCTCCTCGGGCCCCATGTCACCCACCCGGGCCACGTGCTCCACCATGTCGGTTTCCAGCATGCGAGTCCTGACCCCTTCATGGGCGACGACCGGGGCGTCGAAAAAGGCGTTGCCCGTCCAGTGGTCGCCGTGGGGCTCGGTGTTGATGATGTAGCGAAGCCGTCCCCGT
>NZDS01000113.1 GCA_002690215.1 Rhodospirillaceae bacterium | reverse complement strand
GTGCCGCATCAACAGGCCGAACACATGGCAGCACCGACCAGCACTGCATCAACGTCCAATAATTCCCTTGCCAACAGGGAGCCGTCCACACATGGCTATTCGCGTCGGTTTCGAAGTAATCCCTGCGCGCCCGTTGTCATGGGAAAAGCGGACCAAAAGAGAGGCCTGATACAGAGGCGCCGCCGGCAGACCTCGGTGCCGTGTTGTCAGTCGGTCGCAGCGGGCTCGATCGCCTTCTTGGCGGCCTGTACTTGCTCTAGCTAGCTCTACCCCGTTCTTCGCCAATATTGAGGCATCAGGGGTGGACATCGACGACAGCTGGTCCGCTTGGTGGCGGAGGCTGGCGCCACTCCCGCCGACTGGGGCGCCAAGTATTTCAGGGGATCTACTGCCTTGCTGCCCTTGCGCAGCTCGAAATGCAGTTGCGGCTCGGCCAGGCCGCCGCTTTGGCCGGCCCGGCCGACGGCCTGGCCGCGGCGCACTTTGTCGCCGCGTTTTACCAGCAGCACGCGGTTGTGGGCGTAGGCCGACATCCAGCCGCCTGAGTGCTTGATCAGCAACAGGTTGCCGAACCCCCTGAGTTCGTTGCCGGCATAGGCGACGACGCCGGCAGCAGTTGCGCGCACTTCGCTGTCGACCCGGACCGCGATGTTGATGCCGTCGTTGTGCAGGCCACCGGGCTTGGGGCCGAAGCGCGAGATCAGGCGGCCTTGCAGCGGCCAGGCGAAGCGGCCTTTGCGTGGTGGCGGCTTGGCCAGTGGTGGTTTTCTCGCGGGGGGCTTGGCCCGCGGCTTGAGTGAAGGCGTGGCGGTGGACGTGGTAGCAGATTGGGTTCTGGATTTGACCGGTCGCTGGACCGTTCTGCGAGCCGGCACCTCGGGCGCCGTTGCCAAGGCGGCCCGGCCGGGCAGTCTGAGATTTTGCCCGGGACGGATGGTGTAGGGCGGCGCCAGGCGATTGGCCCGTACCAGGCTGGCCATGTCGACGGCGTAGAGCCGCGAGATGCCATAGACCGTATCGCCCTTCACCACCAAGTGCTGGCGGGTCACCGGAATTTCCAGTCGTTGTTCCTGGCGCAGGACGAACGGCGCCCTGAGGCCATTGGCGTCGATCAGGGCGCGGGTCGAGACACCGTGGCGCCGCGCGATGCGGTAAAGCGTGTCGCCCTTGCGCACCACCGCCATGACGCCGCTGGGCGCTTGGCTGGCGCTATCGCTTTGTTTGCTCAGTCCTTTGTGGATCACCGGCGCCGGTGCCGGGCGGCTGCAGCCGGCCAGCATTGCCGCCAGCAACAGCGCCAGCGACACAACCACTCCAAATCTCAGGGTCTGCCCCCTATTCATGGCGCGAGAGTATGTTGCTGAGGTCACCGGATCAACGTTGTCCGGCGCAACTTCTACCTGTTTTCGGCTTCTGCCGTGCCGGCCACCAAGGGTACGAAGCGCACCGGCAGCAGATCGTCCTGTTCGAAGCCTTCTTCAGTACGTCGGATGCGCACCACGGACTGGCCCATGATGCCGCGGCCCAGCGGAATGATCAAAATGCCGCCGACCGCCAATTGGTCGGTCAAGGCCTGGGGCAGTTGGTCGGCCGCTGCCGTTACCATGATGCGCTCGAAGGGTGCCTGTTCGGGCCAGCCTAGGCCGCCGTCGCCGTAGCGCGTGGTGATGTTGTGGTAACCCAGGCGCTGGAATCGCCGTTCCGCCTGCTGCAACAACGAGCGATATCGCTCGACAGTATAGACCCGGCGGCAGAGTCGGCTGAGCACCGCCGCCTGATAGCCCGAGCCGGTGCCGATTTCCAGCACCTTCATGCGTTCGCCGACCTCCAGTACCTCGGTCATGAAGGCAACCACGTAGGGCTGGCTGATGGTTTGGCCCTGCTGGATGGGTAGCGCCGTGTTCTCATAGGCTTGGTCGACGAAAGTGCCCAGCACGAATTCCTCGCGCGGCACTCGTTCGACCGCCGAAAGCACTCGCGTATCTTTGATCCCCGACTGACGGAGCTCCATGATGAGGCGGATTTTGGCCGCGTCTTCGCTCACGTCAGTGACTTTTTCAACGCCCTGACGGTGGCCCGGTGGGTGAGGTCGAGCTGCAAAGGCGTCACCGATATGCCGCCGGATTCGACCACGCCCAGGTCGGTCGTCGCCGGGTAAGGGGTGCCGAGGTTGCGCCTGTATCCGATCCAGTAGTAGGGCTGGCCGCGGGCATCGATGCGCGGATCGATGACCAGGTCGCCGGTATCGCGCTGGCCCTGCACGGTGACCCGAGGATCGCCGGCCTGGGCCGCCATGACGTCGGGGAAATTGATATTGATCAGGGTGCCTTTTGACCAGCCGGCACTCAGCAAGCGGCGGATCAGGGCCGGTGCGAGCTGCTCCGTGGTAGCCCATTTGACCGACTGGCCGGGCACCACGGCCTGGCTCAGGGCGATCGAGGGAATGCCCACGATGGTCCCTTCCATGGCTGCCGCAACGGTGCCCGAATAGGTCACGTCCTCGCCCATGTTGGCACCCCGGTTGACGCCGGAAAGCAGTAGATCAGGCCGCTTTTCATCCTTGAGGACATGATTCACCGCCATCAGCACACAGTCGACCGGCGTGCCGCGCACGGCAAAGCGACGCGTGCTGAGGCGGCGGATACGCAGCGGATCGTGCAGCGACAGGGAACGCGAGGCGCCGCTTTGCTCGAATTCCGGCGCCACCACCCAGACGTCCTTGCTGATGCTGCGGGCGATGCGTTCCAACACCTTTAGTCCAGGTGCCCGGATGCCGTCGTCGTTGGCGATGAGAATACGCAAGTCGGATGATGTGCCCGTCTTCGAGGTCTTCTTGCTGCGTTTAGCCATTGGCAGTGATCATTTCTTGTCCGAGATAGGGGCGCAGCGCCTCGGGCACCAGCACCGAGCCGTCGGCCTGCTGGTAGTTTTCCAAAAGCGCCACCAAGGTGCGGCCGACGGCCAGGCCGGAGCCGTTTAGCGTGTGTACGAAGCGGGTGCCCTTCTTGCTGCCTTCGGGGCGGAAGCGCGCGCTCATGCGCCGCGCCTGGTAGTCGCCGCAGTTGGAGCAGCTCGAGATTTCGCGGAAGGTGTCCTGGCCGGGCAGCCAGACCTCGATGTCGTAGGTCTTCTGCGCCGCCCCGCCCATGTCGCCGCAGCTCAGCGTCACCACCCGGTAGTGCAGCCCGAGGCGCTTGAGCACCTCCTCGGCCGATGCCGTCATGTGTTCGTGTTCCTCGGCCGAGTGCTCGGGATGGGCGATGATGACCATTTCCACCTTGGTGAATTCGTGCTGGCGGATCATGCCACGGGTGTCCTTGCCGGCGGCACCTGCCTCGGAGCGGAAACAGGGCGTATAGCCGGTGAAGCGCAGCGGCAGCTCGGCCTCTTCGAGGATCTCGCCGCGCACCAGGTTGGTCAGCGGCACCTCGGCCGTGGGGATCAGCCAGAAGCCCTCTTCGGTACGAAAGAGATCGGCGCCGAACTTGGGGAGATTGCCGGTACCAAAAAGTGCCTCTTCGCGCACCAGCGTCGGCGGTTTGACTTCGAGAAAGCCATGCTCGCGGCTGTGCAAATCCAGCATGAAGGAAGCCAGCGCCCGCTCGAGCCGCGACAGCGCGCCGCGCAGCACCACGAAGCGGGCGCCGGACATTTTCGCTGCGGCCTCGAAATCCATCAGCCCAAGGCCCTCGCCGATTTCGAAATGCTCCTTGGGCTGGAAGTTGAATTCGGGGCGAACGCCAACCCGGCGGATCTCGACGTTAGTGCTTTCGTCGAGCCCTTCGGGCACGTCGTCGGCTGGCAGGTTCGGCAACGCCGCCAGCATCTCGTCGAGCTCAGCCGACGACGCGCGCGAGGCGGTCTCGGCGTCCCTTACTACGTCCTTGAGGCGGCCCACCTCGGCGATTTGCCCGGCTGCGTCCTCGCCGCGCTGCTTGGCCGCACCGATCTCCTTGGAGGCCTGGTTGCGGGCCTCGTTGAGCTTCTGCAGCTCGGTCTGCGAGGTCCGCAGTTTCTCGTCAAGCGCCAACACCTGGGACGACAGCGGCTCGTTGCCGCGGCGCTGCAGGCCGCGATCGAAAGCCTCGGGGTTTTCGCGAATCCATCTAATGTCGAACATGACAGGGCTCTGGGCGCAGGAGTGAAGGGCTGTCCGCCAGGGCAACGAACGAGCGAGTTATATACGGCAGATCCCGGCGACGCAAAGCCGGCTGGGGCCATCAGACGAGATCAATCCTCGTCGTCTTCGGGGTCTTCATCTTCGTCGTCATCGTCGCCGTCGTCGTCATCGTCATCGTCGTCGTCATCAGTGGCGTCTTCTTCCTCGCGCTTGCGCTCGACCAGGCGCGCAGACCAGATCGAAATCTCATAGAGCCCGATGATGGGCAGCGCCAGGCTGATCTGGCTGAGGGGATCGGGGGGCGTCAGGATGGCGGCGGCGACAAAAGCCAGGACGATGGCGTAGCGGCGCTTGCGCTTGAGTCCTTCCGAGCTGGTCATGCCAACGCGGGCCAGCAGCGTGATGACCACCGGCAACTCGAAACTGATGCCGAATGCGAAGATCAGGCGCATCACCAGGCTGAGATATTCACCGACCTTGGGCAGCAACTCGATGGCCAGCTCGTCGCCGCCACCGAGGGACTGAAAGCTGGCGAAAAAACGCCAGGCCACGGGCATCACCATGTAGTAGACCAGTGCTCCGCCGGCCAGAAACAGGATCGGCGTGGCCACCAGGAAAGGTATCATGGCGCGTTTTTCGTCCTTGTAGAGACCCGGCGCCACAAAGGTCCAGAATTGGGCCGCCACGAGGGGAAACGAGATGAAGGCGGCGGCGAAGAAGGCCACCTTGATGTTGGTGAAAAACTTCTCGTGCAGCGCCGTGAAGATGAGACGGCGGTTCTCTTCGCCCTCCCACAAATTGGCCAGTGGTGCGACCAGGAAATTGAAGAGCTCGTCGGCTACGTAGAAGCAGGCGAAAAAGGCCAAGATAAAACCGGCAATAGAATAGACCAGCCGGCGCCTGAGCTCGATCAAATGATCGAGAAGCGGCATCTTGCTTTCTTCGAGGTTTGCTTCCGTGGCCATTGGCGCTAGCTGCTGGCCTGCGGCCGGTGCGGTGCGCCACCGTCGGCATCGGCATCGGCATCGGCGACTTCATCGGAAGCGGAATCGGTCGGCGCCTCCATCACTTCTTCGATCGGCTTGGTATCCCCGGCCACCGCCTCATCGATATCGAAATCGAAGGCGCCATCAAAGCTGCCGCTGGGGTCGAGGGTCTCCTTCATCTCGGCGTCCAGGTCCAAACCGGCTGTATCGGTGACTTGCTTGCGCAGATCGTCGAGTTCGGACTCACGCACCATATCGTCGATGGTGGATTGGAAATCGGNNGCCATGNCGCGNACCTTNCGCACCGCCANCATGATGGTGCGCAGCACCCGCGGCANCTCCTTNGGNCCCACCACGATAACCGTGATCACNGCCACGATNANCAGTTCTGGCCATCCGATATCGAACATGGCGGCGCGACCGTTGCTTGAAGGACGGACCGCTCAGGCCCACTGCTCTCAGGTTTTGGCAGCCTGGTCTTTGCTATCGCTCTCGACCGCTGCCGAGGTATTGGCCTCGATGGCCTTGGCATCGCCCTCGGCGACCTCGGTGTCATGTTCCTTGACGCCCTTCTTGAAGGCTCGGAGCCCCTTGCCGAAATCGCCCATGATGGCGGAAATCTTGCCGCGGCCACCGAACAGGATCACCACCACGGCCAAGACGATCAGCCAGTGCCAGATACTGAATGCACCCATTCTCGCTCTTCCTCGTGCGGCTCCGCCGGAACGGCGGGCCTCTTTCATGTATGTCTCCGCGGGACGGCGGGCTTCTTCCAGGTGTCTCCGCCGGGACGGCGGAGAATGGCATACTAGCCTAATTATGGCAACGCCGACAAAGGGATAGGCGGATGCTCCGGCTAGCCCGGATCAAGAGCAACCAGGGTGTCGTCTTCCTCATCCCCAACGTCCTCGTCGTCTTCTTCTTCCTCCTGGCTGGCGGCCTGGGCTCGGGCCTCGGCCAGCACAGCCCGGGGTGGCTGGGCCTGCAGCATTCCCGCTGCCTTGAGCTCGTCCAGGCCGGGCAGGTCGTCGACCGATTCGAGCCCGAAGTGCTCGAGAAATTCATCGCTGGTGCCCCAGGTGGCCGGCCGGCCGGGGCTGCGTCGCCGCCCGCGTAGCCGCACCCAGCCGGTTTCGACCAACAGATCAAGGGTCCCGCGGCTCAAACCGACTCCTCGGATCTCCTCGATTTCGGCCCGTGTGACGGGCTGGTTGTAGGCGATGATGGCCAGCGTTTCGACCGCCGCCCGCGACAACCGCCGGGGCATGGTGACCTGGCGCTCGAGCAGGAATTTCAAGTCCGGCGCCGTGCGCAGNGCCCACTTGCCGGCCACCCGCACCAGATTGACGCCGCTTTCGGCATAACGCTCGCCCAGCGCTGCCAGCAACGCCTGCACTTCGGCGCCTTCCGGCAGGCGGGCTGCCAGGCTTGCCTCGTCGAGAGGCTCGGCGGCCGCGAACAGCAGCGCCTCGACCATGCGCAGCAATGCCTTTTCCTCAGTCATCGTCGTTTTCGCCTTCGTTTTCGCTTCCGGCACCGCTTTCGCCCTCACTGTCACGATCGATGCGGCGCAGATAGATGGGCCCGAACATCTGGCCTTGACGCAGATCCAATTGCCCCTCGCGTGCCATCTCCAGGCTGGCCGAAAGCGTTGCCGCTACGGCCGCGCGGTATTCCGGGCCATGGCGGAATTCGGGCGGCAAAAAGCCCTCCAGGCGTTCCCAGTTGGGCATGCGGCCGAGCATGCGCTGCAAGCGCTCGGCGGCTTCCTCGACCGTGTAGAGCCGGCCAAACGGCAGGCTCAGTGGCTCACCCGGCGTACGCGTGCGCTGTTCGGCATAGGCGCTCAAAAGCTCGAACAGGCTGCATTCGTATTCCGAAGTGCGGATCACCCTGATGCCTTCGGGCATGCCGCGTGAAAATACGTCTCGGCCGACCCGGTCGCGTGCCATCAGCCGGGCTGCAGCCTCGCGCATGGCTTCCAGGCGTTGCAACTGGAAGGTCAGACGGGCCGCCATCTCAGGGCCGCTAAGCTCGTCTTCGTCCTCGGGCTCGGGCAGCAAAAGTCGTGATTTCAGATAGGCCAGCCAGGCCGCCATCACCAGGTAGTCGGCGGCGATCTCCAACCTCAGCCGCCGCGCCTCGCTGATGAAAGCGAGATACTGCTCGGCCAGGTCGAGAATCGAAATGCGGGTCAGATCGACTTTCTGGTTGCGCGCCAGCGCCAGCAACACGTCGAGCGGTCCCTCGTAGCCCTCGAGATCGACCACCAGCGGTGCCGCGGCGTCGGCCACCGGAGTGATCGGCGGCGCCCCAACGTCAAAAGGTTCTTCGCTGGTCAATATTGCTCCCGCCAAAATTCTATGTGTGTCCCGTCAGCACAGCGAGGGAATTATAGAGGAACTCGAGCGGCGGCCAAATGATGGCGCCCAGGGGATCGAGGGGATAACCGAGCTGCTTGCCCGCCATGGGCAACACCACGATGACGGCAATCAAGATGAGAAATCCGAAACGCTCGAGCCGGGCCAGGCGGTAGGCCAAGGCATCGGGCAGCAGGCCGACGGCAACGCGGCCGCCGTCGAGCGGCGGCAGCGGCAGCATATTGAATATCGCCAGGATCAGATTGACCNGGATGGCGTTGAGCAGGTTTTGCCCCAGCCACAGCGCTGCCGCCGGTGGCAACAGGTTGACACCATGCAGCAACAGCGAGGCGGCAATTGCCAGCACCACGTTGGTGGCCGGCCCGGCCGCCGCTACCAGCACCATGTCGCGGCGCGGATGCCGCAATCGGCCCGGGTTGACCGGTACCGGTTTGGCGTAGCCGAAGGGAAAGCCGACGCTGAGTGCTAGGATTAGCGGCAGTATGATGGTGCCGAAAGGGTCGATGTGGCGAAGCGGATTGAGGGTGATGCGGCCCTGGCGGTGCGCCGTGTCGTCGCCCAGCCGCCAGGCCACGTAGCCGTGCGCCACTTCGTGGAAGACAATAGCGATGACGATGGGCAGTGCCATCACCGAGATGGTATGCAGGGTCTCGTTCATGCTGCCGTACCGCCAATTTGGGCCAGCAAACGCTGCAGCTGCGTCAGTGCCTCCTCGGCATCGAAGGGCGACGGCGGTTGCAGCCTGGCCTGAGCCGCTGACCAGCGTTTCCGGGCAGGCTCGCCAAGCGGTCCCACCGCTGCCGCCACGGCCGCCATCTCGTCGGCTTTGCCGTTGCAATGCAGCGCCACGTCGCAGCCCGCCGCCAGGGCCGTCGCGGCACGATCGCCTAGGCCCCCGGCCAGGGCCGACATCGAGAGATCGTCGCTGAACAGCAGNCCCTGAAAGCCGATGCTGCCGCGAATNANCTGNTCGATCACTGNNNGNGANNTGGTGGCCGGCTGNNCNGGGTCNAGCNCCGTGTAGACGACGTGCGCGGTCATGCCCAGNGGNGCNNCGGCCAGGGCNCGAAAGGGNGCGAANTCNGTCTCCTCGAGNAGNTNCCTGGGNNCCNCGACNANGGGCAGNNNNTGNTGGCTGTCGACGCNGGCCCGGCCGTGCCCGGGCAGATGNTTNATNACCGGCANCACGCCGCCCGCGAGAAGGCCGCGCATGACGGCGGCACCGAGGTCGGCCACCACTTCCGCCGAATCGGCAAAGGCCCGGTCGCCGATGACGTCGTGGCTGCCCGCCACCGGCACGTCCAGGAGCGGCAGGCAATTCACTGTGATACCGAGATCCGCCAGCTCGGCGGCAAGCAGGCGGGCGTTCAGCTCGACAGCCTGGCGCGCGCCCTCGGGATCGCTGGCCGCCAGACGACCGAACACCGCGGCGGCCGGAGCCGCCCGCCAGACCGGTGGGCTCAGCCGCACCACCCGGCCGCCCTCCTGATCGATCAGCACTGGCGCATCGGCGCGGCCCACAGAGGCGCGCAAATCCTCGACCAGACGCCGCACCTGCGGCGGGTTGCGGCAGTTGCGGGCGAACAATATGAAGCCCAGCGGTGCCGTCCGGGCGAAGAAATCCCTTTCTTCGGACGTCAGGCGCTCACCGGCGCAACCGAATACGACGGCCCGTGGCAACTGCTCAGGGTCGGACAATCAGGCAGCCCACCTTGCGCTTTTGGAGACTGGCGCACAGCGCCCGGGCCGCTGCAGCGTTCGCCAAGGGACCGGCCTGCAAGCGGTGAAAGATGCCACGGGCACCGAGATCGGCGCGCACGACTCTGGACTTCAAATCGCCGATCAGATCGCCGTGGGTCTTGAGCAGACGCTGCCAGCCGCCTTGGGCCGTGGCCGCCGAGCGGTAGGAAGCGACCTGGATGCGCCAGCCAGCCGGGTCGGCCGCGGGTTGCACTTTTGCCGCCGGCGGGGGTGCCGGTGGAGGTATCGCCGCCACTTTCTCAGGCTCTGGCGTCTTTTCCGGCTGGGGAGCCGGTGGCGCTACCGCCTCTTTGACCTGGGTTGGCGGTGTTAGGGACATAGGTGGCTTGTCGGCTGCCGGCAAGGGTGACGTTGGCGGTGGCGGGGGCGGTGGTGGAGCCACACTAACTGTTTCCCGGGGGGCCTCGACAATTTTTGGCACCTCGGCCACTTGCGGTGGTGCCGGCACCGGGGTCGGCACCGGGGTCGGCACCGGGGTCGGCACGGTGATCGGTTTTGTTGCCGGGGCCGCGGGCGGCTCAGCTGGTGGCGCTGCTTCGCCGGCATCGCGGACCTCGGCCAGCGGCGTCGCTGACTTGTCCTCGCTGTCGCTAGCGATCATGGCTGCGCTCGTGCCCTGGGGCTCAGCCGTTTCGTCAGCCTCGCTTAGGCGCTGCGCTTCGGCCGCCGGACGCTCTCCGGTTATGCGATCGTAGACCCCCTTGTCTTGGTGAGGCACCGCCATGCCACCCGGGTCCAAGGGTTTGATCTTGGTTGGCTTAGTGGAACTGCGAATCAGCGGCGGCGCCAGTTGCATGCCGTGTCGCACGCCCTGTTCGTAGGCGAACCAGATGCTGCCGCCAAAGATCGCCAAGACCACAAGAGACAGCAAGCCGCGCAAGAAAGAACGGCTACCGCCACCGCCGCCGACCTCGGGGTCGTCCTCTGGTTTCAGCTCGTGTTCGGCACCGAGGCGCAGGTATTGCGGCGGCGGATCGATCGGTGGGATGGGCGGCGGGGCGGCGGAATCGGTGTTCATTCAGCGCATCTCCTCGACCGGAGTGACTCCCATGACCGCCAGGCCCGAAGCGATAACGCTGGCCACGCCACCAACCAGAGCCAGGCGGGCCGCGGTCAACGCTGCATCCTCGGCAATTATGAAGCGCAGGTCGTCCTCCCCTTTGCCCCGGTTCCACAACTGGTGGAAGGCGGCGGCGACATCGTGCAGAAAAAACGCCACGCGGTGCGGCTCGTGAGCTGCCGCCGCGCTCTCGACGAGTTGCGGCCAACCCGCGAGCAACTTGATCAAAGCAAGCTCATCCTCATGGGTCAAGAACGAGAGCTCCGCTTGTGGCAGCGGCAGGGCAAATGCGGCCGCCGCCTGGCGTAGCACCGAGCAGGCCCGAGCATGGGCGTATTGCACGTAAAAAACCGGATTGTCACGCGATTGCTCGGTCACGGCGGTAAAGTCGAATTCGAGGGGCGCGTCGTTGCGCCGCGTTAGCATGATGAAGCGCACCACGTCTCGCCCCACCTCGTCGACCACGTCGCGCAGCGTGACGAAGCTGCCGGCCCTTTTCGACATCTTCACCGGCTCGCCGCCACGGCTCAGCTTGACCATCTGGCAGAGCTTGACGTCGAGTTCGACGCGGCCCTGGGAAAGTGCCGAGACGGCGGCTTTCATGCGCTTGACGTAGCCGCCGTGGTCGGCGCCCCAGACGTCGATCAGGCTGGCAAATCCGCGTTCCACCTTGTCTCGGTGGTAGGCCATGTCGGTAGCGAAATAGGTCCAACTGCCGTCCGACTTGGCTATCGGCCGGTCGACATCATCGCCGAAGTCGGTGGCGCGGAAGAGCGTTTGGGGACGGGGCTCCCAGTCGTCGGGCTTCTTGCCCTTGGGTGGATCGAGGACGCCTTGGTAGATCAAGTCGCGGGCTTCCAGGTTCGCAAGCGTACTATCGACCTTGCCGTCCTCGACCACGGCGCGCTCCGAGGAAAACACCTCTTGGGAAATGCCCAGCGCTGCCAGATCCTGGCGTACTAATGCCATCATGGCCTCGCTGGCAAAGATACGCAGTGGCTCCAGCCAATCGCTCTCGGCGGCCGCCAGCCAGCGATCGCCGTCCTGTTCAGCCAGCGCCTCGGCCACTGCAACCAGATATTCGCCGGGGTAGAGGCCTTCAGGAATGGTGCCGATCTCTTCGCCCAGGGCCTGGCGGTAGCGCAGGTGAAGCGATCTCGCCAGGACATCGACCTGGGCCCCGGCGTCGTTGATGTAATATTCCCGTGTGACCACATAACCGGCCTTCTCCAGCAGCGCCGCCAAGGCATCGCCGAACACCGCGCCGCGGGCATGGCCGACGTGCAGCGGGCCGGTGGGATTGGCCGAAACGTACTCCACGTTGACCTTCTCGCCGCCGCCCAGTTCGGAATTGCCGTAAGCCGGTCCAGCCGCCTGCAATGCGGCCAGATGCCCCTGCCAGAAAGCCGGAGTCAAACGCAGATTGATGAAGCCCGGTCCGGCCACTTCGGCGTTTGCCACCTCATCGCGCTGGGCCAATCGCCGGGCCAGCGGCTCGGCGATGTCGCGTGGCTTCCGGCCGGCCGGCCGGGCCAACGTTAGAGCCGCATTGGTGGCCACGTCGCCATGGGCCGGATCGCGCGGCGGCTCCACCACCAGGGCTCCCAGGTCGAGTCCATGGGGGAGCTCGCCGGCATTCGTCATTTGTTCAAGTTCTTTATGAACAATAATTGATAAATCTTTGAAAACGTTCATTTATTTTATACTAGATTTTTGCGTAAACGTCGAAGAGATGATTGTGTTCGTCGGCTGCGAATCGGTCCGTCATGCCGGCGATGAAGTCACAGGCGAGGCGCGCGGTTGCGGCCGACCTGGGCGCACCGGCCTGGATCTGCCATTGGGTTGGCAGGCATTCCGGTTCGGACAGATATAGGGCAAAGAGTTCGCCGACGATACGCCGCCCATTGCTGGCCATGCGATTGATTTTGTAATGGCGGTACATGTTCTGGAAAAGAAAATCCCTGAGCGCTCGGCTTTCCTCGGCTAATTCCTCTGAGTGGGCCACCAGCGGCCGGCCCAGGGCGCGGACGTCAAGGGCGTGAGCCGGTTTTTCGGCGGCAATGCGGCGGCCGGTCTCGGCGATGGCGTCATCGACCATGCGGGTGATCATGCGGCGAATGGTTTCGAAGATCAGCCGTGAGCGCTCGAGCCCGGGATAGCGTTCCATCACTTCGGCGAACAACGGCCCGATCAGCGGCACTTCGGCCAGGTCCTCGATGGAAAAAAGCTCGGCCCTGAGGCCATCGTCGATATCGTGATTGTTATAGGCGATGTCGTCGGACAGCGCCGCCACTTGGGCCTCGGCGCCGGGATAGCTACCCAATTCCAGGTCATGATCAGTGACATATTCGGCGATAAAGGGGGGGATTTCCGTAGCATCCGGCCCTGCTGCCAGCAATGGCCCATTGTGTTTGACCACACCCTCCAGGGTCTCCCAAGTCAGGTTGAGACCGTCGAACTCGGCGTAACGATGCTCCAGTCGGGTTAGCACGCGCAACGCCTGGGCGTTATGATCGAAGCCGCCCCAAGGCTGCATGGCCGTGTCCAGCGCGTCCTCGCCGGCATGCCCGAAGGGCGGATGGCCGAGATCGTGGGCCAGCGCCAGGGCTTCGGCCAGATCCTCGTTCAGACCCAATACCCGACTGATTGAACGGGCAATTTGTGACACTTCCAGCGAATGGGTGAGCCGGGTGCGGTAGTTGTCGCCCTCGTGGTAGACGAAAACCTGGGTCTTGTGCTTGAGGCGGCGGAAGGCGGCGCTGTGAATGATGCGGTCGCGGTCGCGCTGGAATACCGAGCGAGTCGCACTCTCAGGTTCGGGGTGGCGCCGGCCGCGGCTGTCCTCGGGCCGACAGGCAAATGGGGCCGGCGATTGGGCGAATGCGCCAGGGACTCGGTTCATGGCCGGAAACTAGCCCGGATTTCCCTCCAGGTCACGGCCTGCATCACGCATGTGTAGCGGGGCGTAGCAAAGCCAACGCAAGGATTGACTTTGCCGGCCTATTTCCTACATAGAAAGTCGGATATAGGGTATGCTGTAGCGGCAACCAGGAGAAAACGCATGGCTGAGGCCGGCAGCGAAATTACGCTTCCTACACTGACGGAGAACGCCGCCGCGCGCATCAAAGTCCTCATGTCGCAGGAAGACGAAGGTGATGCCGTGGTGCGCCTGGCCGTCGATGGTGGGGGCTGCGCCGGCTTCCAGTACGGCTTTTCCTTCGATCATTCGGTGGCCGAGGACGACATTGTGGTCGAGCGCGACGGTGCCCGGCTGGTGGTTGACAGCATGTCGCTGGAATTCCTGCAGGGCGCCGAGGTCGATTTCGTCGAGGATCTGATCGGCTCGGCTTTCGCCGTCAAGATCCCCAACGCCACCTCGACCTGTAGCTGCGGCACGTCCTTTGCAGTATAGGTGATGCAGTTTCGCTGACCTGCACCAAACCACCGCGCGCTGCCCGGTCATGAAGATCGCCACCTGGAACGTCAATTCGGTCAAGGCGCGGCTAAGCCACGTGCTCGACTATCTGCGCCAGGCGGCGCCGGATGTGCTGCTCCTGCAAGAGCTCAAAGTAGTCGACGAGGCCTTTCCGGCGCTGGAGATCGAGGATCTGGGCTATAACCTCGCCGTGCACGGCCAAAAGACCTACAACGGCGTCGCCATCCTCAGCAAACGTCCCCTTGAGGACGTCGAACGCGGCCTTGCCGGAGACCCAGAAGACGAACAGGCACGTTATGTCGAAGCCAGTGTCGGCACCCTGCGCCTGGCTTCGATCTATCTGCCCAACGGCAACCCTGTTGATAGCGAAAAATTTCCCTACAAGCTGGCCTGGATGGAGCGCCTGACGGCTCACGTGCGGACCCTGCTGGACCTTGAGGAGTGCTTCGTGCTGGGCGGTGACTTCAATCTTTGTCCGAGCGATGCGGACGTTCATGACCCGGCTGCTTTCGCCGACGATGCGCTTTGTCGCCCGGAATCGCGGGCCCGCTTTCGCGAACTCATGTACCTGGGTCTGACCGACGCCTACCGGGCGCTGCACCCCGATCGCATCGACTACACCTACTGGGGCTACCAGGGTGGCGCCTGGGCCAAGGACCAGGGATTGCGCATCGACCATCTGCTGCTGGCGCCGCAGGCCGCCGACCGCTTGGCCGGTTGCGATATCGACCGCACCCCGCGGGGCTGGCAGAAGGCTTCGGACCACACTCCGATCTGGTGCGAGATCGAAGGCTGAGGCATGACCGGCCTGGCCGGCAAACGGGTCATCGTTACCGCCGGCGCCAGCGGCCTGGGCAAGGCCATCGCCGAGGACTTCGTCAGCCACGGAGCCCGAGTGCTGGTCTGCGACATCGACGAAGGCGCCTTGGCAGCCCTGGCCGGGGACAACCCGGCGATTATCGGCAGGCTCGCCGACATCGCCGACGAGAGTGATGTCGAGAGTGTTTTGGCCGCCGCTGGCGAGTTCATGGGCGGCCTAGATGTGTTGGTCAACAACGGCGGCGTCTCCGGCCCCACGGCCGGCATCGAGGCTATCGAGGCGGCCGCCTGGCGCCGCACCTTGGCAGTCAACCTGGAGAGCCAGTTCCTGTTCATTCGCGGTGCCGTGCCGTTGCTCAGGGCCGCAGGCGGTGGCGCCATCGTCAATGTCGCGTCGACGGCAGGCCTGATGGGCTATCCGCTGCGCAGTCCCTATGCCGCCTCGAAGTGGGCGGTCATCGGCTTGAGCAAAACGTTGGCCATGGAACTCGGGCCTGATCGCATTCGCGTCAACGCCGTTTGCCCGGGCTCGCTGACCGGGCCGCGCATGGATGGTGTTATCGCAGTCGAAGCCGAGGCCAAGGGGCTGACAGCCGAACAAGTCCGGGAGGTCTATCTGCGCCAAACCTCGATGCGCACCTTCATCACGCCCCAGGAAGTCGCCGCCATGGTCGTCTACCTTTGCAGCGATGCCGCCCGCAACATCACCGGGCAAGCCATATCCGTCGACGGCAACAACGAAACGCTGGGTGGTTAGCCCGCATTTCTTACTGGGTCACGGCCTGCGTCGCACCCAGGTGATGTGATCCGCAAGGAAAAGGTCGAAGAGCGTAGTGGTACTACGCT
>NZDS01000112.1 GCA_002690215.1 Rhodospirillaceae bacterium | reverse complement strand
TTTCATCGCAGTGCTCAGATCACCCTTTTTTAGCGCCTGCCAGCCTCGCATGGCAGCATGATCCGAAGCGTCCTCAAAGGATCGGCCGGTTTTTCGTACTCTAAAGGAATACGGCGCGCTGCTGCCGACCTTGACCATTCCGGGAAAAGTGCGCAACCCGGTGCTGAGAAAGACCATGACGGCCGCGCTGCGCCTCCTCAAACAGCAACACAAACAGGTACGCCATTTCCTCGCCGTCTCGGAAGCCTTGCAGCAGGCGACGCGAGAAGGGGCCATGCCGAGCGCCGCCTACAATGCCGCCGGCGTCCTCGACCGGCGTCTGGCCCGGGCCACGCTGAGATCCAAGTCGGCTCGGGAATTCCTCGGCTTCGAGTATTTCCAGTCCACCGACTATTTCCTCATGGTCGCGGGGTCGATGATGGCCGACGCTCGCGTCAGCTTGCACGAAGGCCTGAAGAACGGAGCCAACCGGCCGGCGGCGCGGGGCTGGGCCGTCGACGCCCGCAAGAGAGCGGCGGTCGGCCGCCTGGCATTGGACATGGCCCGCAGCCAGGAGAAGAAATCGTCGGCCAACCTGGCCCTCATCCCGGACAAGAATCTGAAGGCCAAGTTTGCCGAATTCATGCGCCTCAGCAAACGCTACAACGACCTGCTCGACGAAGCGCTGCAGCGCTTCGAAACAGCGGCCAACGACCTCGAGTCAGGCAGTCTGAAGCCGGCGGCCGTCGATGCCATCGACGCCAACTACAACTTCCTCGTCGAACGCCTGCTTGGTCGCCTCAGCGAGATCACCACCGAGCTCTCCCGCCTGGTGCCTTAGCGCGGATTTCTCACCGGGTCACGCCCTGCCAGCCGCTCGCAATCAAATGGTCCCTGAAAGTGGTCCCTGTCCCTACTTTAAAGTGGTCCCTGTCCCTACTTTTGAAGTCTAGCTTTCTTGCGGCAGGGGGACGGCACCGCTGGCGGCCAAGGTTTCCATCTCGTCTTCGCTGTAATCCAACTCGGCCAGGATCTCGCGGCCGTGCTGGCCCAGGCGCGGTGCCGGCAGGCGGATCGAGCCCGGCGACTTGGCGAAACGGGTGCTGATGTCGGTACCGATGATAGCGCCCTCGCTGGGATGATCGAAGGGCTTGAAGAAGTCGACCGCGGCCAGGTGCTCGTCGGCCAGCAGATCGTCGGTGTCGTTGATGGGGCCGGCCGGTACCTGGGCTTCGGCACAAAGTTCGAGCCACTCGCCAACGCTGCGCCCGGCAATGATCTGTTCCAGCAATTCATAGAGCTCGTCGATGTTGTCGCTGCGCGCCGACATATGGTCGAAACGCGGATCGTCACTGAGTTCGCTACGCCCGGCGAGAGCGAAAAAGCGCCGCCATTGATCGTCGGTATATGGCAGCACGCAAACATAGCCGTCACGGGCCTTGTAGGGCCGGCGGTAGGGCGAGGCGACACGGCCGTAACCGGTGTTGCCCAGCGGCGGCTCGAAGACCCGGCCCGAAAGGTGCTCCGCCAGTATGAAGGCCGCCATGGTCTCGAACATCGGCACCTCGACCTCCTGGCCCTGGCCCGTTCGTTCGCGGTGCAAAAGCGCCATCACCATGGCCTGGCTGGCGGCCATGCCGACCAGCTTGTCGGCAATGATGGTGGGGGCGTAGGTGGGGGCACCTGCGATGCGGGCGTTGAGGCCGGCGAGCCCCGATTCGCCCTGCACGATGTCGTCGTAGGCCGGGCGATCGCGGTAGGGCCCGCGGCGGCCGTAGCCCTGAGCACCGCAGTAGACGATGTCGGGACGCAGTCCTGCCACCTGCTCGTATCCCAGATCCAGGCCCGCGATGGCGCGTGGCCGCATGTTGTGGAAAAAAACGTCGGCGCCGGCAATCAGACGCTCCAGCACCGCCCTGCCCGCAGTCTGTTTGAGGTCGAGCACGATGCTGCGCTTGTTGCGATTGAGGTTGATGAAGGGGCCGCTCATGCCGGCATTGCGGGCCGGCTTGACGTCTCGGAATGCGTCGCCGCCCGGCGGCGCCTCGACCTTGATGACGTCGGCCCCCATGTCCGCCAGTTGCAAGCTCGCATAGGGGCCGAGAACGATGGTGCTGAGGTCGATGACGCGGTAACCGGCAAGAGGCCCGGAGGGATCGGATGGAGACATCGGAGTTCCTTCGGCTACCGGTGGCTACTAATTCGAGTTGCAGCAAGCAGCCGCACATGCTGAGGTTTGGCCGGAACGATGGCAGAGGAATCCGCGCCATGCAACTGACCCAATGCATTAAACGGGCAGCCCAGGTCGACCGCCACGGCATCGCCACCATCTTCGCCGAACGACAGCACACGTGGCCCGATTTCGTCGCCCGGGTGAGCCGACTGGCCGGGGCTTTGCGATCGCTGGGCGTCGCCCAGGGCGACCGCGTAGCCATGCTGGCGCTCAATTCCGACCGCTATTTGGAATACTATTTCGCCATCCCCTGGGCCGGTGCCGTAGTGGTACCCATGAATATCCGCTGGTCGCCGGCCGAGAACGCCTATTCGCTGAACGATTCGGGCGCCCGGGTGATGATCATCGACGATGCTTTCGTGGCCATGGTACCGAAGATCCTGGCCGAAGCGACGGTCGATACCCTGATCTATGCCGGTGACGGAGAGCCGCCCCAAGGCATGCTGAGCTACGAGGCGCTGATCGCCGACAACGCGCCCGCCGCCGATGCCGAAAGGGTCGGCGAGGACTTGGCCGGCATCTTCTATACCGGCGGCACGACCGGCTTCCCCAAGGGCGTCATGCTGCCCCACCGCGGTCTCTGGTCCAGCGGCGTCGCCATTGCCCACCACCTGGAACTGTCGGCCGGGGCGCGCTACCTGCACGCCGCGCCGATGTTCCACCTGGCCGACGGCGCCATGTCGATGGCGTGTTGCGTGGTCGGAGCCGGGCACGTGATGATCTCCGCCTTCAGCCCGCAAGCGGTGCTCGAGGCCACCTCGGCCCACCGGCCCACCCACCTTTTGCTGGTGCCCACCATGGTCAAGATGGTGATCGACGATCCCGGCCTGGCGGCGGCCGATCTTTCGTCGGTGCAGCGCGTGCTTTATGGCGCCTCGCCGATGCCCGAAGGGGTGCTGCTCGAGGCCTTCGAGAAGCTGCCCAACTGCGGCTGGCTACAGGCTTATGGCCAGACCGAGCTGTCGCCCGTGGCCACCGTCATGCCGCCCGAATACCACGTGCTGGAGGGCCCGCTGGCCGGCAAGCTGCGTTCCGCCGGCCGAGCCGCCGTTTGCTGCGAGGTCGAGATCGTAGACGAAGCGGGCAACGTGCTGCCGCGCGGCGAAGTCGGCGAGGTCAGCGTGCGCGGCCCCAACACCATGCTGGGCTATTGGAACAAGCCCGAGGAAACCGCCGCCACCCTGATCGACGGCTGGGTGCGCACCGGCGACGGCGCCTACATGGACGAGGACGGCTTCATCTTCATCATGGACCGCTTCAAGGACATGATCATCTCGGGCGGCGAAAACATCTTCTCGGCCGAGGTCGAAAGCGCTCTCTCGAAGCACCCCGCGGTGTCCGAATGCGCCGTCGTAGGCATTCCCAGCGAAAAATGGGGCGAAGCGGTGCACGCCATCGTGGTGCCGGCGGAGGGGACCGAGGCGACGGAGGCCGACCTTATCGCCCACTGCCGAGAGCTCATCGCCCACTACAAATGCCCGCGTAGCGTCGAATTCCGCAGCGACCCACTGCCGCTCTCGGGTGCCGGCAAAGTGCTAAAGCGCGAGCTGCGAGCCCCCTTCTGGGAGGGCCGCGAGCGCGACGTCAACTGACGCGAATCAAAGCCCCCCTCCCGCACCCTCCCCCGATTCGGGGGAGGGAATTTGCAACGGTCGTCATGTTCTTCTCCCTCTCCCGCTTGCGGGGGAGGGCCGGGGAGGGGGTGTTTGCGGTCAGCTAGCCAGAACCGTTGTGAACGTGGCGCGGCGGCTTGACCAGGAAAGTACAGGCGGCGCCGACCAAACAGGCCGCGCCGCAGATTGAAAACGCCAGCGGGAAACTTCCCAGATCACCCAGCATGCCGCCTAGGATCGGCCCGGCGATGCCACCGACGCCGTAAGAGAGGAAAATGAAGGGGTAGTTCTGGCCGACGTTGCCGGTGCCGAAAAGGTCGGCAGTCAGCGTCGGGAAGAGGGCGAAGTTGCCGCCAAAGTTGAAGCCAATCAGGGTGGCCCCAAGATAGAGCAGGTATTCCTGGCCGGCCATCGAGCTGAAGGCCAGCAGGAAGACGCCTTGCGATGCGGTCATCACGATCACCGACCAGCGCCGGCCAAAAAGGTCGCTGAGCGATCCCCAGGCGATGCGGCCGACCCCGTTGGCCAGGCTGAAGAAGACGGCCATGGCGGTGCCGGCCACGGCACTGGCCTCGGCGGCGCCCAGGCCGGACACCTGCAGCGCCTCCATGGGATAGAGCTTCATCAATCCGATCGACATCAGTCCGGCCCCGGCGCTGACTGCAAAGGTCAAAAAGATGAGATAGAACTGCGACGTGCGCAGCATCTCGGCGCTGGAGAAATCGTGTCCCTCATCGCCATCATGGTCTTCCGGCTCGACATAGCCCTCGGGCCGCCAGCCGCCTGGCGGCATGTGCATCCAATTGCTGCCGATCAGCACCAGCACGGCAAAGGCGATGCCGTAGGCGATGAAGGTGCCGCTCAGGTCGAAGCGCTCGATCAGGTGGCCCCAGGTGCCAGCCATCTTGACCCAGCCCATGGCGCCGAAGCCGAAACCGGCCACCGCCAGGCCGGTGATCATGCCCTTGCGGTCGGGAAACCAGCGCATGCCTACGGCGATGGGTACGACGTAGCCCAGTCCGATGCCGGCGCCGCCGATCAGACCGATGCCGAGGGTGACGATCCAAAAGTTTTCGGCCCCCAACAACCCGGTCAGCAAATAGCCGCCACCCAGCACCAAACCACCGAGTGCGGCCAACTTCTGCGGCCCCCAGACGGCCAGACGGCGGCCCGCCCAGACCATGGTCAGGGCGAACGAGGCCAGCCCGACGGCAAACACGATCTGGGTGTCGAGCTTGGACCAGCCGGCTTTTTCCAAAGCCGGTGTAAAGACCGACCAGGCATAGATGGCACCGAGGCTCAACTGGATGAGAACGGCACCAAGAACGACGAGCCAGCGATTGAACATTCTGGGTTGATGCATGTGTTAGAAACTCCGATTCCAGGGCTTCTGCATGTCGAAATGTGCTCTAGCAGCACGGCCGTATTGAAATCAACCGCTGAAAGGTCTATGCGAGGGGCCTTCCCTGACCGGAGTTGGTTATGACCATCAGGACAATTTTGGTTTCTTTCGACGGCTCCGACGCCGGATCGGCAACGCTGGACGCAGCCCTCATGCTGGGCCGTCAGTTCGCCGTCCACGTCGACGTCTTGCATGTGCGTCCCGATTCGCTGGCCCAGGTGCCGGCCATCGGCGACGGTATGTCGGGCGGCATGGCCGAGCGCATCTCGCGCAAGGAAGCGCGCAAGTCGAGCGACCGGGCCGAGGAGGCGCGTTTGCTCTTCGACCAGGCCTGCACACGCCTCGAGGTGCCGCAGGTCGACGATGCCACCGTGCCCGAGGGCCCATCGGTGAGCTGGATCGAACGCGTCGGCCGGCGTCATGCCGTGACCATCCGGCTGGGCCGGGTGCACGACCTGATCGTCGTAGGCCCGCCCAGCGATCCCCGCGACCTCTCGCACAGCCTGACCGTGCGGGCGCTTTTCGAAACCGGTCGGCCGGTGCTGATGGTGCCCGGTCAGCCGCCTGCGACCATAGGCCGCAGGATTGCCGTGGCCTGGAACGGCAGTGCCGAGTGCGCCCGGGCACTGGGCGGCGCCAGCAATTTTTTCACTGCGGCCGACGAAGTGGTGATCCTGACGGCCCACAGCGACCGCACGCCGGTCTCGGTGGCTCCGGAGCTGCAAACCTACCTTGAGCACCACAAGGTCAAGGTCGAAACCCGCGTTTTCGCTGAGCTGGGCAAGAAACTCCTGAGCGGTCACCAACTACTAGACGCCTGCCGTGAGGCCGGTGCCGATCTGTTGGTCATGGGGGCCTACCGCGAGGGCGCGTTGCGCAAAATGGTGCTGGGCAGCGCCACCCGCGAGGTCCTGGCGACGGCCGATGTGCCCTTGCTGATGGGGCACTAGATCCAATCTCAGTTCCTGAGATTTGATCTAGTTTTTTGTCGCTCACGGCGGCGGACCTTCGGCCCGCTGCCTGCGCGGGCGCGCCGCAGTAGCGGCGGATCGCGGTCGCTCCCGTCGCACCAAGACCAAGCAGCAAAAAACACACTCTCGTTTGGCCCCTAAGCCGCCCCCCGCATGGGGGCGGAGGCCAAGCGCGGGGACGCGCGCGCCCGGCGAGGGTCAACAAAAAGCCGCCCTTGGCGACTGCTTCGCCCGTGCTAGCATGTACCCTGTTCCCGAAGCGACGGAGCAGGCCATGGCAAGCAAGGATCAATTGTCACCGGAAATGACACGGCTAGCCGACGAGGTCGAGTCCCACGGCATCGATGCCGACGAAGTGCGCTGGCTGCGCGAGGAGGTCTTCGCCGACGGCGTGGTCAGTCACGACGAGGCGATGCTGCTCTTCTACCTCAACGAACACACGGCGCTTGGTAACGACGACAGTTGGTACGATTTCTTCGTCGAGGCGCTGAGCAGCTATTTCATCACCCAGCAGGAGCCGGTGGGCTATCTTTCCGAGGAAGATGCCGCCTTCCTGGTGGCCGAGATCACTCATGACGGCCGCATCGACGCGGTCAGCGAATTCGGCTTGCTGGTCAACGTCGTCTACCGCTCACGGGCCTGCCCCGAAAGTGTCGTTGCGCTCACCCTCGAAGGTGTGCGCGAGACCGTGCTGGGCAGCGGCGGTGTGCTGTTCGGGCCCAAGCGCCGCCGGGCCGGCGTCATCGACCCGCCCGAGGTCGACGTCATCCGCACCGTCGTCTTCGCCAGCGGCTCGGGCGGCGGCTTGACCATCACCCGGCGCGAGGCCGAGTTGCTGTTCGAGCTCAACACCAAGACCTCGGACGCCGACAATGCGCCGGGCTGGCAAACTTTGTTCGTGCAGGCCGTGGGACATCACCTGATGTTCCCCGATGGCGCCGCCGAGGTACCCGACCGGGAAGAGGCCGCCCGCCGCCAGGCCTGGCTCGAGGAACGCCGCGGCGTCGGCCATTTCATGAAGGACTTCGCCAAAGGGCTCAACCGCTTCATCTCGCGCGGCCAGGTAACCCCGGGCTGGCTCAAGCGCCACCAACGTCTGGCGGCGGTTAAGCGACAGGGCAAGGAAGCGCCGCAGGAAGACGTCTACGCGCGCTCCTCGGTCGATGCGGAAGAGGCCGCCTGGCTGATCGCCCAAATCAAGCAGGACGGCGCGCTCGACGACAACGAACGCGCGCTGCTGGGCCACATCAGAGCCACGGCAACCGACATCGACGTCGCCCTCGAGCCGTTGTTGTCCGAGGCCGGTGAATAACAGCCAAAAAAACCCGGAGGGAATTCGTGAAACCCAAAGATTTTTCCCACGTCGAGCCCAAGCCGGCGGCCACCGTCCTGCTCGCCCGTGACGGTGCCGACGGGCTCGAGGTGTTCATGGTAAAGCGCCATGGCGAAATCGAATTCGCCTCGGGCGCCATGGTCTTTCCCGGCGGCAAGGTTGACGAAGGAGACCGCGACAAGGCGCTCCGCAATGCCTGCAAGGGCGCAGAAGGGCTCGACGAGGGAGAGCTGGCGCTGCGCCTGGCGGCGCTGCGGGAGACCTTCGAAGAGTGCGGCGTGCTGTTGGCCCGGCGCCGCGGTAAAGATCCCCTGGTCGATTTTGAAGATTTGGCGAGGCTGGCGCCTTGGGCCGGCCGCATGCACCGCGGCGAAGCCACGTTGGGCGAGTTCGTGGCGGCTGAAAACTTGGAGCTGGCCCTCGACGAGCTGGCCTATTTCGCCCATTGGATCACGCCGCCACTGGCGCCCAAGCGCTTCGATACGCATTTCTTTCTGGTCGCCGCGCCGCCGGGTCAGGTGGCAGTGCATGATGGCAGCGAATCGGTCGATTCGGTTTGGGCCCGGCCGGCCGAGACTACGGCCGAAGCCGATGCCGGGCGCTGCCGCCTGGTCTTCGCCACTCGCCTCAACCTGGAAAAGCTGGACCGCAGCTCCAACGTCGCCGAAGCCATGGCAGCAGCCCGCCAGGCCTCGGTGGTCACCGTGCGGCCCCAACTCGAGAAGTTCGAGGACGGCATCCGCACCATTCGCATTCCAGAGGAAGCGGGCTATGGCGGCGCCATCTTCGAGGTCACCGACAAGCCGGCCATGGAGGTCAAGGCGTCATAAGAGCTTGATCGCCGGCACGCGGTTCTGCCGGTCCCGCCACCACCAACCCATCACGTCACGGCGTAGCGCCATGTATTCCCGTAGCGCGGCCAAAACCTTGGCGGCTGTCCAGGGCCTGCCGGCCTGCCAGATCCGCCGTTCCATACGGAAGGGCAACGGCCAGAGCAGGAAAACCAAGCCCTTCAGCAGCCGGCTGTCTGCCCAGCCGGGCAGCGGGTATTTCCAGGCTCGGTATTTGTCGGCCAACAGCAGCTTTATCCGCAGACGGTCGAGCGGATCGTAGAGATCGTCGGGCGCCGCCGCGACTATCCCCCGGAAGCCGGCAAGCACGGAGCCGTCGGTCGAGACCTGGGCCCAGGGCCGGCCGTCGAAGGTGCTCTCCAGCAAGGTGTCGTGCCAAGGCAAATCCAGCCAGGCGCAGATCTTTTCGATGGTCTGGCGTGGTGCCTCGTGCAGGTCTTCGAGCCGGCTTGCGCGGCTGTTGGCGGCGTCCCACTCGGCCAGACGCTCGAGGTCTTGCGGGCTGAGTTTCGGAGCGCTGGTGGATTTGAGATTTCTGGCGCCGCTGAAGATCGGCTTGGCATGGTAAATACTGCGGATCAGCGCCGTTCCCGGCAGGTCCGGCGCCGGGCCGTTCTTTTCCCAGGCCAGGCGGAACCAAGACGCCATGGTGGCAAGGGGATCGCGAAGGCTGTGCAGGAACCTGAGTTGGAAGCCGAAATCCTCGAGCAAGCCATCGACCGCGAAGATCAGCGGATTGTGGGCCTGGAAGACGATCCACGGGTGTTGCGATTCAAACTCTCGCCCCCTGGCCTCGGCATAGGTGGCAAAGACAGTCTGGAAAAAGAATTTTCGCGGCGCCGAGTCATGATCTAGGTCGCGCACCTGGTCCCGCAGATGTGCCTCCAAGGCTGCTGAGAAGGCCTCGCGCTCGACCCCCCAGTGAGTCGGTCCGGGCTCGAAGAGGGCGTCGTAGCGGTCGCAAAATGCTGTCACTTGGGCCGCTGCCGGCAGCGAAGCCACACCGCTCCAGAACGGATAGAAATCGTGCAGATGCTCTGCCGGCACGGTCAACACATCGGGGTGGGAATCGAAAAGACTCTGCAGGAATACCGAGCCCGAACGGCCATAGTAGAAAATGGCGACGACCCGCTCGAGAGTATTTGGATCGATGCGCCCGGCCGTCATGCGCGTTACCCGCTACCGGCCCGACGATGTACCGCCGGGGCACCTTCGTACCAGCCCCGGCTGCGGTTGACGATGCGCACCACCGAAAGCATCACCGGCACCTCGATGAGCACGCCGACGACGGTGGCCAGGGCGGCCCCGGATTCGAAGCCGAACAGGCTGATGGCCGCGGCCACCGCAAGCTCGAAGAAGTTGCTGGCGCCGATCAGCGCCGAAGGCCCGGCCACGCAATGGGCCTCGCCGCTGATCCGGTTGAGCAGGTAGGCCAGGCCGGAGTTGAAATAAACCTGGATGACGATGGGTACGGCCAGCATGGCGATGACCAGCGGCTGGGCCAGGATCTGTTCTCCCTGAAAACCGAACAGCAGCACCAGCGTGGTCAACAGCGCCACTAACGACAGCGGCTGCAAGCGCCCCTGCAGCCGCGCCAGCGCAGCCTCGCCGGCGGCCAGGACATAGCGGCGCAGGATCTGAGCAACCAGCACCGGCACGACAATATAAAGCCCGACCGAGAGCAGCAGCGTCTCCCAGGGCACGGTGATAGCCGAAAGGCCCAGCAGCAGCGCCACGATAGGAGCGAAGGCGAAGACCATGATGAGGTCGTTCAGCGCCACCTGACTGAGCGTGAAGTGGGGCTCGCCGTCGCAAAGATTGCTCCAGACGAAGACCATGGCCGTGCAGGGCGCGGCGGCCAGCAAGATGAGGCCGGCGATATAGCTGTCGAGCTGTGCCGCCGGCAGATAGGGGGCAAAGAGGCCGCCGATAAAGAGCCAGCCCAATAGCGCCATGGAGAAAGGCTTGATGGCCCAATTGATGACCAAGGTGACGCCGATGCCGCGCCAGTAGTCGCGAACCTGGTGCAGCGCGCCGAAATCGATCTTGACCAGCATGGGCACGATCATCAGCCAGATCAGCCCAGCCACCGGCAGGTTGACCTGAAACGCCTCGGCGGATCCGATGAGCCGAAAAAGCCCGGGAAACAGATTACCCAGCGCCACTCCGGCGACGATGCAGAGTGCGACCCAAAGCGTCAGGTAGCGCTCGAAGACCGACATGCCTGCCGATATAGGCCGCCGGCTACTTCTTGTCGTCTTTTTTCTTGATCACGTCGGCCAGTCGCTGCTTCAGCGATGTCACCTTCCAGTCGGGGATTTGGAACACCCAGCCCCGACTGCGGGTGTTGATCTCGGCCGCTTCCTTGACCGGGTCGTGGTCTTTGGTTTCTGTGGTTTCTGTGGATTCTGTGGATTCTTTCTTCTCACCGGCTGCGGCCACCGTGGCCCAAACCTTGTCGTCCTCAACGACGAAGGCGAGCTTAACCGTCAGGCCGTCAAAGGTGGTCATCTCAACACTGATCGTCTTGTCCCCGGCGAGCGCCTTGTTGGCCGCTTTGCGGGCGTCGCGCAGCTCGAATTCGTGGAAGGGGCGCAGATAGGCATCGGCCGTGGATTTCTCGCGCGGCTCCTCGCCCTTGGGCAGGTTGAGCAGGCTGGCGTTTTTCTGCTCGGGTTTGTCTTTGCCCACCAGCACCGTCTCGCCGTCCGGATGACTTACGCTGACCCGAGCCACGCGGTCGCTGTCGACGTCGAAAATACCCTTTTTCAGCCAGCCGTCGGGGGCGCTGTCGGCGGTGATCTCGCCCTGGGCCAGCCAGGCCTGGTCCTCGCCGTCGCGGCGCAGGTAAATACCGCGCCCGGCCTCGCTGCTGCCGTACTTGGTCTTGCCGATGACGAGACCGGCGATGGCCCCGCCCTGGGCATCAAGAAGGCGCAGCCGCTTGGCGTCGGACGAGGCCGAGGGATCATCGAGATCGAGTACCACCAGACGATCGCGCCGCTTGGTCTTGGCCTGGCGCAGCTCGAGTTCGCCCAAGCCAATGATCAGGCCACGCAACTTGGCCGCTTCGACGGCATAGCCATCGCTTTCCTTGAGTGTCCAATCCTCGCCCTGACGTTCGAAGGTCAGGGTGCGACCACCGTTCTCAAGCACCACCGAGCTGATCTCAGCGGCCTTTGAAGCGAGGTCGGGGAAGAGCTTTTCACCGCGTTCCACCGTGGCCAGGGCGGGGCGCTGGTTGTTCAGCGCCAGGCCTGCCGCCACCGTGGTCAGCAGCGCCGCCAGGGCCAGAATAGCTACCGTTCTGGGCTTCATGCCGCCCCCCCGTGGGCCGCCCGCCGGCGGCGCAGCGCGGCGACCATGATGGCGCCGATGGCGAGCAGCAGCGGAATGGCCGCGATGTTGAGGAACTTGAGCCAGGAATCGAGGGCCTCGATGTCGGCTCTGAGCGCCTGCTGAACATCCCTTAAGCCCCGCCGGATAACCACCATTTCCTGGCGGAATTTGTCGATCGATCGCTTGGCCTCGGGCGGCAGGATGGCTTCGCCTTGCCCCTTTTCGCCGCCCTTGAGGCGGTTCAGCTTGTCCTGGATCTCCTTCAGGCTCTTGAGCAGCGTCTCTTCGCGCGAGCGGAAGCGCACTTCAGCATCACGGCGGATCTCATCGACCCAGGTAAAGGGCCGCGACGACCGGCCGCGTCCCCTGAGGCCGACCAGGGCCTCGCTGCCGCTAAGGTTATCCAAGGCGTTAATCAGAAAATCTACGTTGTTGGAGATCGGCACCAGCACTTTTTGGCCGAAGAAGTCGCGTTGCGAAACCCAGAATTCGTCGTAGAGCATGTCGACGTCGGCGACCACGATGACGTTGATGGGTCCCTTCGAGACGGCCAGATGGACGGGTTTTTCCACCTTCTCCGCGGCGTCTTCCTGGTTCTCTTTCTTGTCCTTGTCTTCTTCTTTGCTCTTGGGGGCGCCTTCGGGGAAGGCGCTCTTGACCGAGCCGGTCAGGCGGGCGGCCAGGGCCAGACGCTTGTCGCCATCTTTGTAGGCGCGCAACAGGCCCAGCGGGTCGGGGCGTGGGCCGATCACCTGGACGGTATCGATCGGCATCGCTCGGGGGCCGGTTTGAACCAGCGGCGTGAAAATGCTGCCGGCAGCGGGCACCGCTTCGAGGATACCGGCGGTAGCCATGATCATTTGCCGGATGTCGCCGCTGACCACGTCGTCCTGGTCGAAGTGGCGCTGCATCAGGTTGAGCCAGACCACGTAGTCGGCCACCACCGGCCGGTTGCCGCCCGGTGCGTTGACGCGCTGGGCGGCGTCACGGTCGCCGACAACCTTGTCCTTGACCAGTTTCGCGCCCCAGGCCTCGAGCAAGCGGTTGAAGTTGGAGGCGGCATCGGGCAAACGCATGCCGGAAAGCGCCTGGACCTCGGCGTTGGGGTCGACGAAGACGATGACCTTGCCGCCGCCCAGCACGAACTGGTCGATAGCGTATTGCAGCGTATCGTCGAAGCCTTTGGGATGGACGATAAGCAGCAAGTCGGCATCTTCCGGGACCTGCTTGTCGAACATGGTCATCGGCCGCACGTCGAAGAAGTTGCCGATCTGCTCGGTGAACATCCAAGGCTGCATAGGTCGAGCCGCCCGCCCCGCCCCCAGCACCGGCAGCGATGACAGCACCGCCAGCACCTTCTTCTTGGGATTGGCCAGGCGGTAAATCAGGGAAGTCAGATCGTATTCGATAAAACGCTCACGCTCGGCGTTGAAGAAGGGAACGACTTCCTGGCCGTCGGTGGAGTTGCTGGCAACCATGCCGAAATAGCCGAGATCACTCGAATCACCCAGTGGCACCCCCTGCAGGCCCGAGGCCACGGCCCGGTCCTCGACGTCGGTGAAGGGCTGCGGATTGAGGATCTCGAGCTGCAACCGGCCGCCCGAGATGTCGGCGTAACGTTCCAACAGCTCGCGGACGCGGTTGTAGAAGTTGGCGTGCAGTGGGCTGCGTTCACCCAAGCTGTCGGAGAAATAGAGTTGCACCGCGATAGGCTCGTCAATGGCCGCCAGCACCGTGCTGGTGCCCGGCGACAGCGTGAACAAATTGTCTTCAGTGAGATCGAGCTGCCAGGAGGTGAAAGCCGCATTGGCGAAGATATTGACGCCGAGGAAGATGACCGCGGCCAACGCCAGGCCCATCAAGGCCAAACGCCGGCGGACTCTGTCGCTGCTGCCTTTGCCGACTACCGCCATGGCCTAATCCGCCCGCTTGAGGTCGACGATGACGACGTTGGCGCTGAGCCAAAAAGCTATCATCGAAAAGAAAAAGACCAAGTCGCGGAAATCGATCACGCCCTTGGTAATGGCCTGGAAATGGGTCAGAAAACTGAGCGAGGCGACCAAATCGATCAGCGCCCGCGGCGCCCAGCCCTGAAAGAAATTGAGCACCAAGCCCATGCCGCTCATGGTGAAGATGAAGCACACCGTGGCCGAGACGATGAAGGCGATGACCTGATTTTTGGTCAGGGCCGAGATGCAGGAGCCGATAGCCAGGAAGGCGCCGGCCATCACCAGGCTGCCGAGATAGCTGGCCAGCACCACGCCGTTGTCGGGATCACCAAGCAGGTTGACCGTGATCCACATGGGAAAGGTCAGCACCAGAGCCAGGCCGATGAAGGCCCAGGCGGCGAAGAACTTGCCCAGCACCGCGTCGGTAGTCGAGATGGGCAGCGTCATGAGCTGTTCCACCGTGCCGGTCTTACGCTCCTCGGCCCACAAGCGCATGGCCACCGCCGGCACCAGCAGCAGGTAGAGCCAGGGATGGTAGCCGAAGAAACTGGTCAGGTCGGCCTGGCCGCGCTGGAAGAACTGGCCGATATAGAACGAAAAGGCACCGGTGAGCGCCAGGAATATGACGATGAAGACGTAAGCCAGCGGCGTCGAGAAATAGCTGCGCAGCTCGCGCTTGGCGATAACCCGGAGATTACGCATGGCCGGCCTCGGGCTCGCCACCGGTGATTTGGCGGAAGACGTCGTCGAGGCGGCCGCGCTCGATCATCAGTTCCTCGACGGCGATGCCTTCGGTCCGGATCACCCCGGCCACACCATCGGCCACCGCTTGGCCCGACTGCGGCAAGACACGAAAACGCACGGCGCCTGTGGCCGTGTGAGCCACCTCCAGGCTGGCAACCTGGTCCAAACCGCCCAGCGCTGTGCGCAATCTGCTTTCGTCCTCTGCCGCCACGGTAAGCGCCACGGCGTTGTGGTAAGGCAGCCTGGCCTGCAACTCCTCGGCCGTGCCATCGGCCAGCAGGCGGCCGGCGTCGATGATCACGGCCCGGCTGCACACCGCCTCGACCTCTTCCAGAATATGAGTGGAGATGACGATGGCCTTTTCCCGTGCCATTTCCCGGATCAGCGAGCGCACATGGTGCTTCTGGTTGGGGTCGAGGCCGTCGGTGGGTTCGTCGAGAATCAGCACCTCGGGGTCGTGCAGGATCGCCTGGGCCAAGCCGACGCGGCGCTTGAAGCCCTTGGACAGCGTATCGATACGTTGGCCGACGACTTCTTCCAGCGACACCGTGCCAAGCGCCCGCTCGACGTATTGGCGCCTCTCTGCACCGTCAAAGCCCCGCACCTCGGCGATGAAATCGAGGAAGCCGCCAACTGTCATGTCGCCATAGGTCGGCGCGCCCTCGGGCAGGTAGCCCAGCCGGCTCTTGACGGCGATAGGCTCCTCGACCACGTCATGGCCGCAGACCGTCACTGTCCCCGAGGTCGGCGGCAGATAGCCGGCTACCATCTTCATGGTGGTCGATTTACCGGCGCCGTTGGGACCCAGGAAGCCCAGCACTTCGCCGCGCCCGACGCTGAGGTCAATGCCGTCGACAGCGGCCAGGGAACCATAGATCTTGGTCAGCCCCTGCAAGGCGATCATCTCAGACATCATCGCTTCCCCTTGCACCACATCCCTTGGCACATTCCATGCCGGCCCCTGCGCCCACTTCTGCCCTGAGGACCAGCGCCTCCCCAAGCGTCCCTCAAAAAGGAGCCGCCGGCAGGCGCAATATAGTCAACACCCAGCTTCGTTCAAGAGCCTTCGGTTCGTAGCTGCGAAAAGGTGGGGCCTATTTCGTCTGCACGCCCTGGGGATCGAAGTTCAACTCCAGCACCCGCCAGGCAGCAAATTGACCGGCCGGCATTTCGTAAGGTGAGCAGCGCATGACCGCGCGTAGCGCGCTGTCGCCGGTAGGCAGGAAAAGATCCGCCGCGGCCCGGCCGCCGATGTTGCGGCTGAGGACCTGAGGTGTGCCTCTGAGATGGCCATCGCGGCGCAAGGTTACGCGGACCTTGATCACCGGTTCGCGGGCCTTGCCGCTGCCCGGCGGCGATTGCCAACAGCCTTCGACTTGCTTGCCCAGCGCCTTGGCCAGTGCGACCTTGGCCGCTGGCGTCGTGGCACTTGAGGCCCGGGCCTGGCGCTGTGGCGCGGCCTGGCGCGGCGGCGCCTGGGCCGGGCTCCTGGCGCCACCGGCCGCCCCCTTCATGACCTGCGACATGCCGCCGCCCATGATTGCGGCACCGGCCATCTCGGCGGCACCGCCAGCGATTTTCTCGAAAGCGCCGCGCAAGCGGCTCAACATGCGCTGCATCTGGGCCTGGTTGCCGTCGTGGTAAAGTTCCTGGCGGGCCACCCGGGTGTCGCCATCGTAGTCGAAGTTGTCAACCAGCACCTTGGCGCCGAGGGGGCCGAGGAGAACGCTGAACAGCAGCGTGTCCTGGCCACCGGCCTTGGCCTTGATGTCGGCGGTATCGAAAACGAAGCGGAAAAACCGGGTGATTTCGGCGA
Organism: Rhodospirillaceae bacterium; assembly: GCA_002690215.1. Taxonomy (GTDB): domain Bacteria; phylum Pseudomonadota; class Alphaproteobacteria; order UBA2966; family UBA2966. The sequence goes on along the minus strand of NZDS01000112.1, from coordinate 22,458 downwards.
CTGTCAATTGGCCGTCACCGGTGACGTCGACCAGGTTCCAGAGATCGTTCTCGCAGCTCGATTTTGCCGCCTCGCAATCGGCGATCAGGCGCTCGAAGTCGGCCGCCGTGGCGGCGCTCGCGCCATTTGGCAGCAGCAAGCCCAAGAACAGCGCCGAGGCTACGACTTTGGCTTTCCCGGTCATCGTCTTCTCCTGTCAGTCTGCGCCGAAGCGGTAGCGGAAATCGCAGCACGGCCCACCTGCCATGAGCGTCTGGGATCGCTCGAAGTCGATGCCCATGCCCTCCGCCATCGGCCCATCGACGCGGCAGGCCAGCAGGGGGCCGAGGTCACGGGCGCCCAGTTTTTCCAGATGCTCAGCGTAGACACAGCGTTGCACGTCGAAGCAGAGCTCCGTCTCGCCCTCACCGAGCGTCTGGTATTCGAGGGCACCGTCGGCGGCAAAGGCCTCGAAGATGCGCTGCATGCCATGGCGGTCGCCCCGGCCGGCCGCCGCCAAGCGCTCGCCCTGAGCCCGCGCCTTGGCATCCAGCACTTCGCCCACCAGGTCGTCGGCCGCAGCTTCCCCGAGCTCTTCCCTGAGGCGGCGCACCAGCGGTACCAACAGCGTCATCTGGGACTTAAAATGATCGAACTGGGTGAATTTGCTCTCTGCCATCGCGGCCCTCCATCAGGTCGTCGATCAGGTGTCTGCCAAGTCAGTCTAGCGGTCAGCCCGAAGCCGCGAAAGAGGGCCGCTGGCACCATATTGCTGCTAGCGCGTGTCAGTTTTTATGGTTATGTCCGGTTTTTAAACAGGATTGACCATGTAGCCAAGTCAGTTTCGGGCATGGCTGGCGCGTAAACATCAAATATCGCAGCGTCGGCCTTGGCCTTGATGTCAGCGGTATCGAAGACGAAGCGGAAAAAAAGCGGACGATCTCGGCGACCGTCAGTTGGCCGTCGCCAGTGACGTCAAACAGGACCGATCCGACATTTCATGGTACCGCGGGTAACCGCCGAAAGCCGCCGTCAGTTTGAATCCACGCGATAGCGGAAATCGCAACACGAGCCGCCAGTAATCAGCGTCTGGCGCCGTTCGAAGGCGATGCCCATGCCTTCTGCCGTAGGCGCGTCGGCGCCACAAGCCAGCAGTGGTCCGAGGTCAGTGGCGCCAATTTTTTCCATATGCTCGGCGTAAGAACAGCGCCTTACGTCGAAACCGAACTCCGACTCGCTCTCGCTGACCGTCTCGAATTCCATGGCGCCGCCGGCGGCAAAGACTTCAGCGCCGCGCCAAATACTTTCGCGGTTAACCCGGCCGGCGGCCGCCAGACGCTCGCCCTGCGTTCGCGCCTCGGCATCCAGAACCTCGCCCACCAGAGCGTCGGCCTTGGCCTCACCGAATTCCTCCCTGAGGCGGCGCACAAGCGGTACCAGCACCGCCATCTGGGCCTTGAAACGTTCGAATTGTGTGGAATTGCCCTTTGCCATTGTCGCCCTCTGCCAAATCGCTGATCAGGTGTCTGTCACACCATCCTAGCGGTCAGAGCAATGAAGCGAAAGAGAGTCAACGAAATTAGACCTACGGCTGGGCCGAAAACGGCGAAATTACCACCGATATTCGTCCGCGACAGTTTGTCGCGGGACACCTTGTCGCATTGTGAATCGCCGCCCCATGAAAAAAATCCGAAACGATCCCAAGGCCCATCCCAAGTACTTTACCCACCGCAAGACCGTGAAGCCCGAGGCCTACAAGCATGACGGTGTCATCCCGGGCTCACCTTTTTTCCCTGCCCTTCACAGCTGCGGCCAGGCCGCTCTACAATTCCGCTCATGAAAAACGACAAGCCGGCTCACAGTGCCAGCCAGCGCGCCAACCTCTACGGCTTCCTCGCCACCCTCTATCGCGCCGAGCCCGACAGCGAGCTGATCCACCGGCTGGCCGATGCCGATTATCTGGCGCTGCTGCGCGCCGCCGGGGCCGATCTCGATGCCGCCTACTTCCAACGTCCCGAGGCCGATGTGCTGGAGGAGCTGGCCATCGAATACACCCGCCTCTTCATCGGCCCGGGCAAACACGTCTCGCCCCATGCTTCGGCCAACATGCCCGACGAGGGCGGCACGCTGTGGGGCCGCAGCACCAGCGATGCCGTAGCACGTATCCGCGAGGCCGGCCTCGACTACGACCCCGACTACCACGGACTGCCCGACCACATCAGCGTCGAGCTCGAGCTCATGGCGGCCTTGGCGGGGCGCGAGGCCGAAGCCTGGCGGGCCGGCGAGGAAGCTGCGGCGCTGAGCCAGCGAGAGTTCCAGGCCTCATTCGTCGAAGAACATCTGCGCCATTGGTTGCCCGAATTCTGCCGCCGCATCATCGAGCGGGCGGAACTGCCTTTGTTCGGCGAAATGGCCAAGCTGACAGCAGCTTTCCTCGAAGCCGAACGCGCTGACCTGGCGACCAAAAGCGATGTCGGCTGATCAGCGGTCGGTAAGGCTCGCCGCCAGGGCTTCGGCCCGAGGTGCGGCGTGTGTGAAGAAGCGGCGGTAGGAGGGACAGAGATAGCTCACGTTGCCGCCGTCTTGGGCCACGAAACGGTGCTTCGGACAATCGCCGCCGCACAACGCGAGGTGGGGGCAGGCACGGCAAAGCGCTGCTAACTCGGTCTCCTTGGAGGCGCCAAAGCGGCACTGCTGCGGGCTCGCGGCCAAGGCCCCGAAATCCTGCGCGGCGACATTGCCCAGCCGGTGCTCGGCATCGACGTAGTGATCGCAGGCATAGAGATCGCCGTTGTGTTCCAACGCCAGAGATCTGCCGCAGCGCGCGGCGTGGACGCACGCTGCGGCCGGGGCGCCGAGAAAGTGACCGACCAGGGATTCGAATGCCATGACGTAGGCGCGCCCCACGTCATGCCCCAACCATTCGTCGAAAACCGCCCCGAGAAAGCGACCGAAGCCCTCGGGCGGCACCGACCAGGGCGCCACCTCGCCCACCACGGTACCGGGCAATGCCAGACAGCCGTCGGGCTGCAGACGTTCGACCAGCGGGATGAACTGCATGACGTCAACCCCAGCTTGGCGCAGGAAGCGGTAAATACGCCGGCCCTCGCGAACGTTCTTGCGGTGCACCACGGTAAGGGTGTTGACGGCTACGCCGCGCTGCAGCAACAGATCCAGGGCACGCCGCGTGCGCTCATAGGTCGGGCGGCCCTTGCGGTCGCGCCGGTAGTGGTCGGTCAGCGCCCGCGGCCCATCAATACTGAGACCCACCAGTATGCCGGTCTGGCCGAGAAATTCCGCCCAGGCTTCGTCGATCAGGCTGCCGTTGGTTTGCAGAGAATGTTCGAGCTGCACGCCTTCGGGGCGGAGGCGCTCGGCCAGTTCGACGGCGCGGCGCAGAAAATCGAGCCCGGCTAGGGTCGGCTCGCCGCCCTGCCAGCAGAGTTGCACGCTGGCCGCCCGGCCATCAAAGATGCCGCGCAGAAAGGCTTCCAGCACCGGCTCCGGCAGGCGCAGCCGGGCCGGCTTGGGATAGAGTTCTCTTTTGGCGGTATAGAAGCAGTAGTCGCAGTCGTAGTTGCAGGCCGGCCCCACCGGCTTGACCATAACGTGCCAGCCTGAGGGGCCCTCTGTCGGCAGCTTCAGAATTCCTGCAACCGTGCGAAGCGGTCGCGGTGGAAGGCGGCATCGCCGAAAGCGCGCTGGGCCACCCGGGCGCGCTTGAGGAAGAAGCCGATCTCCTCCTCGTCGGTCATGCCGATGCCGCCATGCAGTTGCACCGCCTCGCTGGAGACCAGCTCGAAGGCATCGCAAAGTTTGGCCTTGGCGCAACTGGCTAGCAGCGCCACGTCGTCGCGGCCCACATCGAGCGCACTGAGGCCCTCCAGGACGATCGATTTCGAAAGCTCGATCTCGTTGAACATCAGCGCTGCCCGGTGCTTCAGCGCTTGGAAAGAGCCGATGGGCACGCCGAACTGCTCACGCACCTTGAGATATTCGACACTGCGTTCGAAGGCCTCGAGGACGCTGCCCAGCATTTCGGCCGATAGAGCGATGCGGGCCCGATCAAGCAGATCGTCGAGCAAACGGGCGCCGCCGCCAACCTCGCCCAGCACGGCCTCGGGTCCGACATGCACGTCATCGAAAGCGATACGGGCGGCGTTGCGGCTATCGACCATCATGGTCCGCGTGCGCGTCACGCCGGCGGCATGGGCCGGCACCAGAAAGAGCGTCAGGCCCTCGTAGTCGGACGGCTCGCCGGCCGTGCGGGCCACCACGATGAGCTGGTCGGCAATGTGGCCGTCAAGCACGAAGCTCTTTTCGCCGCTGATTCTGAAGCCGCCGTTTACTGCGCCTGCCCGCGTCGCCACGAAGCGGGGTGCGTGGTGCGGCCCCTCCTCATGGGCCAGCGCCAGCAGCGTTTCGCCGCCCGCCAGCGATGGCAGCAATTCGCTCTGCTGTTCGGCCGATCCGGCTAATTGCAGGGCCGCTGCGCCGATTACGGCCGTTGCCAGCAACGGCGTCGCGGCCAAAGTGCGCCCTGATTCCTCCAGCACCAGTCCCATGGGCAGATATCCGAGCCCACTGCCGCCGTGTTCCTCGGCCACCAGGATGCCAGCAAAGCCCAGCTCCGCCATGTCGCGCCACAGCGTTGGCGAATAGCCCTGTTCATCACCCTCGTCGCGCAAGGCCCTGAGCGCCGAAACCGGCGCCTGATCGGCAAAAAAGTTGTGCGCCGTGTCCTTGATCAGAACCTGTTCTTCGTTCAGCACGAACGTCATTTCCTTGACCTCCGAACTAATCCGGCAAACCAAGCACGCGCTTGGCGATGATGTTGAGCTGGACCTCGGAGGTGCCGCCCTCGATCGAGTTGCCCTTGGAGCGCAACCAACCGCGTGTAATGTTGAGCTCGTCGTCGTCGAAGCCCTCGCCCTCCCAGCCGAGACCCTGGAAGCCGACGCACTTCATCATCAGCTCCATGCGCCGCTTGTTGTGCTCGGTGCCGTAGTACTTGAGCATGGCCGAGGTATGGCCCGGACCGCCCGCCTTGGCCTCCTCGCCGGCCCGGCGCAGGGTGGCAGCGAAGCAGCGCGAGTTGATCTCCTGGCGGGCGATCTCGTCGCGCAGCACGGCGTCGGCGATGCCGCGGTTGTCGACGCCGACATATTCCTTGGCCAAGCCGTCGAGGGAGAGCTCAGACGAGCCGATGGCGCTCCCCATGCCCATGGACGAGATCATGGTGCGCTCGTGCTGCAGCAGCCGCTTGGCGATGTCCCAGCCACCGTTCAGCTTCCCTACCAGGTTCTCCTTGGGCACATGGACGTTATCGAAGAAGGTCTCGCAAAACGGCGAGGAGCCGCTGATCAACTTGATGGGACGGGTGGTGACGCCCTCACTCGCCATGTCGAAAAGCAGGAAACTGATGCCTTCGTGTTTCTTCGCAGTGTCGGTCCGCACCAGGCAGAAAATCCAGTCGGCCTTGTCAGCATAACTGGTCCATACCTTCTGGCCGTTGATCAGGTAGTGGTCGCCACGATCCTCGGCCTTTGTCTGCAGACCCGCCAAGTCCGATCCGGCGCCGGGTTCGGAATAGCCCTGGCACCAGCGGATCTGGCCGGCCACGATCTTCGGGAGGTGTTCTTGTTTGTGGGCCTCGTTGCCGACCTCCAGCAACACCGGCCCGAGCATCCAGAGGCCGAAGCTGAAGAGCGGTGAGCGGCACTTGAGGCGCGCCATTTCGTGTTGCAGGACTCGAGCTTCGCTGTTGTCGAGCCCGCCACCGCCGTACTCCTTGGGCCAGATCGGCGCCGTCCAGCCCTTTTCAGCCATGCGTTCGAGCCAGAGCTGGGAATCGGGATTGACGAAGACCGGGTTGCGCCCGCCCCACACGGTTTCCTCCTCCGGCATCGGCGTGCGCATGCTGTCGGGACAATTGGCCTCGAGCCAACTGCGAGTCTCGTCGCGAAATTGATCGAGAGATGACACGGTGAACTCCTGCCCTGGAAAGCGAAAACGCCTACTATTGTAAACGGGGTCGACCACAGTTGGCCAAAGCCAAAACTAAGTACTCTTACGGGGGGCGAAGCCATGACCGAGCTTTACGACGCCAGCGAGCTGATCGGCTTTGCCGTGGCGCTCCTCCGGGCCGCTGATATGGAACCCAAACAGGCCGAGGTGGTGGCGCCTTTGTTGGTCGAGGCCGACCTGATGGGCCACACCACGCACGGGCTGCAGCTGCTAGGCGGCTATCTTGGGGCACTGGAAGAGGGCGGCATGCGGGGCCAGGGTGAGCCCGAGGTGGTCAGTGACCGCGGCGCCGTCGTGGTATGGGACGGGCACTACCTTTCGGGCGTCTGGCTGACGGCCAGAGCCATCGATCTGGCGGTCGAACGTTCGGGCCAATACGGCAGTTGCACGCTGAGCCTCCGGCGCAGCCACCACATCGCTTGTTTGGCAGCCTTTCTCGAGCGCGCCACGGCCCGGGGCCGCATGATCATCCTGGCCTCATCGGATCCCGCCAATTCCGGTGTTGCCCCCTTCGGCGGCAGGCGACAGCTCTACACCCCCAACCCCATCGCCATCGGTATTCCGACGGAAGACGAGCCCGTACTGATCGACATCTCGGCCTCCATCACCACGCTGGGGCTATGCACCCGGCTGAACGCCGAGGGGCGGCGGCTGGAGCACCCCTGGCTGCTTGATGCCGAAGGCCGGCCCAGCGATGATCCGGCGGTTATGTTTGCCGAACCAGCGGGCTCCATCCAGCCCACTGGCGGTCTCGACCACGGCCACAAGGGCTACGGCTTGGCCTTGATGATCGAGGCCCTGACCCAGGGGCTTTCAGGATTTGGCCGGGCCGACGGGGTTTCGGAATGGGGCGCCGCGGTCTATGTCCAGGTGCTCGACCCCGAGGCTTTCGCCGGCCAGGCACCCTTCATGCAGCAGACCACTTGGCTGGCCCAGGCCTGTCGCGCCAACCCACCGGCACTTGGCATCGCCGCCGTGCGCCTGCCCGGCCAGCGCGCACTCGAGCGCAAACGCCAAGCCCTGGCGGCAGGGGTCGAGCTTTACCCGGGCATTCTCGAAAGCCTCAGCGAACGGGCGGACCGGGCCGCTATCTCCCTGCCCCGTCCCATATCGCCGAAATAACAATATGAGCGCCGCGGCCCAAAATCGTAGTGCGCTACCCGCGCGCGCGGTCGGCGCCGATTACCGGCAATTCGGGGCCTTCGAAGCGGCGGTCGTGGCTGAGTGCCGGAATCATGGTGCGGGCTTCGTCGCAGGCCGCCAGGTCGATTTCGGCGCTGATCACGCCGACCTCCTGGCCGGCCTCCGCCAGCACCCGACCCCAGGGATCGACGATCAGCGAACGGCCGTAAGTCTGGCGCTTGCGCGGGTGCCGGCCGCATTGGGCCGGGGCTACCACGAAACAGCCGGTCTCGATGGCCCGGGCACGCAAGAGTGTGTGCCAGTGGGCCTCGCCCGAGACCCGGGTGAAGGCTGCCGGCACCGTCAACAGCCGTGCTCCGGCATGGGCCAAGGCCCGATAGAGATAGGGGAACCGCACGTCGTAGCAGACCGTCAGGCCCATCAAGCCCCAGGGCGTGGCCGCCAGTACGGCACGATTGCCGGGTTCGAAGGTCTTGGACTCTCGGTGCACCTCGCCCTCTGGCAAGTCGACGTCGAACATGTGGATCTTGTCGTAGCGCGCTTGGATTTCGCCCTGGCCGTCGAAGAGAAACGAGCGCGGCGCCACGCGGCCGTCGGCCGAGCGTACGCCCAGCGTACCGGCCAACAGCCAGGCGCCGGTCTGGCGCGCCAGCTCGGCGCAGGCGGCGACAGCCGGGTGCTCGGCCTCGGGCACGGCGCTGGCCCGCAAGTCGGCCGCACTTTCAGCCATCATGGCGGTATTTTCCGGCAGCGTGATGAGGTCGGCGCCACCGTCCCGGGCTCGGCGCACAAGATCGCCGACGGCAGCCAGGTTGGCGGCCATATCGGCGCCGGTGTTGAGTTGCACGCATGCGACTTTCAGGCTGGTCATGCACTTGCTCCCAATAGGGTGTCCAGCTCGCCATCGAAGTCGAGCTCGTATAGCTCGTCGCAGCCGCCGACGTGGCGCTCGCCGATGAAGATCTGCGGCACCGTGTGGCCGCCGGCCCGCTCCATCATGCGGCGCCGGGCCTCGGGATCGGTGCTGACGTCGATCTCGTCATAATCTACACTTTTCTTTTCCAGCAATCCCTTGGCCCGCCAGCAGAATGGGCAGTAGGGCGTCGTGTAGATCACCACGTCGTTCATCTCGGCACCTCCGGCGGGCAACTATATAGGGTCGCTGTTGGGCCGAACAACCCGGGCCACGGTGAGCACCCGCACCTCGCGGGCACCGCCGCGCAACAACACTTGAGAACAGGTGCGGACGGTGGCGCCGGTGGTCATGACGTCGTCGACCAGCACCACGGTGCGGCCCTGGACGGCCGGGCGGCTCTCGGCCGGCAGCACGATGGCACCCTCCAGGTTGCGAAAGCGGGCGCTGCGGCTGAGACCACCTTGGGGCGGTGTCGAACGCTTGCGACGCAACAAATCGGGCACCAATTCGAGCCCGCTGGCCCGGCCCAGCGCCTCGGCCACCAGGGCGGCCTGGTTGTAGCGCCGGGCGAACAAGCGGCGGCGGTGCAGCGGCACCGGCACCAGCACATCCGCCCCTTCCAACAGGGCCGCCCCGGCGCGAGTCAGCCAGCGCCCCAGGCTGGGCGCCAAGTCGGTGCGGTCGCCGTGCTTCAGCGCCAGGATCAGGCCCCGGCTGGCCTCGTCATAGCGCAATGCCGCCCGGGCGGCGGCGAATTCCGGCGCCTCGCGCACACAACTACCGCAGAGCGCATCGGGCCCCTGCTCATAGGCAAAGGGAAAGCCGCAAATCGCGCACATAGGGTCGTCGAGAAAAGTGAGTTGGCGCCAGCAGGCAGCGCACAATTGGCCCTGACCGTCGACGACGCTGCGACAGGCCAGGCAGCGTGGCGGCAGGACGATATCGAGCGCCGGCAGCAGAAACCGCGAGGCCCGCGAGAGCAGCGTAGCAGCCATAAGTTGCATCTAAGCTGGCCGGGCGGCAGCGAGTCAAATCAGCTGGACCTTGCCGGCGAAGGCCAGGAATGCCATATGCTCGGCATGTCCGATGACCTCGTCGTCTTCGACCGCCGCGCCGTGCGGGTGCATCGCGACCGCGCCGCAGCCGGCTTTGCGGAATACGATTTCCTGACCAGCGAGGTTGCCGAGCGCCTCGGCGAACGATTGGGCGACGTTACCCGCCGCTTTCCCCGCGCCCTCGACCTGGGATGCCTGAACGGTACGCTGGGCCGCAACATCGCCGGCCGGAACGGCATCGAGAGCATTGTGCGCTGCGATCTCTCGGCGGCCCAGATCGCCGCCGCCCGTCGTCACGGCAGCGGCCTCGATCTGGTGGCCGACGAGGAGCTGCTGCCCTTTGCCGAGGCCTCGTTCGATTTGGTGGTCAGCGGCCTGGCGCTGCACTGGGTCAACGACCTGCCGGGCACGCTGGCGCAGATCCGCCGCTGCCTCAAACCCGACGGTCTGTTTCTGGCGGCGATCTTGGGCGGCGACACGTTGTGCGAACTACGCAGCGTCTTGGTCGAAGCCGAGAGCGAACTCAGCGGTGGCGCCAGCCCGCGCATTTCGCCCTTCGCCGACGTGCGCGACGCCGGCGACCTCTTGACCCGGGCCGGATTTGCCCTGCCGGTGGCCGACGTCGACAGCCTATGCGTCAGTTATGGCGACGCGCTCAGCCTGATGCGCGACCTGCGCGGCATGGGTGAGAGCAATGCCCTGGCCGGGCGGCAGCGAAATTTCACGCCACGGCGCCTACTCGGGCGCGCCGCCGAGCTCTATCGCCAAAATTTCGCCGACCCCGACGGTCGCCTGCCAGCGCGCTTCCAGATCATCACTTTGACGGCCTGGGCGCCGCACCGCTCGCAACCTCAGCCGGCCCGGCCCGGCAGCGCCACGGCCAGCTTAGCCGAAGCATTGGGCGAGGACGAAATCTGAGATAGTGATCCTTGCCATGGAACGCAACTGTTCGTTATGCTGGATCGAGCCGCGTAAATCGGTAAGATCAGGGCTGTAGGATCGAACAGCCGTCGGGAATCCTGACCTGGGGGGAGCCATGCAAAAGGTATCGTCTTTGGGCCTTCGAGCGTTCTTTTCAGCCGCTCTTTTGGCTTTGTTGCTGACTGCTTCACCGGTCTTGGCGCAGGGCGACACGGCGGTCTTCAAGTTCGCCTTCGGCATGACCGTCAAGCAAATCCCCTACAAGAAGGCCTTGCCAAGTGCGTCCTGCAAAAGACACCTCTATCAACTGCGTTACGTCGCCGAGGGCTGGGACGAGGTCACCGGCAGCCGCGGCCGGCGCATTGCCAAGCCGCGGGCCTGGCCTTTTATGAGGCCGATTCGCAAGCTCTTCAAAGTGAAGAACTTTAAGCTGACCATCGGTAAGGGCGAAATCTCCGTCTGCGCCGGATTTTACAAGGGCCGCCTGTTCCGCCTGGTCCTGGAGCTGACGGGCCGCGAGCGCGCCTGGCCGGCGGTGCGCCAGGAAGCCCGGCGCATCTATGGCGAACCGACGCTGGAACAGGAGGGCCAACAGGCCGGCACCACCACCATGCGGCGTATCGAGGCCTGGATACTCGAGGGTGATTCGTCGGCAGTCGACATGAGGTTTTCGGAAAAATCCGCCTTCGCGCGCTTCACTCACCTCAAGGAGCAAATCGAACTGATGGACGCCGTAATAGCGGCCCAAGGCGACAGCTGAACGGAAAGGCTGTCGGCGTCCCGGCTACGATTTCTAATCCCGGAGTGCCTTACAAAAAATCCCGCAGCATGGCGACCAGGGGTTTGTCGGCCGGCGGCATTTGGTAATCGACGAGGCTTCGGGGAAGCAACCATTTGAGTTCCTGGCCCTCGCGGGCGTGGGGCGTTCCCTGCCAAACGCGGCAGACGTAAAGCGGCATCAAAAGGTGGAAGTCCCCGTACTCGTGTGAGGCGAAGGTGAAGGGGGCGAGGCAGGATTCCGTGACGTCGATGGCGAGCTCCTCCTTGAGCTCGCGGATCAATGCCTCTTCCGGCGTTTCGCCGTCCGCCAGCTTGCCGCCGGGAAATTCCCACAGCCCGGCCATGGCCTTGCCCGCCGGGCGGCGCGCCACCAACACCCGGTCGTCGGGGTCGACCAGGGCAGCGGCGACGACCAGCACGATGGGCTTTGCGGGCTTTGCGGGCTTTGCGGGCTTTGTGGGCTTTGTGGGCTTGGCGCTCACGAACGATAGTCCGCGTTGATCGAGATATAGCCGTGCGTGAGATCGCAGGTCCAGACCGTGAAACGGCCGCGGCCGACGCCGACGTCGACGCTGATGTCAATCTCGTCACCCTTCATGTAGGCCGCCACCGGGGTCTCGTCGTAATCCGGTACGGCCAGGCCCTGCCGCGCAATCTCGGTGCCGCCGATGGCGATACCCAGGCGATCGCGGTCGGCCTTCTCGCCCGACTTGCCGACGGCCATGACGATGCGGCCCCAATTTGGGTCGCAGCCGGCTATGGCGGTCTTGACCAGCGGTGAGTTGGCGATGGACAAGCCGATCTGCCGCGCCGCCCGGGCGGATTCGGCACCGCGCACGTTGACCGTGACGAACTTGCTGGCGCCCTCGCCGTCGCGCACGATCTGCTGCGCGAGCTCGGTCAAGACCTCACCCAGCTTGGCCCGGAAGTCCTTGAGGTGGGCATCGCCGGCGGATTTGACGGCACGGTGGCGCGGCCCCTTGGCGGTGGCGAACAACAACACCGTATCCGAGGTCGAGGTATCGCTGTCGACGCTGATGGCGTTGAAGGAGCGTGCGTTGGCCGCCACCAGGCAGCGCTTGAGCACGGCCGCCGGCAAGCGGGCGTCGGTAAAAACGAAGGCCAGCATGGTGGCCATGTCGGGGGCGATCATGCCCGAGCCCTTGGCGATGCCGGCGATGGTGACGCGTTGGCCGCCGATCTCGGCCTGACGGCTGGCGCCCTTGGGGAAGGTGTCGGTGGTCATGATGGCCTCGGCGGCCGGCTTCCAGGCGCCCGGCCTGAGGCGGCTCCCAAGCCCCCCCAATACCCGGATGATGCGCTGGTCCGGCAGCTTCTCGCCGATTACGCCGGTCGAGGCGATGAACACCTGACCCGGCCTGCAGCCCACCGCCTGGGCCGCCGCCCGGGCCGTGCGCTCGACCGCCGCCAGCCCGGCTGCTCCGGTGAAGGCGTTGGCGTTGCCGGCATTGACCAGCAGCGCCCGGGCCTTGCCGCCGCGAACCGCGTCCCGGCACCAGTCGACCGGAGCGCTGGCGGTTTGCGAACGCGTGAAAACGCCGGCCACGGTGGTGCCGGGGGCCAGTTCGGCCAACATGACGTCCTTGCGGCCGAGGCTGCGCCCAGGGTTCCGTATTGCAGCGCTGGCGGCCGCCAATCTGAGGCCGGCAATCTCGGGCAGGCCGGCAAAGCGGGCCGGCGCCAGCGGCGACCTGGCCGCCGCTGCGGCATTGGATTTGGCGCCTTTGCGCCTGGTTTTGCCTGCCATGGCGGTTCTCCGTTTGGTTGCCTCCGGCCGCTCTTTACTATACAGCCCGGAACCTGCCGACAAGGTGCTGGTTGGCCAGGAATTTTCGCATCGTTGACACCGCCATGCCCTGCCCTTATGTCTCAGGTCGGTCGGCCGCGGCGCCGGTTTTTTCCACTTTCCCCGAGGCTTCGCATGATCGGTGCGCTGGCGAGAAAAATCTTTGGTACTGCCAACGACCGCGTGCTACGCGAGCTCGAAGGGCCGGTAGCCGAGATCAATGCTCTGGAGGCCGAGCTCGAGGGACTCAAGGACTTCGAACTCCGGGCCCGCACCGATTGGTTCAAGGAACGCCTGGAAGCCGGCGAAAGCCTCGACGACCTGCTGGTCGAAGCCTTTGCCACGGTGCGCGAGGCCTCCAAGCGAACGCTGGGGCAGCGCCACTTCGACGTCCAGTTGATGGGCGGCATGGTGCTGCATCAGGGCCGCATCGCCGAGATGGCCACCGGCGAGGGCAAGACCCTGGTGTCTACGCTGCCCATCTACCTCAACGCCCTGGCCGACCGCGGCGTACATCTGGTCACGGTCAACGACTACCTGGCCCAGCGCGACGCCGAATGGATGGGCGAGATCTACAGCTTCCTCGGCCTCAGCGTCGGCTGCATCGTGCACGGCCTCGACGATGACGAACGCCGCGTAGCCTATGGCGCCGACGTCACCTACGGCACCAACAACGAGTTCGGCTTCGATTATCTACGCGACAACATGAAGTTTGCCCTCGAGGACATGGTACAGCGCGACTTCGGCTTCGCCATCGTCGACGAGGTCGACTCGATCCTGATCGACGAGGCGCGCACACCGCTGATCATCTCCGGCCCGGCCGAGGACAGCTCCGAGCTCTACCACCAGATCGATCGGATCATCCCCAAGCTCGGCGACGACGACTTCGAACTCGACGAGAAATCGCGCACGGTTTCGCTGAGCGACGACGGCGTAGAGAGCGCCGAGGAATTGCTCAAGGACAGCGGCTTCCTTTCCGAGGGCGGGCTCTACGACATCGCCAACGTTTCCGTCGTCCATCACGTCAACCAGGCGCTTCGGGCGCACAAGCTGTTTGCCGCCGACACCGACTACATCGTCAAGGATAACAAGGTCATCATCATCGACGAGTTCACCGGCCGCATGATGGAAGGCCGGCGCTATTCCGAGGGTCTGCACCAAGCACTGGAGGCCAAGGAAGGCGTCTCGGTGCAGCAGGAAAACCAGACTCTGGCCTCGATCACCTTCCAGAACTATTTCCGGCTCTACGAGAAACTGGCCGGCATGACCGGCACCGCCGTCACCGAGGCGGCCGAATTCGCCGACATCTACAAGCTCGAAGTGGTGCAGGCCCCGACCAACCTGACCTGCATCCGCGAAGACGCCGACGACGAGGTCTACCGCACCGCCGGGGAAAAATACCAGGCCATCATCGAATTGACCGAGGACTGCCAGAAACGCGGTCAGCCCATGCTGATCGGCACCGTCTCGATCGACAAATCAGAGGAACTGGCGGCCCGCCTCAAAGAGCGCAAGATCCCGCACAAAGTGCTCAACGCCCGCTACCACGAGCAGGAGGCGCAGATAATCGCCCAGGCCGGACGCGTCGGCGGCATCACTATCGCCACCAACATGGCCGGCCGCGGCACCGACATTCAGCTCGGTGGCAATCCCGACATGCGGCTGCGAATCGAATTGCCGGAGGACGCCGACGACGACCAGCGAGGCGAGCTGCAGGCCACCATCGCAGCCGAAACGGCGGCCGAAAAGGAGAAGGTCATCGCAGCCGGCGGCCTATACGTGGTGGGCACCGAACGCCATGAAAGCCGGCGCATCGACAACCAGTTGCGTGGCCGCTCGGGCCGTCAAGGCGACCCCGGGGCCTCCAAGTTCTACCTCAGTCTGGAAGACGATCTGATGCGCATCTTCGGCTCCGAGCGCATGGATTCGATGTTGCGCAAACTCGGTCTCCAGGAAGGCGAAGCCATCGTCCACCCCTGGATCAACAAGGCCCTTGAGAAGGCCCAGCAGAAGGTCGAGGCACGCAACTTCGACATCCGCAAGAACTTGCTCAAGTTCGACGACGTGATGAACGACCAGCGCAAGGTGATCTACGAGCAGCGCATCGACCTGATGCGCGCCGAAGAGGTCTCCGAAACCATCGCCGACATGCGCCACGACGTCATGGAGGGTTTGGTCAAGCGCCATATCCCCGAGAAGGCCTATTCCGAGGAGTGGCAGGTCGAGGGCCTCAAAACTGATCTCATGCGGGTGCTGGGGCTGGAGCTGCCGATCGAAGAATGGGCTGCCGAAGAGGGCGTCGCCGAGACCGAGATAGAAGAGCGCGTGCAAGCCGAGGCCGACCGGCGCATGGCCGAGAAGGCAGCCAACTATGGCCGCGAGCTGTGGCGCCTGGTGGAGAAGAATCTGCTGCTGCAGTTGCTCGACCAGCACTGGAAGGAACACCTGCTGTCGCTCGACCACCTGCGCCAGGGTATCGGCCTCAGGGCCTATGGCCAGCGCGATCCCCTCAACGAATACAAGCGCGAGGCCTTCGATCTTTTCGAAACCACGCTGGCCGGGCTGCGCGACCAGGTGACGACGCTGCTGGCCCACGTCGAGCTGCACCTCGACCAGGACCAGCCCATTCCCGAACGCACAGATCCCCGGGCCGAATTGGCCACCCAGGAAAGTCACTTCGACCCGGTTTCCGGTGACGACCAGATGGCCGAGATCGAGTTGGCCGCCGTCCTGGCCCCGGCGAGGCCCAGCGAGCCCGATCCCCAGGATCCCACGACCTGGGGCAAGGTGCCGCGCAACTCGGCCTGCCCCTGCGGCTCGGGCAAAAAATACAAGCACTGCCACGGCCGCGCCGGCTAACAGCCTCGCAGCCTCGGGCTGCCTTTAGTTAGTATGAAAATCCAGCCCTTCTCCATAGCCATTCCCGACGCCGACCTCGATGACCTGAGGGCGCGCCTGGCCCTTCCCCGCTGGCCCGACGAGCCGGTCGAGGCGGGCTGGCTCTACGGCAGCAACTTGGCCTACATGAAGAAACTGGTAGCTTATTGGCAGCAGGAGTTCGACTGGCGGGCCGTCGAGGCCCGGCTCAACCGCTTCGATCAATTCACCGCTCCCATCGCGGCCGCTGACGGCGAGACCTTTGACATTCATTTCCTCCACCTCAAGGGCTCGGGCCCAAAGCCCATGCCACTGCTCCTCAGTCACGGCTGGCCGGGCTCGTTTCTCGAATTCATCGACATTCTGGAGCCGCTAACCCACCCTGAACGCCACGGCGGCGAGGCGATCGACAGCTTCGACGTGGTGGTGCCGACGCTGCCGGGCTACGGCTTTTCCTCAAAGCCCAAAAAGCCCATCGGCCCGCGCGCCATCGCCGGGTTCTGGCACACCTTGATGACGGACGTGCTGGGCTACCGGCGATACGCCGCCCAGGGCGGCGACTGGGGCAGCGTAGTGACCTCTTGGCTGGGACTCACGGAGCCCCAATCGCTGATCGCCATCCACCTCAACATGATCGGCTTCTCACCCTACCGCGGTGCCGGAACGGCACCCCTCAGTGCGGCCGAGAAGGACTGGGTGGGCCGCGTCCAGGCTCGGCTCAGTCGCGAGGGCGGCTACCAGGCTATCCAGGGCACCAAGCCGCAGACCCTCAACTTCGGGCTTACCGATTCACCCGTCGGCCTGGCCGCCTGGATCATCGAGAAATTCCATGGACGGCCCAGCGCTCCGGCGGACCAGCCGCCGCCCTTCAGCATGGACCAGTTGCTTGCCAACGTGTCGCTCTATTGGCTCACCAACTCCATCGCTACGGCCAACTGGATCTACCACGCGGTGCGCCACGGCGGCGACGTCAGCCTGGGAGAAGGTCAGCGCGTGACGGTGCCGACGGGCTTCTGCCTACCGCCCCACGACCTTTTCCCGCTACCTCCCGAGGGCTGGCTGGAACGCATGTACAATGTCACCCACCGCCACGACCTGGACCAGGGCGGCCATTTCACGGCGCTGGAATGCGGGACTGAGCTGGTGGCCGACGTGCGCCGCTTTCTTCGCCCCTATCGATCCTGATACTCGACTAGGGCTCAAGCAGCACCTTGCACTGGTCACCAGGTTTTTTCAGATCCTCGAAAGCCGCCGGGAAGCCCTCGAAATCAACAAAGTGGCTGGCCATGGCGGCGGGATCGATGCGCCCTGCAGCCAGCATGTCGAGAGTGAATTCGAAGTCCTGACGGCGGTAGCAATAGACGTAGCGCAGCGCCAATTCCTTGGTGATGGCCTTGGCCGGAATGGTGGTGTCGGGCTGCATGCAGACCCCTGCCACGACGATGCGGCCATAGAGCGGCGCGTAATCCATGCAAAGCTGTTGTGAGCCCGGCACTCCGACGCAGTCGAAGATCACCTGGGGTCGGCTACCGGCGGCTTCTTTGCAAGCGGCGACGACGTTTTCCGAACTGGCGTCGATGCAGCGGGTGGCGCCAAAGCCGGCTGCCGCCGCCGCCCGGGCCGGCGAGAGATCGCTGACGCATACCTGGCGCGCGCCCAGGAAGCGGGCCCACATGGTGACCGCAGCACCAATCGGGCCGGCACCGACCACCAGCACGGCATCGCCTGGCTGCAGCCCCGCCGCCTCGACGGCGTGCAGGCCGACGGCCAGAGGTTCGACCAGAGCGCCGGCGCGATAGTCGACGCTCTCCGGCAGCCGCATGGCCTGATCCGCGCCCACCCGCACATACTCGGCATAGGCGCCGGCCAGCTTGCCCAGGCCGGTGGACACGACCTCGGCGCAACGGTGGCCGTGACCGCTCAGGCACATCTCGCAACGGCCACAGGAAAGATAGGGCAGCGCGCAGATCCGCTCACCCTCGCGCCAGCCCTCGACGCCGGCGCCCATTGCGGCGATGTCGCCGGCGAATTCGTGACCCAGAATGGTGCCTTCGGGCAAGGGCATCATACCGCCTGCACGATCGCGCACCTGGGCCATGTGCAGGTCCGAGCCGCAAATGCCCGAAGCCCGGACGCGCAGCAACAGCTCGCCCTCCTCGGGCAAGGGATCTGCCACCATTGCGATTTCCAGGGGCTCGTCGGGAGCCTTGAACACCACCGCCTTCATGCCGCTCCTCCGCTCCAGCGCCGCCGTTGCCCGGCCCAGGGTGGCACGAAAGAAAGCCGGGCTCAAACCTCGCCCCTTTTTCGAGAAAGGCGCGCGGGTCGGTTTCGGCCCTCACGGTTGATTGATATGTGACTTGATATCCAGCAGCGGCGTGCCGTCACGGCAATCGAGGGCACCCGCCGTCAGCTCGTTACCCTCGACCTTGAGGAGTTCCACGGTGCTCAAAGCGATCGGAATTGGGCGCATAGGAGATCGCAGAGCGAAAACGCCTAATTTTTCTTTGGTTTCCGACCATCTGGGAACTGTCTGCAGGGCAGAGCGATCAGCTTCATCAAACCAACATAGAATTTGGATACGGCTATTGTTCTCAATGCCTTTGAGCGCAGATATCATTGCCGGGTCCACTTTTGTCCGGGATGTACCGTTAATCGAGCGGGCCTGGCCGGGCACTCTGCAACCGTTTTGTAGGACGTTCTGATCTCGCCAATAAAGCGGATGAACGGCCTTGCATCTGACTTCGCCGGTTGAGATTACCGGCTCCTTCCGCGGCGAATACCGGCGGCACGGTCCATGACATTTCTTGCAGTAGTAGAAATTCCTACAGCGAGGCCGACAGCGACCATCGTGGTGACGGCGGTGAAAATGTTCTCAAGCATGAACTTCCTCTCGGGTTTACAGCCCTGATGCCGGGGGCTGATCCCGACCATATCGTATATTAGAATTTTCTAATAGACAGAGTTGTTGGCGCTCCCCGCAGATTCCGGCGCGGCGACTGGCCCGCTATCCTCAACGAGTCACGGCCTGGGCAAAAAAAAGCCGGACTCAAAAGAGCCCGGCAAGTTCAACAGGGAGGCAATACGTCTGGGAGACGTATCGGACCGGCCAAAAAAAACCGCCGATCCGGTTCCGGGTGTTGCGCCCGGAACGAACGAATGCTGCGATGCAACATCCGCTAGGCCCTATAGATGGGGGGTAGAGCGGCAAAAGGCTACCCAATATTGTGCAAACCAGCTATGCAATTTTTGCATAGCCGGGAATTGGAACCCTCTCAGAAATGCCATTCAGCCACTTTGCGGATTATAAAGTCGCGGAAAACCTCGATTCTCAGTGAATTCCGCAATTCCTCGGGATAAACGAAATAGGTGTCGAATGTGGGACCCTCGACGCCCGGTAATATCTGTGTGATACGATTGTTGCCCCGCACCATATAGTCCGGAATGGCGCCAATGCCAACGCCCGACTCAACCGCCAGCAACAGGCCGTAGACGTTGTTGACACGCAGCACCGGCCGCCGGTTGGCGGGGTTGTCGGTGCCGGCGGCAATCAGCCAGTTGATGTTGGCGATGTAGGAGGGCGCCTCCTCGCCATAGATGATCAGGCGGTGGTTGTCCAAGTCCTCGGCCCTTTGCGGCGTGCCGAAGCGCTTGAGNTATTCNGGCGCGGCNTANACGTGNTGGTGNAAGGTCNTNANCTTGCGCTGNANCAGATCGGGCTGCACGGGCTGNCGCATGCGGATNGCGACNTCGGCCTCGCGCATCGAGAGGTCGAGCTCCNTGTCGGTGACNACNATGTGNACGTTNATGTCNGGNTAGTGNTCGAGGAATTCGCCGATGCGCGGNGTCAGCCAGGTCGANCCGAANCCCACGGTNGNCGAGATGGTCAACTCGCCGCTGGGCTTTTCCTTGGCCTCTGTGAGCAGCGCCTCGGTCATGGCGATGCGGGCCGACATATCGTGGGCAGCGCGGAACAATGTCTCGCCCTGGGCCGTCAGCTTGAGGCCACGGGCATGACGGTGGAAGAGCGGCACGTTGAGGTCTTCCTCCAGCGCCGAAACCTGGCGGCTGACAGCCGACTGGCTGAGGTTCAAGAGCTCACCGGCATGGGTGAAGCTGCCGGCATCGGCGACAGCATGGAAGATCTTGATCTTGTTCCAGTTCATGGCCGGATTCCGGCCACCTACTCTGCCGCCGCGGCGGTTTCGGCAGCCTCCTTGGCGGCCACGAACTTCTCGGCTTCGAGTGCGGCCATGCAGCCGGTGCCGGCGGCTGTAACAGCCTGGCGGAAGAGCTTGTCCTGGACGTCGCCGGCTGCGAACACGCCGGGCACGCTGGTGGCCGTCGAATCGGCCGCCGTAACGATGTAGCCCTCTTCGTCCATCTTGACCTGGCCCTTGAAGACCTCGGTGGCCGGGGCGTGGCCGATGGCCACGAAGACGCCATGCACGGCGAGTTCCTGGCGGGCCTCGGTCTTGACGTTCTGCAGCCGCACTCCGCTCACGCCGGGCGGATCGTCGTCGCCCAGAATCTCCTCGACCACACTGTCCCAAACCACAGCAATTTTTTGGTGCCCCAGCAGGCGGCGTTGCAGGATCTTTTCCGCCCGCAGCTCATCGCGCCGGTGCACCAACGTCACCTTGTCGGCGTGATTGGTGAGGTAAAGAGCTTCCTCGACGGCCGTATTACCGCCGCCCACCACGGCAACTTCCTTGCCACGGTAGAAGAAACCGTCGCAGGTGGCGCAAGCCGAGACCCCGAAGCCCTGAAAGCGGCCCTCGCTCTCCAGCCCCAGCCAGCGCGCCTGGGCACCGGTGGTGATAATCACGGCGTCGCCGCTGTAGCGCGTCCCCGAATCGCCCAGCGCCACGAAAGGCTGGGCCGCGAAGTCGACCTCGACGACGGTGTCCTCGATCATNTCGGTGCCGACGGCTCTGGCCTGGGCCTCCATCTGTTCCATCAGCCAAGGGCCCTGGATGACGTCGGCAAAGCCGGGGAAATTTTCCACGTCGGTCGTGATGGTCATCTGGCCGCCGGGCTGCAGGCCGCGCACCACCAAGGGCTCGAGCCCGGCCCGGGCAGCATAGATCGCCGCCGTGTAGCCGGCCGGCCCGGAACCGATGATGAGAACCTTGCTGTGCCGGGTCTGATTCATGGCTCTATCTCCCTCGGGCCCGCCCTGCGCTGATGGCATCGTATTTATAGCCTCGTGCCCGCTGCCGCAAGAGAGGGGCAGGCCGAAATAACCTAGATGCCGAGGCGGCGCTTGACCTCAACCGCCACCAATGCGGTGTCATCGGGAGGATCGTAACTCCAGCTCTCCAGGCGCCCGGCGAAGGGGCGGATGATGCCGTCTTGGCGCATCATGTCGTGAAAGGCGCGGAACTTGCTGGCGCGGAACTTAAGAAATCCGCCTTCGAGCTCGAAGACGTGGACCGGTTTGCCGGTGCTGGCCGCCTCCGACACCATGTTCACCGAATCGGCGGTTACCACGATGGCGTCGGCCAGCCCCAGGTAGGCGAAGTAGGGATTGGGCTCCCGCCCGTCCCAGATCACGGCCGGCTGGTCCGCGAGTGCCTGGCGTAGCACCGCTTCGTTGGCCGCCCCGGTGCGCCGCGAGGTGGTCACGACGAGGCCGGCGCCGGCCTCACAGAGCGCCCCCAGGCCGGCAGCCAGTTCAGCGGTGGCGGCCGCTGTCAGGCGGTAGCAACTATTCGTGCCACCGACCAGCACTGCCACCAAGGGGCGCGGCAAGTGCCTGAATTTGCCCTCCAGGCGGGCCGCTTCGGCGGCCAGTAGCGGAGCGGTCAAGCGATGCAGTGAGCCCTTGGTGGCGACGACGTTGGCACCGGCCAGGCGGTCGTGCCGCGGCGCCGCCACCAAATCGAAATGCTTGAGCCCGATGCGCGGGTTCTGGATATGCACGTTGCAGCGCGCGCCGGCCCGCCGGATGGCCAGGCTGTAAGGTACGCTGCGCCGGCCGCAGGTGATCACCAAGTCGGGCCAAGGCGGCGCTAAGATATCGCTGTCAGGACCCAAGGCGGCGAAAGGTAACGGCCACAAGTCGCCTGGAAGCCAGGTCCAGGGCCGGCGCGGGCGCAAGCGCTTGACCTCGGTCTCCAGGCCGACCGCCTGGGCCAGGCCCAGAGCGGGGTTTTCATTACCGGCGCTGCCGTCAGTGACGACCCAGCAGAGGCGCGGAAGCTTGGATGGAGCGTTCGCTATCATGATCCCCGATGTGCGTTGACCTCTTGGCTTTGTCGATCGGTAATAATATTGTGACCGCCGTGAAATAAAATTATTGAGCGCGGGACGACCGAGAGGCACGGCGACCCCGCCCGCGAGGCCGAATGCCGAAAGTCAAACTGGATGCCATCGACCGCGGGATTCTGAGGATCCTGCAGGAAGATGGCCGCATCACCAACGTCAAACTGGCCAAGGGCGTCGGTATCTCGGCGCCGCCCTGCCTGCGCCGGGTGCGGGCGCTGGAGGAAGCCGGATACATCAGCGGCTATCACGCCGAGGTTAATGCCGAGGCGCTGGGCTTCGGCGTCACGGCCTTTGCCCTGGTCGGACTCGACAGCCAAGCCGAGCCCGATCTCCTGGCTTTCGAGGAATTGGCGGAGAGCTGGCCCTTGGTACGTGAATGCCACATGCTGGCGGGTGAGTACGATTTCCTGCTCAAAGTCACGGCCGAGGACTGGGACAGCTACCAGACCTTCCTCACCACCGAACTGACGGCGGCCCCCAACGTCGCCCATGTCAAGAGCTCGCTGGGTATCCGCACCTCGAAGAAGATCGCCGGCGTGCCGATCAGCACTTAAGCTTTTGTCGCTCACGGCGGCGGACCTGCGGTCCGCTGCCTGCGCGGGCGCGCCGCAGGTGCGGCGGGTCGCGGTCGCTCCCGCTGCACTAAACGACAAAGCACAAAGCAAAAATAAGCCGCTCCCCGA
>NZDS01000111.1 GCA_002690215.1 Rhodospirillaceae bacterium | reverse complement strand
TTCGATTTCCTCGGGCTTGAAAGCGGCGCCGGCCGAGCGGGCGTCGGCGCCGTCGCGGGCCTGGACGAGTTGTTGGCGCGGGCTGAGCTTTTTAGCTGACGGTTCTAGCCTGCGTTTCTCAGTTTTCTTTAGTCGGCCGCTGCCGTCGGGCTTTCCGCTAGCGGCAGATAGATCTCGAAGCACGTACCCCGACCCAGTTCGGACCGCGCCTTGATGGTGCCACCGTGGCGGCTGACAATGCCGTGAGTGGTGGAAAGCCCGAGGCCGGTGCCCCGGTCCGGATCCTTGGTCGTGAAAAAGGGGTCGAAGACCTGTTCGCTGACCGCCGGCGCCATGCGTGTGCCGTTGTCGGAGATCTCCAGTCGGGCGTGGGGGCCGACCACCAGGTCGGGATTGGCGGCCACCGCCTCTTTGTCGACCTCGACGCGGTCGAGGATGATAGTCACTTCGCCACCTATCCTGTCCTCCACCTTGGCGATGGCATCGAGGGCGTTCGAGGCCAGGTTCATCACCATGGTGGCGATCTGGGTTGGATCGGCTACCACCCTGCCGGTGTCGGCATCGATCCGCTCGTTCAACGTTATGTCGGAGGGCACGCTCACGCGCAGCAGCTGCACGGTCTCGCCGACGCATTCGGGGAGATCGATGGTGTCGAGCAGCGCCTCGCTGCGGCGGCCAAAGGATCTGACAAGATGTACCAGGTCACGGGCCCGTTCGGCAGCCCGGATGATTTGCCCCAGCGCCGCCTTGTGAGGGTTCGTCTCGGGGGTCTCGCGCAGGAGGCGGCTGCCCAGTGCCAGGATCGGCACCAACAGGTTGTTGAAGTTGTGAGCCAGGCCGCCGGCCAGCGTGCTCAGCGATTCTAGCTTCTGGTATTGCCGGACGGCCTCTTCCGCCTTCTCGCGCTCTTTGGTTTCCAGGATAAAGGCGGTGAGCAGGGCTTGGGAGCGCCACAGCAGCAGGAAGCCGAGTCCCGCCAACACCACGAAAGCGATCACGATACCGGGCAGCAGCCAGTTCAACATGGGCTGCCCGGTAGATGCGACACGCCAGGTCAGGATGCCCAGCGCAGTGCCGTCTGCGGCGCTGAGGGTCAGCGCTGTCTGGTAATTCTGCGACGACACGAGCTCGTGTTTGAGGTCCTTCAGGCCAAAGTCCCGGCCCAGCGCCGTAAGCAGCTCGCCATCCAGGGGCTTGCATAGGATCAGCACCGAGGTCGTCGATTTGGTAATCTCCTGGCCATCCTTGTAGGTGTAGTCCGTGAACATGCTGACCGCCACTAGGTGGACGGTACCGTCAACCGAAACCAGGCCCGTCAGCGGCGACGGCGCTTCGTCCTTTGTTCCCTGGCGGACACGACTGACCAGCCGGTCCAGACCGCCCATTATTTGCCGCAACGGGTTGGCCGTGGCCCGCTCGCCGGCCCGCATGCCGTAGCTCAGCCGGTTGCTGCCGTCGAGCACGAAGATGCCATCCAGGCCGTGGCTCTCGAAGAGGTAGCTGCCGACGTTGTCGTCGGCTCACTCGGCATCGGGCTCGTACACCATGTTGGCAACTGCTTCGTCCCAATAGCTGTTGTCCAAAGCCAACTTGGCGACACCGCGAAGTTCGGCCGCCAGCACCGAGCGCATCAGGTGACGCGAGTCGTCGATCGCCAAGCGGTCCTGGCTGCGGGCGGCGAAGTAGGCCAGGCCGGCGATGGCAACGACGCTAATCACGAGGATCAGGCCCAGCGGTAGCACCAGATGGCGCAGGTTGGGCGGTGGTGTTCTGGAATCGCGGCCCATGGGACTACTATATTGCGCTGGCGCCGGTGGGGTCAGTCCAGCCTCTTGGTGAACGCCAAGCGCGAGGAGGGCTGGAAGCCGCAACGGTAGAGGAACGCTAGCAGATCGAAGCTGCTGCTGGAAAGCGTACTTTGCACCATATCCACGTGCAGCGCCGAGAGATTCATCATGAGCTGCGAGAGCAGCGCCGTACCGACGCCGCGAAAGCCATAGCGCGGGTCGGTGCCGATGGTGTCCATGACCGCTGCGGGCTCGCTGCGGCCGTGCTCGCCGAAGTCCATGCGGGCCATGACGAAGCCAGCCGGAAAGCCGTCGATCTCGGCCACCAATGATACCCGCACCGCTGACTCGTCCAGCGCCTCGGCTGCCTTGCGGCGCAGGTAGTCGCTGCGGTCAAGATTCGTGATACGCCGATCTATGGCCAGCAGAGCCTCGATGTCGGCGGCTTCGAGCGAACGCACCGGCACCCGGTCGTGGGCCAGTTGCGGTGCCTCGCCAACCGCCGTCTCGTCGAATTCGTCCTCGTCGTCGCCGTCGTCGAGAATGCGTTCCTGGGTGCTGCGCTCGATGACTTGGCGGTAGCCGATGGTAAAGCCGGAGGCGTTGAGAAAATGTAGGAGGTCGTGGTTGGTCCAGTTGGCCTCGGTCTGCAGCAACTTGATGCTCTTGTTGCGCGTGACCTCGATCAGTCCTGACAGTAGGCGCCGGCCCATGCCTTGGCCCTCATGGGCCTGGTCGACGCCGATCAGATCCAAACTTACCGCCGGTTCGGTGCTGCCGAATTCGCCGGACAGCATCCGGGCCGTGGCGAAGGCCGCGAAGTCATCGTCATCGGCGATGGCCACTTGGACGAATTCGCCAGGGTTGTCGAGGGCGGCGGCGATGCGGCGTTGGAAGAAATCGCGGCGCGAGCGACCGGTGTGCTGGCGATCGATCTCCACCACCTCGTCCAGGTCGTCGGCGACGAGGGGGCGCACAGTCATCTTTGCGGAATTGCTCATAGCCTGTTCTCCCGAGCCCGCACCGTTATCCATTCATAGCGTACTCTTCCAGGAGGCTGGCGTCTTGCTCGTCGTCGAGTACATCCTCAAGCGCCGGCAACAGGGCCATTTCCTCTTTCTGGATGTGCGACATCATGCGTTCGATATATTCCGATCCTTGGCGGTGGAATTCACTCCAGGCCGCCGGTTCGAATTGATTGTTGCCGATCTCGGCCAGCGTCACCAGTTGCTTGGCCAGCGGGCGCAGAATTTCGTGCTCCTGGGTCAGAATCATGACCATGGCGTTGTCGCCGAAGCCGGCCACCAGGGCAGGAAATAGCCGGCCTTCCTCGAAGTCGAAATGCTTCGTGACTTCGCCGCCGATGGTGGCTCGAAGATCGCCCAACAAGCGTTTCAGATCGTCGCCATTGGGGGCCGCGGCGTCTCCGCGGTTACGAGCCAAAAAGGTATCCAGACGTTCGACGAAGCCCAGCGTGGCGAGATGCTCCTGGTGCAAGGTCCGGGTGATCTGTCGGTTGTATTCCATCATGTTGCGATATCCTTGGGTATTGGGTCACCA
Source organism: Rhodospirillaceae bacterium (assembly GCA_002690215.1). Lineage (GTDB taxonomy): Bacteria > Pseudomonadota > Alphaproteobacteria > UBA2966 > UBA2966. The sequence goes on along the minus strand of NZDS01000111.1, from coordinate 28,636 downwards.
AGCCTAATTGGTAATTCAGTACCAAATTACCATAAAACTTTGTTGCTGCCAAGGCTGTCAAACCTCGCCATCCGATTTTTTAGCGATCATGCGGTGCATCACGGTGGTGAAGAAAACGGCGAAGGCCAGGGCACCGACGAGGCCCGCCACTGCTCCCAGGCGCACCAACAACCCCCAGCCGGCGATGATGCCCAGGCTGACCAGAAACAGAGCCGCCAGATGGGCCCAGAAGCTCAACTTGGTCGTCCACTCCGGCGCCAAGGCCGAGGGTAGCGGCGGCGGCTGGCCCGGACGGGCGCCGTGCATGGAGGCCAGAAAGGGCACGATGCGCTGCAGGATGCCGAGCATGAAAGTAAGCAGCCAACCCAGCGTCAGCAGCGCCACGAATAGGGGCTCGCCCCGCGCCGGTCCAAGGTTCAGGGAAAGTGCAAGCGCCAGCAGCAGGCTGAGCGGCAGCAGCGCCCAGGCCAGGCGGATGAGCACGAATGAAAGCCCCAGCCGCTTGCGCATGCGGCGGCGCATAAGCTGAGCCATCGACCACAGGTGGCAGGCGCTGGCGGCCAAACCGAGTAGGATTGCCGGCGGCAGTAATCGGGGCGCGCCCAGGCTGCCAGCCACGAGCAATACCAGTCCGGCCAGGGCCAGTCCCAGCGCGCCGTAGCCGAGGCGCTTCGAAGGTGCTGGCGCCAGTGCGAACATGGGCAGTAGAATCTGGCTGAAGCCCAGTGCCAGAAGTCCCATGAAGCCATAGGTGGCAAACCCCAAATGGGCGACGACGATGGCGCGCTGGTCGCCCAAGATCCCGCTGGACTGGTCGACGATCAGAACCAGGCCGAGTGCCAGCAGCCCTAGCAATGAGATCAGGGCGCCCCAAGCGTAGCTTGCCACCAGGGCCAGGTCGCCGGCCCGCAGCAGGTTGTCGGCGATCAGCGCGGCGGCGATCAACAGCCCGGCGCTGCTCAGCCCGGCGCCCAATGCCAACGCCAGCTCCTGGCCGCTGGCCATGCCGTGGCTCAGCGCTGCTACGCCGGGCACGAAAAGCCAGAAAATCAGCCGAGCGGGCCAGACGGCGCGTAGCGACTGCCGCGTCGCCACCGGCAGCAGTTGCAGGGCGGCGCCGATGGCGGTCATGGCCAGCACACCGAGCGTCAGCAGGTGCAATGCCGCCAAGGGCCAACCGAAACCGCCTATCGAATGGGGCAGCTCGTCGCCGCCTAGCAGCAGAGCCAGCCAGGCCGCAACGTGAAAGACTGCGGCGGCGCCGAAGTAACGAAACGGGATAGAGGCCGGTAGAAGGCGCTCGTTGGCCCCACCGAGGAAGGCGCCGGGAAAGCTCATGGTGCTTCCTTCAAGCGCTGCCGCGGCTCAGCGAGAGGCGTACCAGGCCAGGCTCGTTGATTTCGATGCGATAGCTCCAGCCACGCTCGGCGAGTTCGGGATAGAAATATACCGGCTCGCGCTCATGCACCACGACGACGCGGTCGCCGGTGTCCTCGGCCTCGAGCAACCGGACGATGGCCAGCATCGGCTCCGGTGCCGGCAAACCACGAACATCGATATGCGGCGTCCCGTTTTGCTGCCAGAGGCGGGCGCCTTTCGAACCGGCGGGTGCCGTTGCGCTATTGAGAAACCAGACGCGCCAGTGGCCGCGTTCGATCTGTTCGCTCCAGGCGGCGAAGCCGCGATGGATCAGCAGTCGCCTCAATGGCAGTGGATCGAAGGGACAATCGAGTACGAAGAGTCCCTCCGGTGGTACCTGCGAGGAGAGCTCGACAACCGTTGCAATGGGGTTTTCGTGGCGGTCGAGGAAGGGCCGCACGTCGAGGCGGACGGCGCCGGTCAGCGATCTTTCGTCGACCCAATCGGGCCGGGCCGACACCTCGGTTGCCGGCGCGGTCCGGGTCGACGCTGGCGGCGTCTCATCTCGGGCGACGGCCAGCAGCACAGCGACATCTATGCCGGCAACGCAGGCGGCGTCGTCGAGCGTCAGTAAGTCCGCCGCCGGAGTNCCCACCACGGCNCGCAGCCGCGCGAANACAGGNTCGCCGGCCACCAGCCGCTCCACCAGATCGGGGTCCGCGGCAAGCGCTGGACCGAGATGGGTAGCGGCGCTGAGTTCGCGCTGGCCCAATCCCTCTCCCCTTCGTTACGACCCTGCTCTATCAGCAATGGTAGAAGATAGAGCGTACGCGCACGACGGCTATGATTGTCGTCAAGTCGCGGCCAAACGCCGCAACAGCCGGCCGCTCAGCGCCGTCACGGCGCGGCGGCGGTATTGTGGTTGCGTGGTCGTGGTGTGGACCGGGCTGATCTGCTTTTGCACGAGTTTGCCCAGTGTGGCGACACTGTCGTCGTCGAGCGTCTGACCAATGGCCACATCCGTGCCCTCGACGACCAGCGGTCGGGCGTTGGTGCCGGTGAGCGCGATGCGCAGGGCAGCGACCTTGTCTCCGTCCATCTCGAGCCAAACGGCGACGCCGGCCAAAGGGAAGTCGATGGAGCGGCGGATACGCAGTTTTTCGTAGCCCGAACGGCCGCCGGCGGGCGGCAGATGGATGGCGCTGACCAGTTCACCGGGCGCCAGGGTCAAATAGTCGATGCCGTCGTCGTTGAAAAGATCGGCCAAATCCAGGCGGCGGCCGCCGTCCGGGCCGGCGACGTCGATCTCGGCGCCCAAGGCCATGAGCGCCGGCGCCGTGTCGCCTGAATAGGCGGCGTAGCAGCGCTTGCTGGTCGGCACCACGTGGCAGATTTCGCCGCGGTACTTGAGGCAGAAGTCGTTGCTTTGGCGCCACCAGTCGCTTTGGTTATAGAAATAGCAGCGCGTATCGAGGCAGAGGTTGCCGCCGATGGTGCCGGCCTCGCGGTGAGCCGGTGCCGCCACCGAAGCGGCGGCTTGGCTAAGGGCAGGATAGTCGGCGGCGATGGCCGCGTCCTCGGCGATTTCTGCCAACGTCACGCCGGCCCCAATGTGCAGCCCGGCTGCATCGCGCTCGATTTGGCGCAGCTCGGCAATGGCCGAAAGGTCGATCAGGGCGCTGGCCGGCGTCAGGCCGCGGCGCACGTTTGCCAACAGGTCGGTACCGCCGGCGATGTAACGCGCCTCGGCGCCTTGGCCGCGCGCAGCCAAGGCCTCGGCGACGGTGGTGGGGCGGTGAAGTCGGAATTCAGGTAGCACGTCCATCTTGCTTACTCCGCGGCTTGAGTCCCCGGGGCACTTTGGCGTGCCTGGCGGGCCATGGCTTCGAAAAGCCGGTCCGGCGTCACTGGCGTTTCCTCGGGTCTCACCCCGGTGGCATCGGCGACGGCGTTGGCCAAAGCGGGGATGAAACTCGAAAGCGCGCACTCGCTGGCTTCTTTGGCACCGAAGGGGCCGTTGGGGTCAATGCTCTCGACGATGTGGGTCTCAATGGGCGGCGTGTCGGTGATGGTGGGAATGCGGTAGTCGAGGAAGTTGCTGCTGACCGCAAGGCCTTCGTGATAGTGCGTCTCCTCGGTCATGGCCTGACCCATACCCATCCACACAGCACCCTGGATCTGGCCCTCGACAGACAGCGGGTTGAGGGCATAACCCACGTCCTGGGCCACCCAGACCCGATCGACGGTGACCAGGGCGGTGTCCGGGTCGACGCTGACCTCGACAACCTGGGCCGAATAGGAGAATCCCATGGTGCCGCCGATGGCGGCGCCACGATACTTCTTGCCGCCGTGGGATTCGGGGATGGTGTCGAAGGTTCCCTTGGCGGTGATAGTGCCGGTGTCCTCCAGCGCCGCCATCACCACCTCGTTGAAGGTCAGGCCCGGGTCCTGGCTTTGGGCCACGCGATAGGTCTCCCCCAGCACTTCGATATCGCCGGGCTCAGCCTCGAGTTTGCGAGCCGCCGCCGCCACCAGGATTTCTTTGAGGTTGTTGGCCGCGTCGATGGCGGCGTTGCCGCACATGAAGCTGACGCGCGAAGAGTAGGAGCCGTTGTCCTTGGGCGTCACGGCGCTGTCATTGGCGACCACGCGAATGCGCGAGAGATCCAGCCCCATGGTTTCGGCGACGCACTGGGCCAGGATGGTGGACGAGCCTTGGCCGATGTCTGAAGCACCCGTCAGCACCGTGATCGAGCAGTCGAAGTCGAGCTTGAGGTTGACGGTGGCGTGGGGCTCGCCGGTCCAGTGCACCGGTTTGGAGGCGCCCGAAACGTAGTGCGAGGCGGCCATGCCGACACCACGCCAAGGTCCGAGCTGGCCGTTCTTCTTGCTCTGCCAGCCCGACTTTTCCTCGACCCAATCGAGGCACTCCGGCAGGCCGCAGGACTTCACCATCAAGTCGTTCTCGGTGAATGTTGGCGCCTGGATCATGTTTTTACGCCTGACTTCGAAGGGGTCGAGGCCCATCTCGGAGCAAAGTTGGTCGAGCACGCATTCGAAGGCAAAGCGTGTGTTGACCGTGCCATGGCCGCGCATGGCGCCGCAGGGCGGCGTGTTGGTCAGCACCCGGAAGCCGTCGTATTTGACGGCCGGCAAGTTGTAGAGGCCGTAGAGCAGCGAGCCGGCGTAGAGGATGGTGACGGTGCCGTAGCTGGCATAGGCACCGCCGCGCTGCACGGCCTCGCACTGCACGGCGGTGATCAGGCCGTCCTTAGCGAGACCGATTTTCATGTGGGTCTGGGTTTCGGGCCGGCCGCGATGGCAGATGAAGTTTGCCTCGCGCTGCGTCACGATGCGCACCCGGCCGCNGGCCGCNCGGGCCAGNANNGANCANATNAGCTCGTGAAANAGNNNNTCNGTGCGGGCGCCGAAGCCNCCNCCNACGTAGGGCTTGACCACACGCACCTGGGATTTGTCGACTTGCAGGCAGCGCGCCACCATCAGGTGGACATAAAAGGGCACCTGGGTCGAAGTATGCAGGTCCAGGCGCTGGCGCTCGGGATCCCAATCGGCAAGCGCCGCGTTGGGCTCCATCTGGGCGTGGTTGACCTCGGCCGCATCGAAGCTCATCTCGCAGACCCGCTCGGCGGCGGCAAAGCCTGCGGCGGTGTCCCCGAGTTCGAACTCGACGTGACGCTCCAGGTTGCCCTTGCGCTTTTCGTGCAGTTGCACGGCGTCCGCTGCCCGTGCCTCGGCGGCGGTGTAGTAAGCCGGCAGCTCTTCGTAACGAAATTCTATCAACTCTAGCGCCCGCACCGCGGTTTCATCGTCGACGGCAGCCACTGCAGCCACCGGCTCGCCCCGATAGCGCACGCGCTCGCGGGCCAGCGGGTATTCAGTCATGGCGATGGGCAGGATGCCGTGTGTTTGGTCGCAGTCCTCGCCCGTGATGACCGCGACGACACCGGGCAGCGCCGCCGCTGCCGCGGTCTCGACGGCGACAATATCGGCATGGCTGACGGGGCTGTGCAGGATACGGCCGACCAGGGCATCGGGGGCCGGCAGGTCGGCGGAATACTCGGCCCGGCCGGTGGTCTTTTCGGGACCGTCGACCAGTGGCAGCCGCTGGCCGATGGTCTTGGCCGGGGCCTCCCAGTATTCGCGGCGGTCGCTTTCTTTGGTGACCTCGGTCATGCGGCCTGCTCCGGCTGGCGCTCCCGGGCCGCGGCCTGAACGGCCTCGATGATCTTCACGTAGCCGGTGCAGCGACAAATGTTGCCCGAAAGAGCCTGGCGGATGTCGGCTTCGCTGGGGTCGGGAGTTCGCCGCAGCAAGCCCTCGGCGGCCATGATCATGCCCGGCGTGCAGAAGCCGCACTGGCTGCCGAGCTTCTCGTGGAAGCCGCGTTGCAGGGCTGACATGCGGCCTTGCTCGGCCAGCGCTTCGATGGTCTCGACCTGGCGCCCCGCTACCTGGTGGGCGAGGGTTATGCAGGCCAAGCGGGGGCGGCCGTCGATCAGCACGGTGCAGGCACCGCATTCACCACCGTCACAGCCCGACTTGGTGCCGGTAATGCCGGCCACCTCGCGGATGTAGTCGAGCAGCAACATGTTCTCGGGCACCGCGTCTTCTCGGGCGCGGCCGTTGAGAGTCAGGTTGAGCAGGGTTTTCATCACTTAACCTTTTCTGAGATCGCGGACGCGCACCGCCTTGCCTTCGGAACGCGGCAGGCCTCCGGGCTCCTTGACTTCGACGTCGCACGTGACGCCAACCATCGACTTTATCTGATGCTGCGCCGCCTGTGCTAGACGGGGGTATTCGTTTGGGGCGATGCCGGGCCGGGCTTCGACTTCGATCTCAAGGGTATCGAGCGCNCCCTCGCGGCGCACCACGAGCTGGTAATTCGGCTCGATGTCGGGCAGGCCGACCAGGAAGGCTTCGATCTGCGAGGGAAAGACGTTGACGCCGCGGATAATCAGCATGTCGTCTGTGCGGCCGGCTATACGGTCGAGCCGTAGGTGGGTTCGGCCGCAAATACAGGGCTCGTCTATCAGCGACGTCAGGTCGCGGGTGCGGTAGCGCACCATGGGCAGGGCCTGCTTGGTCAGCGTGGTGATGACCAACTCGCCCCTTTCGCCGGCCGGCAGGCGTTCCTCGGTCTCGGGATCGATGATTTCGAAGACGAAGTGGTCTTCCCAGGCGTGGGTGCCGCGGCGGCCTTCGAGGCATTGCGCGCCGACACCGGGGCCGAGGATTTCCGAAAGGCCGTAGTGGTCGAGCGGCACCAGGCCCAGGCGTTGGCCGACCTCGTCTTGCATGGCCTGGGTCGAAGGCTCGGCGCCCAAGATGGCGACACGCAACGGCCCGGAGCGCAGATCCGTGCCCAGGCGATCGGCGGTCTCGGCGATGTTGAGGGCATAGGACGGTGTCGAGAAGAGCGCCGTGGCACCTAGGTCCTCGATCAGCATGACCTGGCGCTCGGTGTTGCCGCCCGATATCGGCACGACGATGCCACCCAATGTCTGGCCGCCATCATGAAAGCCCAGCCCACCGGTGAACAGTCCGTAGCCCAGCGCGTTGTGAAGAACGTCGCCGAGGCCGATACCGGCGGCCGCCTGGGCCCGGGCCATGAGGTGCGACCAGACCGCCAGGTCGTGGCGCGTGTAGCCCACGACGGTGGGCTTGCCAGTGGTGCCCGACGAGGCATGCACCCGCACCATCTTGTCCCGCGGCACGGCGAACAGGCCCCAGGGATAGTTGTCGCGCAGGTCGTCCTTGACCGTGAAGGGAAAGCGCACCAAATCGTCGAGTGTTTTCAGGCTGTCTGGTGTCAAGCCGGCGCCCTCGAAGGCGGCCTTGAAGTGGGGCACGTTGGCGTAGGCGTGGGCCAGCGATTTTTGCAGCCTGGCCAACTGCAGGGCTTCGAGATCGGCGCGCGGCAGCGTTTCCCTCTCAGGTGCGAACATGCCGTTGCCCGACCAGGCTGTCCGGGTTTTACCCATGATGATCCTCGGAACCCCGGTCTCAGGCGGCCTTGAGTCGCGCCGGTGCGGCAGCCCGGCCCGATCCGCGCTGCGGCACCTTGGGCAGCTCGTAGCCCTGGTGGTGGCAGATGCGAGTGATCATCTGGTGCTTCCACAGCAGGCCGCCGGACAAAGCCGTCAGGCCGGCCGCCAGGAACAGGGGCGCCTGCGGCAGTCCCGGTGCGAGCTGCAGCAACGTGAACAGCAGCGCCGGCACGATGTGGCCGATGCCGGCAACGGCCGGCGTGATGGCCGCCAGGTCGCGCCGCGAGAGCGGCCCGATGCCGGCCTCCTGGGCTTTCAGGCGATAGCTCACCCAGAGAATGAAGGTGGCGATGGCGAATATCAGGCCGGCTCCAGCCAGGCCGCCCATGCCGTCAGGTGCCGGCGACCAGGGCCGGAGCACCCAAAGCACTGCCAAGATGGCGATGCCTTCGAAGATACCGCTGATGATCACCATCCAGGGTATCAACGGTGCCCGCCAGGCCGAGATGCCCTTGGCCATGTAAAGCATACGCGCCTGGGCGATGAGGAACCCGAGCGCCGCCAGAGCGACAAGGGTATGCAGTACCGGGTTGGGCTGCCAGCCGACGTCGCGCAGCAGCGGCAGCACCTCGGCCAAAACCAGAGGATAGAACGCCAACACGGCATAGAGCTCACGCGACATCCACGACGATTGCGGCCTGAGTATGGCGTTCATGGCGCGCAGGGGGCGGCCGGTCTTGAAGAACAGCGTGGTCAGGCCGACCGCCATGATCATGGCCGCCAGCAGATAGGCCAGCGGCAATACCTGATCGGGAATGCCGCCCGCCAGCCAGCCCGCGAAGGCCGCCAGTGCCAGGCCCGAGCTGGCCCCACCGAGCATGAAGTTGGCGGCCGCCTTCCAGTCCCAGAATTGTTGCCGCTCGCCAGCCAGCGGGTTGCCGGTCTGGCTCAAGCGGATGTCGTCGTACTCGCGCTCGGCCGTCTCGCGGCCGGGCGTCATGGCGTGGTCGTAGATGTAGCGGATCTGGGGCTCGGTCCCCAGGCCGGCGTGCATCTGGAAGGTCTTGTTCTCAGACGCCAGTTGCGAAACTTGGCTGCTCTCGTCGTTGAAGTCGCCGAACTTGATGGCCTGGGAGATGCAGGCGGCGGCGCAGGCCGGCGTGGCCGCCGGATCGACACCCGGCGTCAGGCCGGCAGCGATGCCGTCATCGACGCGTTCCTGGCAAAAAGTGCACTTGGTCATGACGCCCAGGCGCTCGGGGTGGGCGACGGATTGCTCCTGCTGGGTTTCGACGCCGTAGTACCAGTCCTGACGGTGCACGATCGTGCGCGCCTGGTAGGGGCAGGCGACGGCGCAATAGGAGCAACCGATACAGCGGTCGTAATTCATCGTGACGAGGCCGTCGGCGCGCTGCTGAGTGGCGCCGGTGGGGCAGACGGGCACGCAGGGCGGCTCGGCGCAATGCTGGCAGCCGACNACCANGAANANNCGCTCGACNTCNGGAAACGNGCCCNGNCTCGACNTCGANCACCNGNCGCCACTGNACCCCGGGNGNNGTNNNGTTNTGCNTGCTTGCAGGCNANGGTGCAGGTNTGGCAGCCGACNCAGCGGTTGAGGTCGATAACCATACCCCAGCGCTGCTGGGCATCGACCCCGCTTGGTGTGCTGGTTTGGCTCATGCGGCGTACCGGTTGCGGCCTTGGCCGCGGCTGAGTTTGACCCGCATGTGGTCGGAGCCAGAGCCCGTGGCGTCGGTCAGTTTGAGCGACAGCGGCGTTATCGAGTTCAGGCTGGGCATCTTGATGTCCTTGGCGAAGGGCGTCTTCCAGTGCTCGAACTGACCGATCATCAGCACCACGTCGGGGCGAATGCCGTCACGCAGCACGGCATAGCCCTCGGTACGTCCGGCCACCGATTCGATGATCACGGGGTCGCCGTCGGCGATGCCCAATTCGTTGGCCCGGCTGCGGTTGACGACCAGGCCATTGTGGCCGGCCACGTTGCTGGCTGCTTCTGCCATCAACGGGATGCCCGCGTTGGAGCCCCAGGCGTACTGCATGCTCTTCGAGGTCAGTGCCACGAAGGGGTAGTCGTCGGGGTCACCTCCCTGGTCGCGAACGTAGTCAACCCAGATGTCGGGGAAGCGCTCGTAAGTGGGCAGGGGTTCATATTCCTCAAGCTGCTTTTCCCACCAGGTGATACCGACCTCCTGCATGCGATGCGCAAGCTGGCTGCCGTGGCGCTTGATGCGCTCCTGGTAGGGCAACTCGAAGCGCAGGCCTTGCTCTTTCATGTGGGGATAGAGGTACCACTGAAGTTGCGGGAAGGGCGCCGTGTGGTAACTGTGCTCCTTGAACCAGTCGAGGTCATGCACCTCGCGTCCGTCCGAAGTGTCATGGCTTGCCGCCTTGCAGATGGAGTCCCAGATCTCCTCGCAATCGTGGGGGACGGAGGTGTCGAGGCTGTAGTCGAAATTCTCGCCCTGCAGCCGCAGGCCACCGGCGCCGGAATTGATGGCGGCGTTGTATTCCTCGAGGATGCCGACGCGGCGCGCCAGCTCGGTCGAGATGTCGGTCATGTCCTTGCAGTCGACCGGTGGTTCGATTGCCGGTTGGCGCAACACCCAGCCGCGCGAGCGCCAGAAATTTTCTTGGAACTTGGTGCCGCCCAGACGGATCAATTGCAGGCCTTCGAGGTCGGTAGCTTCGGGCAGCAGGATGTCGGCGAAGTGGTTGGTCTCGTCGAGGGTGTAGGCGAAGGCCACGACGTAGGGGAATTCGGAAATGCGCTCCGCCACCTCATCCTTGCTCCAGGACGAAATCGCCGGATTGGTACGATAGCAGAACCAGATGTCGGGCTTGGTCTGGACCGGCCAGTTCTCCGGCTGCTCCCTGAGAAAGAGCCAGGGCAGGTGCGCCGGTCCCAACGCCGCCGCCCAAGGCGAATCGCCGACCAGCGGTACCAGCGTGCGATAGGCGTTGCGAATGTGCGGCTTTGACGCCCAGCCCTGCTTGGTGGTCTCGTTGAAGGGGTAGTGCATGATGCCATCGGGGTGCGGCGTGGCCGAAAGCTGACGGTTCTCGGCCGGCCGGTTGAGCTTGACCGTGGTGCCCAGCGTGCCGCCGACCACCTCCAGCGCCCCCACCAGGCAGGCCAGCATGGTGCGGGCCCAGCAACAGTGGTAGCCGCCCCAGCCGTTGTTGACGTTGCGCCCCAAGACGATGGAAACGGGCCGGAAGGGCAGCGTCTCGCCCTCGATCTCGATAGTCTCGCCGATGTGGGCGTGGGCCAGGAATTCGTCCGCCACCTGACGGATGCGTTCGGCCGGCAGGTCGCATTCGCCGGCCGCCCAATCGGCGTTGTAGCCCCGGACGTGATCCATGAGCATTTGGAAGGCCGGTTTCACTTCGACGTTCTGGTGGCGCCATTCCTCCATGTCGGCGCCCTCTTCGAGGCCGCTGGCCTGGAAGCTGCCTTCCATGGCGGGCCGGGCGATGGCGGCGTCGAAAGGTTTGGCGCAATCGTCTTCGAGATCCCAGATCAGCGGCTTGTTGCTGGCCGGATCGCGCAGGTAGTAGCCGTTGGGCCCCACCAGGTAGGGTGAGGTGGTATCGTTCTCCAGGAAGGGTACGTCGCAGACTTGGCGCCAGTCGTTCTCGCAAATGATGCGGTTGATCAGGGCGAAGAGAAAAGCGGCATCTGTCTTGGGCTTGATCGGCAGCCATTCGGCCGAGACGGCGCCGGAGATCGAGAGATGGGGCTCGACCTGGACGCGTTTTAGGCCGCGCACCCGGGCGTTGGCCTCGCGCCAAATACCGACCGGTCCGGCAGTGGCCTCGTAGTTGGCGCCCAGCGCGATGACGTATTCGCAATATGGGGTATCGGCGGCGACCGTGAAGGCGCGGTGCCAGAGCTCGCCGTAGAGGTGTTCGGAGTGCGTGCACTTGACTCCCTGGCCGGCTCCGAAACCCAAGTCGGTCTGGCCCCAGGCCTTGAGGAAGGCCGGGAAAGTACCCATGAGCTGGGTCGGCGTGCCGCCACCGCCGAAGGTGGCAGCAAATCGCGGAAAGCCGGATTCGTCGAGCAGCCCCTTGGCCCGGATGCCGCGCAGTTTTTCGGCCACGGTATCCAGCGCCTCATCCCAACTGATGGGCACGAAGCCGGGGTCCTCGTCGCGCCCCTTGTTGGGATTGGTGCGCTTCATGGGCTGGGCCACGCGGTTGGGGTTGTAGGTCTTCTGCAGCATGCCGTAAGCCTTGACGCAGATGCGCCCGCCGCCCGGGTGTTCGTTGGCGATGTCGTAGTTGGGCTCGATGCCGGTGGCGACGCCGTTCTCGACTTCGATGCGCATCAAATCGGGCCCCGATACGCACTGGTTGCAGTAGGTCGGTACTGTCTTGCGGCTATTGGCGGTCTGCTCGCTGTCGGTCATGGCGGTGGTTGCCTCATTAAGCGTTGGTGACTTTGGCGACTTTGGCGGTCAAGCGTTCCTTGGTCTTGGCCATGTCGACGACGAAGCGCGAATGCTTGCCGCTGGCGACGTCCTCGACGTCATCCTTGGCGCTGACCTCCAGCGTGACGTGGCGGCCCTTGACCTCGCCTATGGTGACCGTGATCTCGACCGTCATGCCCAGCGGCGTAGCGCCGGTGTGGGCCAGGTCGACGTGGGTGCCGACCGAATCTTCGCCAGCCTCGCAATGTTCGACGATGAGATCGCGGCAGGTGTGCTCGATATCGCGCACCAGCATTGGCGTGGCGTAGACGCGCAGGTCCTCGCCCATGAAATCGATGGTACGCTCCTTGTCGATCTTGAAGCTCTTGCTGGCCGAGACGCCGGGCTTGAGGCTCTCTTTCATTTCGGTCTCCCTGACGCGGTGGAAATTTTCGCGGTGAACTTGTTGGTGGGGCGGGCGGCCCAAATGCAGGCATTCGCCCGAATATCATAGTGTCCCCTGGAGAGGCCGAAATCCAGCCCGCAGAGAAGTCATATCGGTCGGCGGAAATAGTTCCATATTTATGTTTGTTGGTCAATCAAACAATATATCCGGAGGTCTTGACGCGGGGCGCGGCCTGGTGTTCTTGAGCAGGGATGAACGATAGCCAGAAGCCACGAAATCTAACAGTCGACGGCTGGCCTGCCAATCGGCCAACATCATCGGTCAGCGAAAGTGACCGGGCCGCCGGCATCGAGGTGACGGGGAATTTCAGCCGCTTTAGCCAGCGCAACGACATGTTCAATCGCTCGCGCTGGGACGACGTGGTGGACGGGAGCAAAGCAAAAAGCTTTTTCCGCTCCCACACCCGGCCCAAACCGCGTCGCGGTGACGGTTTCCAGCAGCGCGACTTTGCGCTCAGGAATGCCTCGTGGGTGGTGGCTGATACCTACGCCAATCGCGGTATGAAGGAGGGCCGGCGCGAGGGCTTCCTGGACCCGCTGGAGCCCTTCTTCCCGGTCGCCGAGATGCGCCCCGAGGCGGTGGCGCCCGAGGTCATGAGCCGCCAGATCAAGCGCATCGCCAAGCTCTTCGGCGCCGACCTGGTGGGCATCTGCGAATATGACGAGCGCTGGAGCTACGCCGACCGCTTCGATTTCCAGAACAAGGGTACACGCCCCAACGAGCTGCCACCGGGCCTCGTCCATTGCATCGTGCTGGGCTACCAGATGGACAAGACGTTGGTCGATGCCTATCCCTCGGCCCTGGCCTCGACGGCGGCCGGCAAGGAGTATTCCCACGAGGCCGGCTCGCTGATGCAGATCTCGCAGTACATTCGCAATCTGGGATTTGAGGCGCTCGCCAACATGAACGACACGGCGCTGGCGATACCCTATGCGGTCAAGGCCGGGCTCGGCGAATACGGCCGCAACCAGATGGCCATCACCGAGGAGTTCGGCCCGCGCGTGCGCTTCTCCAAGATCTTCACCGACCTGCCGCTGGCCCACGATGCGCCGAAGCGCTTCGGCGTTACCGAGTTCTGCGAAATTTGCCGGCGCTGCGCCGAATCCTGCCCGCCCCAGGCCATCCCGACCGGCCCGCCCAGCGAGCACGGCCCCAACCGCTCGGCCATCTCCGGCGTGGTCAAGTGGACGGCGGACTGTGAGAAGTGCTTCGATTACTGGGTGAAACTCAGTTCCGACTGCGGCATCTGCATGCGCGTCTGCCCCTACAACAAGGATTTTTCGCGCCCCATTTTCCGCCTTTACCGCCGCCTCATGGGCACACGCTTGCGCGGCTTGATGCTGCGCCTCGACAAGGCGCTCGGCTTCGGGGCGCGGCGTAAGCCCAAGGACTGGTGGGACGACGCCGAAGCAGCCGGAGAATGAGGGATACGCTTACATCACGCTCCGGCGAACCAAATTCAGACCCATCACCAGCAATGCCAGCAGTAGCGCGAGGCGAAACAACTCGGCTTCGATGTGGCGGCGCAGGCGGCGGCCTACTTCCATGCCCAGCAGTACCGGAACCAGCGCCAGCGCCGAGGCGCCAATTTCGGGCAGCGCCAGCCTACCCATGCCCGCCAGGCTGCCGTAGAGCACCACGGCGCCGGTGAAGTTGGCCAGCGCCACCGAGCCCACGAATTCGTCGCGATCGAGCTTCAGCGCCACCAGGTACATCACCATCAAGGGCCCGAAAAAGGCAGAGAATCCACCAACGAAACCGGCCCCCAGGCCGATCACCGGGGCCAGCCAGCGCTCCCACTCGGGAGGTATGCGAAAGCGCTCCTGGAATACGCTGCTGGCGCAAAAAGCGATCACCACCAGGCCGAGGAAGAGGATCACCTTGTCGGGATCTGCCCGCACCAGGACCTGGTTGCCGATCAGGGTGCCGACGGCAAGGCCGATCAGCAACGGCCAGAAGCGCCGCAGTGCCACCTGGTGGTGGCCCTCGGAATAGGCTTGCCAGAGGTTTGACAGAATCATCGGCAGGAAAACCACGGCCACGGCACTGGTCACCGGCACCACCGTGGCCATAATCGAAACCGCCACCATGGGCAGCCCGATGCCCAGCACGCCCTTGACTACCCCAGCGGCCGAAAGCGCCATCAGAACCACGACGAAGGCATAGGGGGAGAGGTCCGCCACCAGGGATTTCCGATCGTTGGCTGTCGATCCCCTGGCGCTAGCGGCGCGGGGACGTGCTGTCAAGCAATTGCCAGTCGTTTGCGGAGATTGCAGGAGCTATTCTCTGCAACATGTGCGCTGATTATTCTTGCGGTTGCTGGACGGATTCGAGGGAAAGCTGACAACTTCCAAGTGGGCCAAGCTTGCCAAATGCTCACAGGATACGGCGTACCGGGATATCCTGGACCTGATGCAACGGGGTGCTCTCAAAAAGAATCCCGGTGGTGGCCGCAGCACCAGTTACGACGTCATCGATGCCGAAGTCACCGGAGCAACATCGCCGTGACGGGGTTGGCCGGATGCCTGAGTTTTCATGTCAGGCTGCTTCGATGACGACCCGCATCTTGGCTCCCACGGCTTCGGCGTATCGCCTGATGGTATTGGATGTGGGGTCGACCTTTCCGGACTCCAGGCGGGAGATGACGGACTGGGTGGTGTGCATTGCCTTGGCTACCTGCTCTTGTGTCATCTTGGCCTTGACGCGAGCGTCAATGAGCTGGGCCGCAAGATCATATTCGGGCGCAAGATCCTCATAGGCTTTGCGGATCTCGGGGTTCTTCATCGCTCGCCGTTTGAGCGTGCTCAGGGCAGTCATGGTTCTTTCTCGCTTTCTAGCTTTCTATCGTTCTCAGGTTATGTATTCTGCTTCGCTCTTTCCTCCGCTAGCGTGATCTCGCTACGTGGCGTCCTCTGAGTCTTCTTAACAAAGAAGCGGACGACGATGACCCGTTGACCTCCGGCAGCTTGATAGAGTGCGCGGGCGATCCCATCCTTGCCCTTCATGCGCATCTCCCAAACCTTGCCACTCAGGCGCTTGAGGTGCGGGGCACCAACATTAGGTAGTCCTTTGGCCTCAATCAGTTCTGCAATACGGAAGAAACGTGCCTGCATGTCCGCAGGGAGTGCCTCAAGCTCTGCGTCGACTCTCTTATTCAGGGTTTGGACTGACCATGCCATATATGCTATATAGCGTCAAAGGTATACTGATTCAAGGGTAGGTGCCCGGTTTCACGCTGCGGCGGTGGCAAACACGCCGCTGATACGGGCCAGGCGGCGCTTGCCGACGACCAGGTAGGCGTTGGCGAAGGCCAGGCCGGGGCCCGGCTTTTGGACCTCGACCTGGGCTTCGAGCCAGTTGCCAGGACCGGCCCGGCCGCTGAAGTCGGCTGACAGCGAAACCGTGGTCACCGCTCCCAGACCCCCCTGACGCCTGAGTTCCTGATGCAGCGCCCGCTCGGCCAATGTTACCAGCAGGCTGCCCGGCGCCTTGCTGTCGGGGCCGCAGTGTTCGGCCTCCAGGCGCAGCGCCCAGGCGCCGCCACCGTGGCGCCGGTAGAGCTTTGCGGATGTCTCGGGCAGATCGCGCGCGGCCGGCTCGAAACCCTCGGGAATGTCGACGTGGTCGCCGCTCTCGCCCGTATCGGCGGTTTCCGGCTTGGCTTTGGGCCGCTGCGCAGCCGCTTCCGCTTGCGGCCCGAAAATGCCCGCTACGCCCTTGCTGCCCAACGGCCCTCGGGCCGCCAGGGCCAGTAGACCGCTGTCGAGAAGTTGGCGATAGAGGTTTGTCTGGCGGGCCGAGGTCGGCTTGGCCGTGGCCGCCGGTCGAGGCGGGGCAGGGAGGTCGGAGGGGATGTCGCCGAGGCTCATGAGATTTCCAGTAGTCAAACCAAGGTCGTGCGAAGGGCAACGACTACTTCGTCAGGAAATCCCGCTCCTGCGGGAAGCTTAGATGGAAAACAGAGACGTGGGCTGGCTGGCCGTCATGCGGTCGAGGGCGAATTGCAGGTTGGCGATCCTATTAAGCGTGTAGGCAGACGCCGAACCAACCGGCTTGGGCAGGTCGTCTTCGGGGCCGACTGTGAGGAAGCGATATGCAGACTCCACCTCGCGCAGCGCGTTGTCGAGCAGAACCACGGCATCGCGGGCGCCGTCGTCGGTCAGCACGTTGGTGGCGCTGGTCAGGCCCAGTGCGAAGACCGAAGCCGAAGGCGTCGCGTCGGCGGTATCGATGGTGTCCTCGCTGTCGCCGAAGATGCGGGATTCGGTGAATCCCAGGCCGGCCAGGGCATCGAAGCCGTCGGGCCCCTTTTTGAGGCTGATGTCGGCGCCGTTGAAGGCCTGGATGATAAGGCGCTCGATGTCGCCCTCGGTCTCGACGTAGGCTTTGCCGTAGATACCCAGTTCCTTGTTGATCTCGAAAGCCAGCCAGCGGAAGGAATCGGTGCGATCGACGGTGATTTTCGCCCGATCGACGTCGCGGATATCCAAAATGAAGGACTGATCGGGGCGCACGCCGGTTTGCGACACAATCGTTGTGGCTGCCTTCACCGGCACGTCGCCGGCGGGCAATCCCAAGCGCGAGAGCACCGAGGTGCCATCGCTGTCGTAGGCGATGTCGAAGGCCTTGTGGTCGAAGCCGCCGCCGAATTGGTGGGTGTACTGGACCGCGCCTGAGGAGTTGAACTTGGTGATGTAGGCATCGACGTCACTGGAGGAACTCTCGCCGGCGAAGGTGCCGTCGGTTTCGCCGGCCAGGTAGAAGCTGTCGTCGGTGGTGTTGACGGCCAGGCCGTGGGCCCGGTCGACGCCGGCGTTGCCGATGTAGGTAACGTAGCTGACGGCGGCCGTGCTGGTCTGGTCGTCGATGCTGAGCACAAAACCGTCCGTGCCGCCGGAGTGGGCGTTGACGACGGTGGAGTCAAGGGCGGTATTGGTGGTGTAACCGGAAACATAGAGATCACCGGCCGAGGTCAGAGCCACGCCGCTAATGCCGCCGTCGCTGCCCAACGATCCCAGGTCGAGGTTGTAGGTCAGGTTGGGCGTCGAGCTTGAATCGTATTTGCGCAGGAAGCCGTTGCCGTCGTCGCTGCCGGCGACGTAGACGTTGCCCGAGCTGTCGACGGTGATGGCAGTGGCCATCTCGTCGCCGCTGTCTCCGAACTGCTCGTCGTAGACCAGGGTACCGCTGCTATCGAGCTTGGTAACGAAAGCGTCGCTCCCGCCGGAGTAGGTCTCGCCAGAGCCGATGATGCCTCTGCTGAGGCCCGATATGTAGATGTTGTTGCTCGAATCGATGGTGAGTGCCAGGCCGTTGTCGTTGGCGCTGGGCGAGGCTTGCCGGGTCCATTGCTCCGCACCTTCGCTGTCGTACTGGGTGACGAAGGTGTCCATCAGGCCGCCGTAGGCCTCCTCGTCCAGTTTGCCCGCCGTTTGGCCGGTGACGACGACGTTGTCATCGCCGTCGACGGCTACGGCAAAACCAGCGGAGTTGGCAGCGGATCCCAGAAGCTGGGTCCACACGTCGTTGCCGGCATGATCGCGCTTGATCAAAAAGACGTCGTTGCCGCCGGGGTTGATCTGGTTGTCGAGCGAGCCGGCCGTGGTGCCCACGGAATAGACGTATCCCTGGCTATCGACGACGACGCCGTTGGTGGCGTCGTATTTTTCGGTGGTGTTGGTAACTTCGTAGAAAACCTGGTTGGGATCGGCGGCCGAGAGGTCGTCGAGCTTCATGGTGAAGCCCATGGCGTTGCTGGCGCTACCGGCCCGGCCCACGGCATAGACGGCGCCGGAGGTGTCGGAGGCGCTGGTGAATTCCAAGGTCTCGCCGGAGCTATTGGGATCGATCTCGATGCCATATGAAGTTTCGTGGAAGCGTTTGACATCGAAGGTGGTGGAGAACCCGGCCCCGCTCATGGCGCTGGTGATGGCAGTGGTGATGTCGTCGAGGTTCATCGAGGCGGCGGTCGAGAGGTCGACGTTGACGGCAGTGGTGGTGCCGCTCTTGGTAACGTTGATGGTGAAGGTTTCGGTGCCGGCCAGTCCGGAGATCACGTCGGCACGCACCGTGGTCAGCTTGGGCGATTCGAAGACGTCGCGGATGGGCAGGCCGTAGATGGTGTCGGTAGGCGTGAAGGCCGGACGCTCCAGGGTCGAAATCACCTTGTCCTTTTTGATGCCCTGGACCATGGTCATGTCGTTGAAGCGGGTGTCTTCGAGAAAAGTTTTGACGTCGGTCTGGTAGTTCTGGAAGGTACTGTCGAGCAGCGTCGACATGGCCTGGCCGGTGCTGGTCTGGGCGAATTCGGCCACTTCCTTCATGCGCTGCAGGCCCTTCCACAGCGCAAACAGGTTGGTGAAGTTTTCGTCGACACCTTCCTTCACCACCGAGGGGTCCTTGGTGTCGATCAGCACGCCACCGGCGAAAATACGTTCTTTGACGGCGTTGGTTTCTTCGCTCAACACCGGTTGGGTGAGCCAGGGCGGATTGATTCCGACCTTGTTGCGCGTCAGCAGCGCACCCAGCGGCCCATTTTTGAGGACCTCGGCATGACGCGCCGTACCCAGCGACGCACCCGAGGTGTAATAGGCGGTCAGCGCCGTGTAATCGTAGGGAATGATGCCGATGTTGAATGAGTCTGCCAAGCGCTCCGTCCCCTGCCGCGGCAGGCCCTTGCCCGCCGCCCCTGGTGTCGCAAAGGCCGTGCCAAGACGGTGCTTTGATGGAAGCTTGCTATCTTATTGAAAATAAATGGAAAATTATCGGTCAAAGAGGGCGGCGCTGGGCAACAAGTGCCGGAATCATTTGCAGGCCGGCAAGTTTTGCCGGGTGGCGACGAGGAACGTGGTGGGCAGTGGTCCGCGGAGCCGCCATATTGGCTCGCAACAGCCGGATATTTGCGGCGTAAAATGGCTATGCCTCCGGCCTGGCTGGTGCGGATCTTGCGTAGCATTTGCGGATCAACCAATCCGGTCCAACGATGGGGCCGCAAAAAAGGCTAACCAATTGGAAACCAATTCGTTGCCCATAATGTCGACTTGGTCTTCAATAGTGGCCTGCGGGTGTGCGAAACTCCCGCCGGGCCGGTCTGGTATGGCGGCCGCCGTGGCGGCAAGCAGCGAAGAGTGATCGCAACATGACCGCGTCATTTTCAAAGCAAAACCGGGGACCTAACTTCGGCTCGGCGCCGCTGGTCGCCAATGCCCGCGACAAGATCAAATCGATCGACGAGTTGGCCTCCCTGGCTAACAGCTTCCAGGCCCAGGGCCGCAATGTGGTGCTGGCCCATGGCGTCTTCGATCTGGTTCATCTCGGCCACGTGCGCCACCTCGAGGCGGCGGCCCGTGAGGGCGACCTCTTGTTCGTCACCGTCACCGCCGACGAATTCGTCAACAAGGGCCCCGGCCGGCCGGTCTTTCCGCAACAGCTCCGGGCCGAGATGCTGGCGGCGCTGGAGTGCGTCGACTGGGTCGGTGTCAGCCGCTGGTCCTCGGCCGAAGAGGTGATCTCGCGGCTCA
The DNA here is from genome assembly GCA_002690215.1 of Rhodospirillaceae bacterium. Classification (GTDB taxonomy): domain Bacteria; phylum Pseudomonadota; class Alphaproteobacteria; order UBA2966; family UBA2966. The sequence goes on along the minus strand of NZDS01000111.1, from coordinate 8,850 downwards.
AGCCCGACACCTACGTCAAGGGCTCGGACTATCAGAACGAGGAGGAGGACCTCACGGGCCGCATCGTCAGCGAGCGCGAGACGGTCGAGCGCCACGGCGGGCGCATCGTCTTCACCGACGATCTGACCTTTTCCTCTTCCAACCTGCTAAACGAGCACTTCAGCTTCCTCTCGCCCGATGTGCAGAACTTCCTTACCGGGCTGCGGCGGCGCAACGCTCTGCCCCGGATCCTGGGCGAGCTCGACGCCATCCGCGACATGCGCGTGCTGATCATCGGCGATGCCATCATCGACGAGTACCAATACGCCGTACCGATGGGCAAATCGGCCAAGGAAAACATCATCGCCAGCCGTTTTTCGGGGCGCGAAGTATTTGCCGGCGGCGTCGTCGCCGCGGCCAACCACGTGGCCAACTTTTGCGCCGAGGTCGAGATCATGACCTGTCTGGGCAGCCAGGAGAGCTACGAGGATCTGATCCGCGACAGTGTCCACGACAACGTCAGCGTCAATTTCCTCACCCGTCCGGGCGTGCCGACCACGCGCAAGTGCCGCTTCGTCGATCCCGGCCACATGCGCAAGCTCTTTGAGGTTTATTTCTTCGACGACACCCCCATCAACGGGACCCTGGAAGGCGAGCTCTGCGATTTCATTGCCGCTCGGGCCGGTGATTTCGATGCCGTCATCGTCACCGATTTCGGCCACGGCATGATGACCCGCCGGGCCATCGACAGTGTCGTCGAACACGCCCCTTTCCTGGCCGTTAACGCCCAGAGCAACAGCGCCAACCACGGCTTCAATCTGATCACGCGCTATCGCCAGGCCGACTACGTTTGCATAGACGAGCCCGAAGCACGTCTGGCCACGGGCGATCGTTTCAACGAACTGGGCACGCTGATCTCCGACGACCTCAGCGGTCACATCGATTGCCGCCGTTTCGCCGTCACCCATGGTGAAAAGGGCTGCGTCACCTACCAGCCGGGCGACGGACTACATACCGTGCCGGCCTTCACCCAGCAGGTCGTCGACACCGTCGGTGCCGGCGATGCTTTCCTGGCCGTTACTGCCCCCCTGGCGGCGCGCGGCGTCGACATGGAAACGCTCGGCATCGTGGGCAACGCCGTGGGAGCCATGAAGGTCGGCATCGTCGGCCATCGCCAGTCGATCGAGAAGGCGCCCCTGATGAAGTACATCACGGCGCTGCTGAAGTAAGGGCCATGGAAGGACGCGTCACGGACTATTTCGCGGCCCTCGCCGCGATCCCCGAAAACATTGCCGTCAACGACGCGGTGGCTGGTGCTTCGACGCTGGCAGGCTTCATCGCCACGGTGATCGACAGGTGCCGCGATGCCCACGCCGCCGGCGGCAAGACGCTGTTCGTCGGCAACGGCGGCTCGGCTGCCATCGCCAGCCACATGGCCACCGACTTCAACAAGAACGGCGGCCTCAGGGCGCTGGCCTTCAACGACGCCTCGGCGTTGACCTGTTACGCCAACGATTTTTCTTTCGATGAGGTTTTCGCGCGCCAGATATCCATGCACGGCGGCGCCGACGACGTGCTGATCGCCATCTCGTCTTCGGGCAATTCGGAAAACATCGTGCGGGCCTGCCAAGCCGGCCGCGAGCTCGGCGTCTGGGTCGCCACGTTGAGCGGCTTTGCCGCCGACAACCGGCTGCGCACTTCGGGCGATTTAAACCTCTATGTGCCCTCGGGTGAGTACGGTTTCGTCGAACTCAGCCACCAGGCGGTGTGTCACGCCATAGTCGACATCGCCTGCGGCTGGAGCGGCGACAGCGAAAGGAAGGCTTCGGCATGAGCCAGGTTTTGGTCACCGGCGGTGCGGGATATGTGGGCAGCGCCCTGATCCCCAAGCTGTTAGCCGCTGGCCACGGCGTGACGGTGCTCGACCTCTACCTCTATGGCCGGGTTTTCACCGGGCTTGACGGCCATCCCGAGCTGCGCCAGATCGTGGGCGACATCCGCGACCCCGCGATGTTGGCCGAGGCCGTGGCGGGTTGCGACGCCGTCATCCACTTGGCCTGCATCTCAAACGACCCGAGCTTCGAGCTCAATCCCGAACTCGGCCGTTCGATCAACCTGGATGCCTTTCGGCCCCTGGTGCGTGCGGCCAAGAAAGCCGGGGTCAAGCGCTTCATCTACGCCTCGTCCTCGAGCGTCTATGGCATCAAGGACGAGCCCGAGGTGACCGAGGATCTGCCGCTTGAGCCGCTGACCGATTACTCGCGTTTCAAAGCTGACTGCGAAAAGATCCTGGCCGAGGAACGTGAGCCCGGTTTCGTCATCCTGACCATTCGGCCTTCCACGGTGTGCGGTTATGCGCCGCGATTGCGGCTCGATTTGACCGTCAACATCCTCACCGCCCATGCCATCGAGAACGGCCGTATCACCGTTTTCGGCGGCAGCCAGCAGCGGCCCAACCTGCATATCGATGACATGACGAACCTCTACGTCCGCTGTCTCGAGTATCCCGAGGCGCTGATCGACGGCAAGATTTTCAATGCCGGCTACGAGAACCATGCCGTGGCCGATATCGCCGGCATGGTGCGCGACACCGTGGGCCCCGAGGTCGAAATCGTCACCACGCCGAGCGACGATTTGCGCTCCTACCACGTTTCGTCGGCCAAGATCCGCGACGAACTGGGCTTCGAAGCCGTCCACACCATCTCCGATGCCGTGCGCGACCTGACCACCGCCTTCGCTGCCGGCCGCGTGCCCAACGCAATGACCGACAAGGTCTACTACAACATCAAAACCATGCAGGCCGTCGACCTGAAGTAGAGCCCGCCACAAGCCTTCTCAGTCCGGCACGGCGATCCAGTGGCCGCCACTGCCGTGGTAGACTTCGCACAAGAGATTGAAGCGCAGGTTGCAGGCGGTGCAGCGAAAATAATAGCTGAAGATATCGGGGATGCCCCGGTTGGCGGCCTCGTCGGCACGCATGCGGGCGTAGGAATAGGGCGTGATCGAGGTGTCCCAAGGCTCGATCGGGTCTACCGCCAGCGACCCTGCCGCCAGCGCCGCATCGATGCGCCCCGCCACAGTTTCATACTGCTGCGCTCTTTCGAGGCGCATACCCGCCTTGAGCGGTTTGCAGGTCGGGCAGAGGGCGTGTTTCGCGTCCCCAGCGGCCATACGCCAGTATACCAACTCTATCTCAGGGATGCAGACGGATCTTAACGATTCTCGATTGCGAGGACGAGGGCGAATCTTAATTTCAGGAACAAAATCGCCCTTTCAGGGGTGCAATTTGCGTCTTGTGATGATCGTCACATCGGCGCTAAAAGTGGTTTTTTTGCATGGTGTTAAGAATTCGTTAATTGCGGGGACAGGGTCGATTTCGGAACGATTCCCAATTGCGGGGACTGGAATGGATCTTAACGAATCTTAATTACGGGGACAGGGATGGACTGCACCCCTGTTGTGAGACCGGGAAATTGGGGACAGGGACCAATTTTGATGGACTGCACCCCTGATGTGAGACAGGGAAATTGGAAATTGGGGACAGGGACCAATTTCAGGGACCAATTTTGATCTCTAGCCCATCCCTGTGACGGGCGTCACTTCCAGTGGCGAAAGGGGCGGTTTTGCAAGGCCTTAAGCATTCCTTTCCCCGCCGCGAATTAACCTTTGCCCAGCAGTTTCGCGTGAGGTGGGTGTGCGCCTAGGCATCGACTTCGACAATACGATCGCCGCCTACGATGCGCTGTTTGCGCGCTTGGCCGTGGAGGAGGGGTATCTGCATGAGGAGCCCGCAGGCGGCAAGACAGGTGTGCGCGAGAGCGTCAGGGCGGCGGCCGGCGAGGGGGCCTGGCGGCGTCTGCAGGCTTTGGCGTATGGGCCCCGTATCGCGGGCGCGGTGCTGATGCCGGGCGCCGGCGAATTTCTCTCCCGTTGCCGCCAACAGGCCGTGCCGGTCGCCATCGTCAGCCACAAGAGCCGGCGGCCTGCCGACCAGAGCGTCGACACCGACTTGCGCCAGGCGGCACTGGGCTGGATGCGCGAGCAGCGCTTTTTCACCGCCGACGGTTTTGCCATCGATTCCCAGGACGTCCACTTCGAGGACAGCCGCGCCGCCAAGGTCGAACGCATCGCGGCGCTCGGCCTGGACGCTTTCATTGACGACCTGGTCGAGGTCTTTGCCGAACCCGGTTTTCCCGCCGGCGTGCGGCGCTGCCTTTTGGCGGACGATCGCACTGCCGAAGCCGGGGTACCGCTGCCGGTCGAGGTTTTCCACTCTTGGAACGAGATAAACCATGTCCTCCTTGGCGCAGACTGAACTGCCCCGCGGTGCCGAGCTCGAGGCCATGGCGTCTGGCTTGCTGGGCTCCCGTGTCGTCGCCATCGAGCCGCAGCAGCGCGGTGGCAACAACCGGCTCTACCGGGTGACGGCGCTGGATGGCGTCTATGCCCTCAAGTTCTATCCCCGCCAGGCGGCCGATCCACGCGACCGCCAGGGCGCCGAAGCCGGGGCGCTACGTTTCCTGGAACGCTACGCCGTCAGCAGCGTGCCGCGTTTGGTGGCCGAAGACCGCCGCTGGGGCTGCAGCGCCTTCGACTGGGTCGAGGGCCAGCCGGTGGGCCAGCCCGGAGCGGCCGATGTCGACGGCGCCTTGCGCTTCGTGGCCGAACTTCAGGCTCTGGCGGCTTTCGACGACAGCGCACGCCTACCGCTGGCTTCGGCAGCCACGCTGTCGGCCGCGGCGTTCTGCACTCAAATCGAGAGGCGCCTGGCGCGCTGTCGTGAAGTCGCGGTCAATGCCCGCATCGGCGAGCTGGAGGAGTTCCTCGAGCACGCTTTCAGCCCGATCTACGAGCAGGTAGTCGAATGGGCGCGCGCCCGCTTCGCCGCCGAAAAGCTTGATTTTGCCTCCGAGCTGCCGCTCGGCCGGCGCACTCTCAGCCCTTCCGACTTCGGTTTCCATAATGCGCTGCGCCGGCCCAACGGGCGCCTGGTATTCCTCGATTTCGAGTATTTCGGCTGGGACGACCCGGTGAAAATGGTGGCCGACTTTCTCTGGCATCCGGGTATGGAACTGGGACCGGGCCTGAAATCGCGCTTCGCGGCCAGCGCCACGGCCGTATTCGCACCCGGCGACGCCACTTTCGAGCGCCGCCTGAACACGCTATTTCCGCTTTACGGCTTGTGTTGGGTGCTGATCGTGCTCAACGAGTTTTTGCCTGAAAGCTGGCACCGCCGCTCGCTGGCCCGCGAGGGCCGCACAGAGCTGGACGATGGACCGGATATTGCAGCGAATACAGAGCCAACCGTCCCTGTGGGCCCGGATTTGGCGACCGTCAAACGGCGCCAACTGGCGCGGGCAAGGAAATTGGTCGAGGTGGTGGGCAAAACCTATGAAGCCGGTGCAGTCTTCGATTAGCCTGGCCGGCGCGGGCGAGAGCCCAGCGCTGGATAAGCGCTCGCGCAAACTCAGGCGGCGCTGTGTCGAGGCCATGGAAAGCGGCGGCCGCGGCCACTTGCCGTCGGCGCTCTCGCTGATCGAGATCCTGCGCGTACTTTATGACGAAGTGCTGCGCTTTCGGCCCGACCAGCCCGACTGGGCCGAACGCGACCGTTGCGTCTTGAGCAAGGGGCACGGCTGCCTGGGGCTCTATGCGGTGCTCGCCGACAAAGGCTTTTTTCCGCCCGAAGAACTCCTCACCTACTGCCGGCGCGACAGCATCCTCGGCGGCCATCCCGAACGCGGTCGGGTACCGGGCGTCGAGGCTTCGACCGGCGCGCTGGGCCATGGTCTGGGTATCGGTATCGGTATGGCCCTGGCGGCCCGTCTGCAGCACCGTGATTCTCGTATCTTCGTCATCACCGGTGACGGCGAAATCAATGAAGGTGCCGTTTGGGAAGGCGCCCTGGCCGCCGCCAAGCACCGCCTCGACGGTCTCACGGTGATCATCGACTACAATAAAATGCAGTCCTATGGCACTACGGCCGAGGTGCTGGAGCTCGAGCCCCTAGCCGACAAGTGGCGGGCCTTCGGTTTTTCCGTGGCCGAGGTCGACGGCCACGACGTGGCAGCGCTGGTCCGCACTTTCGCTGACCTGCCCTTCGAGTTCGGCCAGCCCAGCGCCATCATCTGCCACACCGTCAAGGGCAAGGGCATTGCCCACATCGAGGGCGAGGCCGGCTGGCACCACAAATCTCGTATCTCGGCCGACGAGATAGCCGCTCTTTACCAGGCGCTGGAGACCGGCTGATGCGGCGCACCGCTCTCGACATGGTCTATGAACTGGCCAAACGGGACCCTCGCGTGGTCTTCATCGGCTCCGACCTGGGCGCCGGAGCGCTCGACCAGATGAAGGCCGAGATGCCCGAACGCTTCTTCATGGAAGGCGTATCCGAGGCCAATGTTATCGGCATGGCGGCCGGCCTGGCCATGGACGGCTTCGTACCCTACGTCAACACCATCGCCACCTTCCTGACCCGGCGCTGCTACGAACAGGTGGCCGTCGATCTTTGCCTGCACGAGCTGCCGGTGCGCCTGATCGCCAACGGCGGCGGCGTCGTCTATGCGCCGCTCGGACCCACCCACATCGCCATCGAGGATCTGGCCATCATGCGCGCGCTGCCCGGCATGACGGTGGTGGCGCCGACCGACGCCGACGAAATGCGACGTCTTATCCCGGCCACGCTCGAGCAACCGGGGCCGGTCTACATCCGTGTGGCCAAGGGTGGCGATCCCATCGTCAGCCGCGACGCCGACGGTTTCGAGATCGGCAAGCCGATCCTTCTGCGTGAGCCCGGCCAGGTGCTGCTATTGGCCACCGGCGTCATGGTCAACCGGGCCCTGGCGGCGGCCGAGGAACTGGCGCCGGGCTTGGAGTGTGGTGTTCTCAATGTTCATACTCTGAAGCCGCTCGATGCCGAGCGCATCGTTACGCTTTGCCGCGGCGTCGAATTCGTGGTGACGATCGAGGAGCACACCCGCATTGGCGGTCTGGGCAGTGCCGTGGCCGAGGTGCTGGTGGAACTGGGTCCGGCCATGCCCGGATTTCTCTCACTGGGAATTCCCGACGTCTTTACGGAAAAGTACGGATCGCAAGACGAGGTGCTGGAATTCTATGGCCTTCAACCCGGCCAGATCGCCGCCGCCGTGCGCCGCGCCTTGGGCCGCGATGCCGCTTGAAGCCTTTCAGGAACCCGCCATGAAAGTTCGCTACTCCTACCTGCCGCAGCAGTTCGCCGAGGTCGACGATCTGTTTGCCGAGCTCAAGGCCTTCGTGGCCACCGGCGATTTCACCCTGGGCGCGCCTCTGGCCGAGTTCGAGGGTCGCTTCGCCGAGTTGATAGGCGCCAGCCACGCCATCGGCGTGGGCTCGGGTACCGACGCCTTGAAGCTGCCCTTGAAGGCGCTGGGGATCGGTGTTGGCGACGAAGTCATCACGGCCGCCAACACCTTCATCGCCACCGTCGGCGCTATCGCCGAGACCGGCGCCCGGCCGGTTTTCGTCGACGTCGACGATAGCTTCTGCCTCGATGTGGACCAGGTCGAAGCCGCTATCACCGAACGCACCAAGGCCATCATGCCGGTCCACCTGACCGGCGAAGTGGCCGACATGCCGCGCCTGATGGCGCTGGCTGAGCGCCACGATTTGGCTGTGGTCGAGGATTCCTGCCAGGCCATCCTGGGCGCCATCGAGGGGCGCAACGCCGGTACCTGGGGAGCGGCCGGCGGCTTTTCTCTGCATCCCCTCAAGAACCTCAACATCTGGGGCGACGGCGGCGTCGTGGTTACCAGCGACGATGAATTGGCGGCGCGGCTCAGGCTGCTGCGCAATCACGGTCTTTCAGGCCGCGACGAGGTGGCCATCATGGGCTGCAATTCCCGCCTGGACACGCTGCAGGCCATCGTCGGCAACTGGCTGATAGGCCAGACCCCCGAGATCACTCAGCGCCGCATTCAGAACGCCGCCCGTTACGACGAACGCCTGGGCGCCATTCCGGGCATACGCATCCCGCCCCGGCGGCCCGGCGTGCGCCGTGTCTTCCACCTCTACATGGTCTTTGCCGAGGACCGCGACGGCCTCATGGATCATTGCCTGCGCCAGGGCGTCGAGGCCAAGATCCACTACCCCATCCCGCTCTACCAGCAGGAGGGGCTGCGGCCCTACGGCTACCAGGCCGGCGATTTTCCGATCAGCGACCGCCATGCCGGCGAGATTATTTCCTTTCCTGCCGACCAGCACCTCAGCGAGGCCGAACTCGATTGCGTGGTGGCCACGGTGCGCGAATTCTACGGAGCCTGAGCCGTGCTCCACGTACCCTTTGTCGATTTCCCGGCCCAGTACGCCGAGGAGCGCCAACGTGTACGGGCCTGCCTCGACGAGGTCTTCGCCCGCGGTCACTTCGTCGGCGGCGCCGAGATCGAGATGCTGGAGGGGGAATTGGCGGCGCTCTGCGGCACGGGCCACGCGGTGGCTTTGAACTCCGGTACCGACGCCTTGCTGATGGCGCTGCGGGTCCTTGATATCGGGCCCGGCGATGAGGTCATCAGCCAGGCCAATTCCTTCATCGCCTCGGCTGCCGCCATCGTTCACGTTGGCGCCCGGCCGGTGTTCGTCGATGTCGGCCCCGACCAGAACATCGACCCGGACCGCATCGAAGCGGCAATCACGGAGCGCACCCGGGCCATCATGCCGGTGCACCTGACCGGCCGCATCGCTGATATGGAGCCGATCCTGGAAATCGCCGGGCGCCACGGCCTGGCGGTGGTCGAGGACGCTGCCCAGTCCATCGGATCAAAGCTTGGTGACCGGACCAGCGGCTCGTTCGGCAGCCTCGGCTGCTTTTCCACCCATCCCCTCAAGAACCTGGGGGCG
>NZDS01000110.1 GCA_002690215.1 Rhodospirillaceae bacterium | reverse complement strand
GCATGTGCTCGCGCAGGCGGGCCGAAAACTCGTCGTTGCCTGCCAGGCCGCCCCAAAAGGTCTCTGCCGACATGCCCATCATGATGTGATTGACCTCCGCGGTCATTATGTCTCGCATGGCGTCGGGGATAGTAAGGCGAATGGCCTCGATAAAGGCCATGAAGGCGTTGTCGCTGGTGAGATCCTTCAATTCAATAAAGAAGCGGGCGAAATGCCAGGTCACGCCTTGCGGGATAAATCTCTGGCAGTCGTATTCGACGCCGATATTGGTGGACGGGATGACGACGCCGATGCGACCCCGGATACCGATCCAAGGGTCCTGTGGCTTCGTCAAAGGTATGCCTTCCGCCATCAAACTCTCCTTCAGGTCTTTTTCCGCTTGCTCTCGAAATTCGTGATCTAACTTAACTTAGGCCCTTGTTCCTTTTTGGTAGAGAAATAGTAAGGACGCGATCTATCGAAGAAACCAGAACTTAGACAAATGCCGTCAAAGCTCCGCAAGCTGCCTTCAGGTCAATAGCCGTTGATGTTGGGACAGCAGCGCGGGCAGCCCACACGGCACCGCCCAAAGAGAGGACCAAAGCCGTTGTCCCCACGATCAGAACCGTCAAAGCTCGTGACTGAGCCCATGACCATGGCCGAGATGTCGGTCCAAACGCCAGAAAAGTCAGCAAGCCCCGCCGGCGAACGTGCCCGTTTCTTCAATTCTGGCAACGCCTTCAATATGCGGTTGCCACCGGTTCCTGATCATGTTTTTACCGCTGAGCGCGATCGTGTGCTTGAAAGTGATGCGCCCACCGGCCTCGTTCCTTGCGATCTGTCCAGCGAATTGGACGGTCATGGCCCCGCGACCACACCGCTGGTTCTGGCCCGATATGCGCGCATACGGCCGCGCGAGCAACTAAAGGTCAACTTCGTGGCCACCGGCTCTATCTGGTTTGTGATTTCGGGCAGCGGCATAACCAATTGCGTGTCCGAGCGGTTTAGATGGGGGAGCGGTGATGTCTTTGTGCTGCCGGGCGGCGTAGATCAGAACCTAAGCGCCGGAGATGAGGGCGCGGTTCTATGGCTTGCCACCAATGAACCGCACTTGGCGTTTGAGGGCCTTGGACCACAGGGCGCCGATGCTGCTTCTAGCGCGCCCGTACACTACCCGGCTGTTGAAATTGAACGCCAACTAGCGCGGATTTATGACGTCGCCCAGGGTGACGAAACAGCGGGCCTGGCCTTGGTTTTTTCTTCCGAAAGCCAGGCGCACCGGCGCAATGCGTTACCGACCTTGACACTAGCGTTGAACTCATTGCCCGCGGGCGAGGNCCAGCGCGCGCACAANCANAATTCGATAGCGGTATCNTTGGTNGTTCAGGGCGACGATTGCTATTCGATGGTGGACGGAGCACGNAAAGANTGGTCGCCCTGGGCCACCACGGTGACGCCCCCNGGGGCTGTGCATTCGCACCATAATGAAGGCGNCAAGCAAGCCCTTTTCCTGATCGTTCAGGATGGCGGGCTATATTATCACGCACGTACCATGGGGTTCGAATTCGCCTGACCCGCGGAAAATTTCCTAGCGATGGTTCACTACGAGAATCGGGCGCTGGCCGCCACGTAGATCNNGCCTGATTCAGAGGACGGACATGACGCAGCAAGAGATGATCGACNTTGTAAAAAGGTACTTCCACGGTGTCGACNACGCCGACNTCGAAGACATTGTCGAGACGCTGACGGACGATTGTGTTTTCACCGTCGAAACTCATGNCGTNAAGCTCCAGGGAGTCGAGGAGATCGANCNCATGTTTCTGCGGTTGTGGGGCAGCCACGCGTCGGTCAAGCATCAGGATTTTGTCTTTGTAGCGGACCCCGGCCAAGGCNGCATCGCGGCGCGCTTCTCCGTCGTCAACACGCATCATGANGGCAGCCTGACAAACAAGTCCAACTGCAACTTCTTCGAGCTTAGCGACGGGCGGTTCAGTCGCATCGCGGTCTATATGGCGGGCGAAAATACCCTGACTCCCGACTGACGGCCGACCTTCGAGGTCCACGTTCGAGCGGCAATTGGCCCGGCAGATTCATGGTTTCCTCTGGATCTTGGCTGGAAGGTCGGCTTGCTGGGTTGACGCTGGATTTGCCTGGCACAAAATCGTCTTGTCGCGAGTGGACGTGCCTGGACATTCGAAAAATCGTAGGACCTCCGCCGAGTGGATGTTTTTTGTATCGATTGTTAACGTGGCTGTTCGGCGGGCCGCGGAGCAAATAGCCAGAGGGAGATTTGGAACTCGATGTTCGTCAGTCGCCGATGACAACTCTCTCTTTCGGAAACCAGATGGTGGCAGCGGTTCCGACGCCGATCAGGCTGTCGATCTCAAGACCGCCACCGTGCAGCTCCGCAAGTGACTTCACCAAAGGCAGACCCAGCCCTGTGCCCTGGTATTTCCGGTTCAGCGCACCGTCAACCTGACCGAAGGTCGACATCGCCTTCGGTATGTCGCGGGCGACCATGCCGATCCCGGTGTCGGCTACCGAAATCCTCAAACAACCATCTTCCGTCATTTCACTAGCCACCGTGATCTCGCCACCCCTCTCGGTGAACTTGACAGCATTGGAAAGCAGGTTGAGCAGCATCTGCCGGACCATGCGTTCATCGGACCGAATCGTCGGCAACCAATCGGCAAGGTCGGTGCGGACGTCAAGTTCGGCTTCCAGTGCACGTTCGTTGATGAAGAAGAAGCACCACCGCCACGTAGGGGACACCGCCCGCCACGCCCAGCGGAACCATTAGGTCGAAGACGAAAATGCCGATGCCGAGGAGTGCTGCGATGACGACAACGACTGTCCGACTGTCCTTCAACAAGTTCCCCCTGCCTTCGGAACAAAACTGCGATCGCTCCCCAGATTGCCCTGAAGGGTATCTCTGGCAGGTGATCCCCAGTCCTCGAGGATGGCAACTTAGGCTTCTTTTGTGCCCCCGCAATCTAGCCCGACATCGAAACCCGATGCCATTCTATCACGACAACGAATCGCAAGCGTGGCCGCGAATTCCAAGAAACACAAACCAATTCTGGATTGATATGGTGCACCATAGGTTTGGATCAACCAAAGTCGGCTGTGGGTCAGGTGCGTCGTTTCGGACCCGCCCCCGGCATGCTCGAAGTACCCCCAACTGCAGACAACCAGGCGNCAAAAGCGGAAATGCCGGCGGGGAGGTCAGCTTGCCGGGTCAACGCCGGGTTGCCTGGCACAAGGTCGACCTGTCGCCAGTGGACATGCCTGGACATTCGAAAAATCGTAGGACCTCCGCCGAGTGGATGTTTTTTGTATCGATTGTTAACGTGGCTGTTCGGCGGGCCGCGGGGCATAGGGGACTAGACAGTCATGAACAAGGATCGCCTTCATTTCCTGTTGCTGAACATCGGGCATTTCCTTGACCACTTGTTCACTCTGATCTTCGCAACCGTCGCGGCGCTGGCGCTGCATCGCGAGTGGGGTATCGGCTACGCCGAGCTCCTGGCCTATGCGACACCTGGTTTTTTCGCCTTTGGAGTCTTCGCGCTGCCGGCAGGTTGGCTGGCTGACAGATGGAGCCGCGATGGCATGATGTCTGTTTTCTTCATTGGTATCGGCCTGACCTCGATCGCCACCAGTTTCGCAAATACGCCCTTGCAGATCGGCATCGGATTGTTCGTGATCGGCATGTTTGCGGCCATCTACCACCCGGTGGGACTGGCCATCGTCACGATGAAATGGCGCAACACGGGCATGCGGATCGCGGCAAACGGCGTCTGGGGCAATCTGGGGGTTGCCTGTGCGGCGCTGATCGCTGGATACCTGATCGACAATGGTGGCTGGCGCTTGGCGTTTGTTCTTCCTGGCGCCTTCTCCATCGCCTTGGGGATGGCATACTTGGCGCTGCGCTGGGAAAGTATGCATGTCGATCAAACGGCGTCGAAAGCGGCGGGCGGCGACGTTGGGGCGGATACGACTGTCTCAAACCGGGCATTGCTGATGCGTGTCTCGGCCATTGTTTTCCTGACAACCGCCGTCTCCTCTGTGATCTTCCAATCCACCACCTTCGCCCTGCCAAAAATCTTCGACGAACGCCTGCAGGGCCTCGCGGCGGCAATGTCGACCTGGGCCGAAANCATCGCCCTTCCCGGTCAGGGAGACACGGCGACCGTGATCGGCTCGTTCGCATTCATCGTCTTCGCAGTCGCTTCGATGGCCCAGCTCGTGGTCGGCAGCATGCTCGACCGCTTCGGCCCGCGCCAGGTGTTCCTCACAGTCGCGGTGATACAAATTATCTTCTTTACGCTGATGCCGGGGCTGGTTGACGGCGTGGCGCTCCTTGTCGCATTTGGCTTCATGCTTGGCGCTTTTGGTCAAATCCCCATCAACGACTACATGATTGGCAAGATGGCGAGCGGCGCTTTTCGAGCCCGCATCTACGGTGTTCGCTATGTCGTGAGTTTCACCGTTTTGGCCGCGACTTTGCCGCTGATCGCCTTCGTGTATGACAACTGGGGCTTTGACACTCTGTTCCGCATCCTCGCCGTCGCCGCCTTGGTCATACTCGTGGCCGTGGCGATCTTGCCAAAACGCCTGCCAACACCTGACGCTGCGTCTTTGGCAGCNGATTAGCCGCCACCTTTCGAGGATNTCGCTACTCNGATGGNANAAANCCATGANCGGTCATCGCCCTGANATCGANGCAACGCTCNATCACATNTGCTTCGNTTCNGAAGANCCCGNNCGCTTGTCGAAGTTNTTCGAACGTGGCTACGGAATGACCCGGGCGAACCAGGCTGNCCGCTGGCTGTGCCAGGCGANCGAACGCCGAATANTCGTGGCACAAGGCGAGGCTAATCAGATCGAGTTTTTCGCCTTTGCGTTCGANNCGGATGCCGCACTGGCCGNGNACCGAAATCGGCTTGAGGCACAAGGAGANANGTTGCGTGAGAACCCGTCTCCCCTGTTTGATGACCGGGCTTTTTCAGTGACCGATCCCGATGGCAANGCNGTGGTTTTTGGTNTGGCCTTGGACGCCACCGATACCGAACCGACCGCTCNGGTGGCGCGCCTTCAACACTGTGCGCTGCGCACACAACAGATCGAGGAGATGACCGAATTCTACCATCGGCGGCTCGGCTTCGTGCTGTCGGATCGGGTTCAAAATCCTGAAAACGAGCTNACCGCCTGCTTTCTGCGNAGCGATCACGAGCACCATGCCCTGGCACTGTTTCGCGCTTCGGAGCGGCTGTTCGACCACCACTCCTACGAAACCAGAGACGTCGAAAGCCTGGTGGCTTGGGCCGACCATCTCTCGCACCTCGACATTCCCATCCATTGGGGTGTCGGCCGCCACGGGCCGGGCAACGATGTCTTCTTCATGGTCCTGGATCCGGACGGCAATCTCGTCGAAATCTCGGCGGAGATCGAGAGCTGTGACGCAGATCGGCCCACCGGCGTCTGGCCGCATGAACAACGTACTCTGAACCTGTGGGGACGCGCGATCATGAGGACTTGAGACATGGTCGGAGACAATTTCCAGGTCCTGGTGATAGGAGCGGGGCCCACAGGGCTCACCATGGCGAACATCCTGGGCATGTACGGAATCCGCACGCTGTTAGTCGAGCGCAATGCGGCCACCGTGGCTGAACCGAGAGCTGTCTCCATCGACGATGAATCGCTGCGCACCATGCAATTCATCGGGCTGATCGACACGGTTCGCAAGTCCATCGTGGAAGGCTACGGATCGCACTATTTCTCTCCCAGCGGCCGCTGCTTCACCAAGGTCTTGCCGGATATCGTCGAATACGGCTACGTCCGCCGCTCGGCCTTTCGACAACCCGTCCTCGAAGCGCAGCTACGAGAGGGGCTTGGCCGTTTTGCGCATGTCGAAACCCGATTCTCGACCCGGGTCACGATGCTTGAAGAAACCGGCGGAGAAGTGAGGGCCACGCTCGTGGGCCCGGATGGGGCCGAGGACACGGTCTCGGCCGAATACGTAGCGGCCTGCGACGGCGGACGAAGTGCGACGCGGGAGGCGCTGGGAATCCAGATGGTCGGCAGCAGTTACGACCAGGGCTGGCTGATCATAGATCTGGCTGGATCGAGTCAACGCTTCCGACATACGCAGGTCTTTTGCGATCCCGCGCGGCCAGGCCTATCGCTCCCGGGGCCGGACGGCACCAAGCGCTACGAATTCATGATGCTGCCGGGCGAGAAACCGGAGGAACTTCTGGACGAGGCGAACGTGCGCAAGCTCTTGGCGCGCCACAGCGAGGAAGACCCGAATCTGCAAATCGTGCGCAAGGTGATCTACCACTTTCATGCCCGGATCGCCGAGCGTTGGCGCAGCGGCAGGATTTTTCTCGCCGGTGACGCAGCCCATTTGACGCCGCCGTTTGCCGGGCAAGGCATGAACAGCGGCGTTCGGGANGCCCAGAACCTGGGCTGGAAACTTGCCGNCTNCCTGCGGGGNGAGCTTGGATCAAAGGCGCTCGACAGCTTTGAGACAGAGCGCCGCCCCCACGCCTGGGCGCTGATCCAACTGGCGNTGAACATGGGGCGCATCATGATGCCNCGNTCCCGNCCGATGGCATTCTNCANACGCCTGGCGTTCCGTGCTCTGGCTCTCTATCCGCCNGCNCGGGACTACGTGCTGCAGATGAAGTACAAGCCGAAGCCTTTCTTCCAGGACGGCCTGCTGATCGGTGAAGCCGGGCCGAGCCTGCGCGGCCGAATGTTTCCGCAGCCGATGGTCGAGCGGCGAGACGGATCGAAAATATTGTTGGACGAGCTCTTGGGTGCAGGCTTGGCGCTGGTCGAACGCGACGACGGTCGAAGTGCCCTGAGCCCGCCGGGCGAGCGCCGGCCGATGGACGTAGCGATCGTGCGGGTGATGCCGCGCGACCATCGCTTCCTGCCGGGACAAGCTCAAAACCCGGAGTGCGTCAGGGACCTGACCGGCGTGATCGGGGAGGCCTTTGCAAAGGCGGGCGTGCGGGGCGTGTTGCTGCGCCCCGATCGTTATGTGGCGGCCGCTTTGCCGGATGCCTCCGGTCCCGAGGAGCTGGACAACCTCGTCGCCGGCCTGGTGACTCAGTCGAAACCGGGGTCCGCTGACGCTCCTGTGCCCCAACGGCTTGATTTGGCTCGTGCGGAAGCCACTATGAGTTAGCGGGCTGGTGCCCGAAAGCCACTCTAGGGAGTTGAACCATGGCGACCCTGAAGAAGCTCAACGAAAAGCTTCGGGCATTCATCGAACGTCAGCCGCTGTTTTTTGTCGCGACGGCCGGTCGAGACGGCCGCGTCAACGTTTCACCCAAGGGCATGGATACGCTTCGAATCGTCGATGACAACAGGATTGTTTGGCTCAATCTGAGTGGCAGCGGAAACGAGACCGCTGCACACCTTCGAGACCTGAATCGCATGACACTGATGTTCTGTGCCTTCGAAGGTGATGCCATGATTCTTCGGGTTTATGGGCAGGCCAAGGTTATTCATCCCAGTGATCCGGGATGGAATCAGGCCGCGGCCGACTTCCCGGAGCTGGCGGGAAGCCGCCAGATCTTCGACCTGAGCATCGACCTTGCCCAAATCTCCTGCGGCACCGGCGTTCCCATCATGAATTTTGTCGAAAGCCGCGGCGAGACGGAACTCGTCCCCTATTACGAAAAAATGGGCCCCGACGGCGTCAGAGATTATTGGCGCAGAAAGAACGTGCTCAGCATCGATGGCCGGGACACGGGGATATTTTGACCTCTCAGCCGTCGTCCGCAGTGCTGGGATCGGTCATGGGCAAGGCGTCGTCGGCCGACCATTCCATCAGGCTGGCGTCATAGATGCGCACCCGGTCATTGCCGATCAGCTTGAGCGCGAAGGCGTCGACCGTGGCGGCGATGCCGCCGCCGCAATAGGTGATGACCGGCTGGTCAGCAGAAAGCCCGCGCTCGGCGAAGCGTGCCGTCAGGGTGTCGCGGTCGGCGAAGGTCAAGTCTTTGCCGCTCAGCGTATTGCGCGCCGGGAAGCTGATCGCGCCGGCGATGTGACCCTTGCGTGGACCAAAGAGCTTCTCGTCGGTGCCGGCGTAGGAGGCTGCCGAGAGCGCGTCCACCAGGCATACCCCGCTATCCGCCTGGGCCGCGCTCACGTCGTCCTTGGTCGCCATGGCGTGGCGGCCATCGCTGCTGGCGATGAAGCGCGCCGGCGGGGGTTCAACCGGTTCGGTCGAGACCGGCCGTCCCTCGGCCAGCCATTTCTCAAAGCCACCGTTCAATATGGCGCAGTCGACGCCGAAATGATGCATCACCCACCAAGCGCGCGTGCACCACATCTGACCCAAATCGATACCGGGGCGGGGCGCCGCCGCATACAGCACAGCCTTTGTGTCGTTGCCGACACCGTGTGCGGCCATCGCCGATTCAAGCTGTGCCTTCGAAGGCCAGGTCCAGGGTAGCTTGGCATCGGGGTCCGAAAGCGCGCCCTTGGCGCTGGCGACATCGAAAAATACCGCGCCCGGGATATGGCCCTCGTCATAGGCGCGCTCGCGCGCGATGTTCTCGAACTCGGACGTCAGCATCCCGGTGACGTCGAGAATGCGCACCAATGGATCGTCCAATCGCTCGTTCAGCCAATCGGTCTCGACCAGATAGGCGCTGCGGTCTTCGCTCATGGGTGCCTCAATTCTGGCAACTGCAAACTACGGCATCGCTCCGGAAGGCTCAGCGGACGGTGGATTTCGCCGTCGGAACAATCCTCGTCACCACGTTGTTGGGCCGGTCGAGGTAGTCCGGTATCCTTGGGCCCATCTCGTTTACCCAGAAGTCCGACTGGTAGACCGCCTCGTAAAGCGCCTCCCGCTGTTCCTCGCTTTCGAAGCGGCGCAGCCAGACATAGACGCTAGGGTCTTCTTCGCCGCGAAAGGAGCCGCAAATGACCATGCCCTTCGCTACCTGGAAGGGGATTATCTCTTCCTCCATCAACGTGACGAATTCATCCAACTTGCCCGGATGTACCTTGTACTGCCGGAGTTCATAAAAGGCGGACATGGGCGTACCTCTGTTTGTGGTGTGACAGGATTGGTGTCAGCCATTACCGGCTGGCCAGAACAGCCAGCGCATCGTCGGCGGCCTCGAGGGTCGTGCGGACGTCTTCATCGCTCAGTTCGCTGGAGACGAACCAGGTGCCGCGGGTGGTCGTACGCACGTCACGGTTCTGAAGCTCTTCGACGAACTCGAGGCGTAGCGTTTCGTCGGAGGCCTTGTAGTCGCGATAGTCGTTGAGCGGCGGCGAGCCCGTGAAGACCGTGGAAAAGACCGTGCCGATGCCTTGCGCATGCAGCGCTAGTCCGTGCTTTCGGCCCAGCGTATTCAACCCTTCCATAAGATCCCTTCCGCGGGCCTCCATCTTCTTGAGCGGCGCTCCGCCATCCTGGGCCAGTTGTTCGACCGTAGCCGCGCAGGCCGCCACGGTTGAGGTCAAACCGTTGTAGGTTCCGCCATGCAATACACCGCTCGTCACGCCCTCCATGATGTCACGACGGCCGGCGACAATGCTGATGGGGAATCCTGCCGCCGCCGCCTTGGCGAAAACGGCGAGATCGGGGGTCACGCCGTAGCGGGCCTGGGCGCCGCCGAGAGCCGCTCGGAAGCCGGTGATAACTTCGTCGAAGATCAGTACTATGCCGTTCTTGTCGCACAGCCTGCGCAGGCCTTCGAGATAACCAGGACGAGGCTCGATAACACCTGTGTTGCAGGTGATGGGCTCGATGATGATCGCCGCCAGATCTGCCGCGCGATCGGCGACCGTTTGCTCGAGCAGCGCCAAATCGT
>NZDS01000109.1 GCA_002690215.1 Rhodospirillaceae bacterium | reverse complement strand
ATCCGAACCGACATGACTACGAACGCCGCTATGCATAGACCTATCTCGAATAGTAGACTGGTTTGTCCTAGCGGTGAACCAGTGGGTAGTATTCATGCCCGCACGCTATCGAATCGACAAAGTACGCAGGACCATTTTCAGCACTGGAAGTGGAATCCTAACGCAGAACGACCTTCAAGATCACAGAAATCGATTGCTCGACGATCCTGATTTCGACCCGAGCTACAACCACCTCTATGACTTCTCCGGCGCCACGGAACTCAAGTTGTCCATGGGCTTTGTTAGGGATTTTGCCCGCCAAAGAGTACGGAGCGAGACAACTAGAATTGCAATTGTTGCGCCCAAAGATGTGTTTTTCGGGGGTGTCCGAGCCTATCAGGTTTGGCACGACACTATGTCGGGCGAAATCAATGTATTTCGCTCTATGGACGCCGCAAGGCGATGGTTGAAACTCGAATAAAATTACATTTCGTACACATTATCTCATTCATACCTTCGACCACTGTGGCCTTGAAAATATGGTCCTGTAAGGGTCGACCACGACGTTTTGGCCCCGACCTTGTCACGCCTGCGTTCCAGCGAACACGGGACGTGGCGGCGGCGTACCTGACGGTCCGCGAGAGCGATAACGCTGTGGGCGGTCGCGCCACAATACCGGAGGGCCGCAAGACGAAATTGTCTCGCCCATAAGCGATGCCCAGCAACCATGGTCAACCCAATTACAAAAGATTCTGGACATAACTCAAATGGTGCCTGCGCGCCGTACACGATGCCTGGCGCACCCAAAAAAATCCCCTCCCCCACGACGGGGGAGGGGAGAATGTTGCAGGGCTAGCCCCAAATGTCGGACGAGATGCTGGAGTACCAGCCCTCGGCGAACTGGGCTTCCTTTCTGCGGAATTCAGCGTTGCCGTCCTTGGGGCTGACACCGCCCGAGCCCTTTTTCTTGGTGATTTTGCCGCCGGCAAAGCCGTAGACCATGGCCACCGAGATGCCGTAGTCGGGGCCCACCAGGCTGTAGCAGGTGTTGATCAGCGAAGGCTCGCCCGGCTGCTTGCCACTGAGCTGGGCAACAATGGCGGCGGCCGCCACTTTGGCCTCGCTGTTGGCCGAATAGCCGGACTTGGGCAACGGGCTGGCGATCGAGGCATCGCCGATGACGTAGACGTCCTTGAGGATGGTCGATTCGAACGTCTGCGGCTTGATCGGGCACCAGCCGGATTTGTCGGTAGCACCGGCCAGGAAGGCGATCTTGCCTGCCTTCTGGGCCGGGATGAAGTTGATGACGTCACCCTTGAACGTGTCGAACTCGGTGTGCACCTTCATGCCGTCGACATCGACCCGGGTGGCGCCGCCGCCATCCTTCTGGCTGACCCACTGGATCTTGCCTTTGTAGAGTTTGTCCCAGCCCTGCATGAAGAGCGGCTGCTTGGAGAACTTGGGCTTGGGATCGAGGATGATGATCTTGGCCCGCGCATTGTGCTCGCCGAGGTAGTGGGCCACCAGGCTGACGCGTTCATATGGTCCGGGCGGGCAGCGGAAGGGATTGGGCGGCGGCGCGATGATGAAGGTGCCGCCCGAAGGCATGGCCTCGAGTTGCTTCCTCAGCAACGCCGTCTGCGGGCCGCCGTTCCAGGCATGCGGGATCTTCTGGCTGGCCGCCTGGCTGTAGCCCTCGACGGCATCCCACTTGAAGTCGATGCCCGGTGACAGCACCAGCTTGTCGTAGCCCAAAGTCTTGCCGCCGGCTGTGGTTACCGTCTTCTTGGCGGCGTCGACGGCGGTCGCCGTGTCGTGCACCACGGTGGCCCCATACTTGCCTTTGAGGGCGTCATAGTTGTGGGTGATGAAGCTGATGTCGTTGAGGCCGCCGATCACAGTGTTGCTGTAGGGACAGGTGACGAACTGCGTCTTGGGCTCGATCAGCGTGACCTGGATGCCGGGATCCAGCTTGCGGATGTACTTGGCCGCGGTGGCGCCGCCGAAGCCGCCACCGACGACGACCACGCGTCCCGAAGCGGCCCGTGCCGGTAGGATGTTGACCAGTCCAAACGCCGAGGTGGCGGTGGTGGCTGCGGCCAACTGGGTGAAGCGCCGGCGTGTGAGCTTGCTCATGATCGTTCCCCCTATTTGCCGTATACCGAAGCCAGGGCATCGATCTGGGCGTCGGTGTAGCCCTTGGCGATGCGCTGCATCAGCGTCGATGGTTTCTTGCCGTCGCGGAAGTCCCTCAGGGCTTTGGCGATGAAATTCTTCGACTTGCCGTTGATGGTGGGCATGGCGCCCTTTGACTTGCCGTCGGTGCCATGGCAGCCGGCACAGGGGTTGGCCAGCATCAGCGGATCCATGCTGTCGGCCGCGGCCGGCGAAAGCGAGATCATTAGTGCCGCCGCTGCCAAGGCTGCGACGACAGATGTCCGTTCAATCATTTGTCTTATCCTCCCATCACGATTTTCTCGTCTCCCTCATTCCACAATAACAGCATGTGAAATGTGGAGCAAGAATGGGAAGAATGCCCGGGCCACCCGCTCTCCCTACAGTGAAACCGCCATACCACCCGAGACAGCCAGCAGTTGGCCGGTGACGAAGGAGGATTCGTCGCAGGAGAAGAAGAGCACGGCATTGGCGATCTCGCCGGCCTCGCCCAGGCGCTTGAGGAGCGTGCGGTCGCGCAGATCATCGAGCTCCGCAGGATCCATACGCTCGACCACCGAGGTGCGGATCAGGCTTGGCGCGATGCAGTTGACGTTGACCTCTGGTGCGAACTCGATGGCCATGCTGCGGCTCAGCGAGGCCACGGCGGCCTTGGCGGCACCGTAATCGGCCTGGCCCAGCTCGCCGGCGTAGGCGATCGACGAGATGTTGACGACGCGTCCCCAACCGCGCTCCCGCATACCCGGCACCAAGGCCCGCGCCAGATGCAGGCCGGCCCGCAGATTGAGCTGCAGGGTCTCGCCCCAGCGCTCGTCGGATATCTCCAGCAACGGCACGTACATGTCACCGCGCAGGCCGCCGACCAGGTTGATCAGCACGTCGACGCGGCCGAAGCGTTCCAGCGCCAGGTCGGCCACCGGCAGAATCTCGGCCGCCACCGTGGCATTGCTGCGCCGCGCCGCGATGTCGGCACCCTCGGCCAGCACTTCGTGGGTCAGCGTCACGGCCTCGTCCAGGCGGTTGGCCGAAATGTCGGTCAGCACCAGCGAGGCGCCTTCCTCGGCCAGGCGCCGCGCGATGGCCCGACCCATGGGGCCGCCAGCCCCGGTGATCAGCGCGATTTTGTCTTTCATACGCATGGTTGGGCTCCGTGCCAGATGCCAGAGTTCAGAATTCAGATATCAGATCACCTCGCGGTTGCGCAGGCTGGCGATCTCTTCTGCGTCCAGGCCGAGCACGTCCGACAGCACCGCCTCGCTGTGTTCACCCAGCGTCGGCGGGGCGTGCGTATAGCCAACGGGTGTGCGGCTGAGATTCATGGGACTGGCGATCAGCGGCACCTGGCCGGCCAGGGCGTGGGGCAGTTCGATGTTCATGCCGCGGTGCTGCACCTGGGGATCGGCGAAAACCTGGTTGAGTTCGTTGATCGGACCTCCGGGAATGCCGTCGGCCTCCAGCGCCGCCAGCCACTCGGCGCTGGAGCGCCCCCGCATGGCGGCCTCCAGCGGCGGGATCAGCTCGGCCCGGTTCTCGATGCGGCCCTGGTTGCGTTTGAAACGCTCGTCCTCGGCCATCTCGGGGAGGTCGAGGAGCTGGCAATAACGGGCGAACTGCTCGTCATTGCCGACGGCCACGATGATCCAGCCATCGGAGGTCTCGAAAGGCTGGTAGGGGGCGACGTTGGGATGGCTATTGCCGCTGCGCCCCGGCGAATGCCCCGAGATGAGATAGTTCATGCCCTGGTTGGCCAGCAGCGCCGTGGCCGAATCCAAGAGCGCCATGTCGATATACTGGCCCTCGCCCGTGCGTTCGCGGTGATTGAGCGCCGCCAGGATGGCGGTGGCCGAATACATGCCGGTGATGATGTCGGTGACCGCCACGCCGACCCGCAGCGGCCCCGCCCCGGGCTCGCCGTCGGCCGGGCCGGTGATGCTCATCATGCCGCCCATGGCCTGAATGAGAAAGTCGTAGCCGGCCCGCTTGGCGTAGGGCCCATCCTGGCCGAAGCCGGTGATCGAGCAGTAGACCAGGCTCGGATTGAGCGCCGCCAGATCGTCGTAGCCGAGGCCGTACTTGACCAGCCCGCCGGCCTTGTAGTTCTCCACCAGCACGTCGGACTTGGCCGCCAACTGGCGCACAAGGTCTTGGCCTTCGGGCGATGCCAAGTCCAGGGTCAGCGATTTCTTGCTGCGGTTGATCGCCAGGTAATAAGCGGAATCGGTGGTATCAACGCCGTCTCGGTCTTTCAGGAAAGGCGGCCCCCAGGTGCGGGTATCGTCGCCGCGACCGGGCCGCTCGACCTTGATCACCTCGGCCCCCAGATCGGCCAGAATCTGCGTCGCCCAGGGGCCGGCCAGGATGCGCGAGAGGTCGAGGACACGGATATGAGCGAGCGGACCAGGCATGTTTTCCTCAGATGTTGCAGTGCGGGCCGCCAGCATAGCCAAGCGGCTGGGACACGGCCAGTCGCAGGGCTAGCGGGGCGTCGGCGGACCTTTGAGCTCTACCGTGTTGCCGTCAGGATCCTGGATATACATCGAGGGGCCGTCGCCCTGGGCGCCGTAGCGGCGTTCGACCTTGCTGGGCTTGATGCCATGGGCCCGCAAGTGGGCGCGCAGATCCTTTGGCCGGAAGGGCTCTATGCGCAGCGCGAAATGGTCCATGTTGCGGCCGGTTGGCGCCCCCTCGGCAGCCGGGATCAGGTCTAGCAGGTGGGCGCCCGCGCGCAATTGCACGAGCCCAATAGATTTGATCCGGCGTTCGACGCGCAGGCCCAGAACGTCACGATAGAAACGTAGCGCCGCCTTCATGTCGCGCACCGCCACGACCACGTGATCTAGGTTCTGGACGATGAAGGGAAGGTCGGTCATGGCGTCGAAGGCCGGGTGCCTCACAGGCGCCGGATGTTGTGGGTCTTGCTGCGCCGGCTGCGGGTGCCGGCACGGCCGCCGGTGGAGCGCGGCCGGTCCTTCTTCAGGCGGTTTCGCGAACCCAGGCCGAGCTCGCTTTCGCGCAGGCGCTTGATCTCGTCACGCAGCCGCGCCGCCTCTTCGAACTCGAGCTCGGCGGCAGCCGCCAGCATGCGCTCGTCGAGCTCGCTCAGATAGGCTTCCAGGTTGTGGCCGATCAGGTGGCGGGTCTCGTCGTCGCCGGTATCGACGGTGACGTAGTCGGCCTCGCTGACGCTTTCGAGCACGTCGGAGATAGATTTCTGCACCGATTCCGGGGTGATGCCATTGGCCATGTTGAAGGCCTGCTGGCGTTCGCGCCGGCGATCGGTTTCCTCCAGCGCGCCGGTCAGGCTGCCGGTCATTTTGTCGGCATAGAGCACGACCCGGCCGCCCAGATTGCGCGCCGCCCGGCCAATGGTTTGGATCAGCGAGGTGCGCGAACGTAAGAACCCTTCCTTGTCGGCATCGAGGATGGCCACCAGGGCGCATTCCGGGATGTCCAGGCCCTCGCGCAACAGGTTGATGCCGATTAGCACGTCGAAGGCGCCCAGCCGGAGATCCCGGATGATCTCGATGCGCTCCAGGGTGTCGATATCGGAATGCAGGTAGCGCACGCGGATGCCCGCTTCGTGCAGGTATTCGGTGAGATCCTCGGCCATGCGTTTGGTCAGGGTCGTCACCAGCACGCGTTCGCCGCGTTCGGCCGCCTCGCGGCATTCGGCCAGCAGGTCATCGACCTGGCTTTCCACCGGGCGCACGATGCAGACCGGATCCATCAGACCGGTGGGCCGGATCACCTGGTCGATGAAGACGCCACTGGTGCGCTCCATCTCCCAAGGCCCAGGTGTGGCCGAGACGAACACGGTCTGGGGCCGCATGGTTTCCCATTCCTCGAACTTGAGCGGCCGGTTGTCGACGCAGGAGGGCAGCCGGAAGCCGAATTCCGAGAGCGTCGTCTTGCGCTTGAAATCGCCGCGGAACATGCCGCCGAGCTGGGGCACCGTGACGTGGCTCTCATCGACCACGATCAGGGCCGATCGCGGCAGGTATTCCATCAGCGTCGGCGGCGGCTCTCCCGGCCGGCGGCCGGTGAGAAAGCGCGAATAGTTCTCGATGCCGGCGCAGCTGCCGGTGGTTATCATCATCTCCAGATCGAAGGTGGTGCGCTGCTCCAGCCGCTCGGCCTCCAAGAGCTTGCCCTGGCTGTTGAACTCCTCCAGGCGCTCGGCGAGCTCCGCCTTGATGCCCTTGGCGGCTTGTTGCAGCGTCGGCTTGGGCGTGACGTAGTGCGAGTTGGCGTAGACCTTGACGAAATCCAGCCGGTCGGTCTTTTCGCCGGTCAGAGGGTCGAACTCGGTGATCTGTTCGATTTCGTCGCCGAACAGGCTGAGCTGCCAGGCCCGGTCCTCCAAATGAGCCGGAAAGATCTCCACCGAATCGCCGCGCACGCGGAAGGTGCCGCGCACGAAACTGGCGTCGTTGCGCCGGTAGTGGATCTCGACCAGGCCGCGCAGCAAGGCGCTACGCTCGATGCGCTCGCCGACCTTCAGGGGAATGGTCATTTGCTGGTAGGTCTCGACGTCGCCGATGCCGTAGATGCAGGAGACGCTGGCCACGATGATGACGTCGTCGCGCTCCAATAAGGACCGCGTGGCAGCGTGGCGCATGCGGTCGATCTGCTCGTTTATCGAGGCGTCCTTCTCGATGTAAGTGTCGGTACGCGGGACGTAGGCCTCGGGCTGGTAGTAGTCGTAGTAGGAGACGAAGTACTCCACCGCGTTCTGCGGAAAGAACGCCTTCATCTCACCATAGAGCTGGGCCGCCAGGGTCTTGTTGGGCGCCAGCACCAGGGCCGGCCGGCCAACCCGGGCGATGACGTTGGCCATGGTGAAGGTCTTGCCCGAGCCCGTGACGCCAAGCAGCACCTGGTCGCGCTCGCCCGCCTCGAGCCCGTCGATCAGGGACTCGATGGCCTGTGGCTGGTCACCAGCCGGCGTGTAGTCCGAGACCAGCTCGAGCGGCTTGCCGCCCTCCAGTCGCTCGGGGCGCCGGGGCGCCAGTACGGTTTCGCTGACTTCGCTCGCGCTCATGGTTCCTATATAGGGCGAGCGAGGGCGCTGGTATAGGGATCAGGTGGATTGGGGCCGGTCGAGTCTGTGGTCGCGCTATTCGATGACCAGGCGTTCGAACATGCCCTGCGAGAGGTAGATCGGGTTGCCCGAACTCAGCCAATAGGTGCCCTCACGCACCGGTACGAAGGAAACGAAGGCCGAGTGGCCGGGCGGCACCACCACATATTCGACGGTAATGGCCTTCCAGGGCTCGGGCGGCGGTTTGGCGGCGTCCTCATCGTCCTCGGCGTCCTCGTCGTCATCGTCCGCTTCTGCCGCGTCGTCCTCATCGTCCTCGCCTTCGTCCTCGTCCTTGGCGGCCAGTTCTGATTCGCCCTCCTCCTTGGCCACAGGGCGCAGTTGGCTGCTCTCGCTCGAGGTGCGCTCGAAAGTCAGGTCGTCGTCTTCGTCGAACTCGCCTTCGCTGGGCAACCTGAGAACCGGGCCCGATTCCGCCATTTTGGCGTCGCCCGCTCGGCGTGCCTCCGATTCTGCTTCGTCGTCCTTGGCGCCTTCTTCGGACTCGTCTTCGTCGTCATCGATCTTCAGGGCCAGGGTGTCGTCGTCCTCCTTGGCGCCTTCTTCGGGCTCGTCCTCATCGTCATCGATCTTCAGAGCCAGAGCGTCGTCGTCCTTGGCGCCTTCTTCGGACTCGTCNTCATCGTCATCGATCTTCAGAGCCAGAGCGTCGTCGTCCTTGGCGCCTTCTTCGGACTCGTCNTCNTCGTCNTCNATCTTCAGGGCCAGGGNGTCGTCGTCCTCCTTGGCGCCTTCTTCGGNCTCGTCCTCATCGTCNTCGATCTTCAGNGCCAGNGCGTCGTCGTCCTTGGCGCCTTCTTCGGACTCGTCCTCATCGTCGTCTATCTTCAGGGCCAGGGCGTCGTCGTCCTTGGCGCCCTCATCGACTTCGTCTTCGTCATCGTCGATCTTCAGCGCCAAAGCGTTGTCGTCTTCGGCGTCGCCATCGCCGTTGGATTCGCCCGCCTTGTCCTCTTCGTCGACCGTGATCGTATCTTCATCGTCGTCTTCGATTTTCAGCGCGAAGTCATCGTCGTCTTTGGCACTCTTGTCGGCCTCTTCTTCATCGTCGTCGTCAATCTCCAGCACCAAGGCGTCGTCGTCCTTGGCGCCCTTTACCTTCCCCTCGCCTTCGGCCTTTTCACCATCCTCATCAGGCTTCGCTTCGGCGTCTTCTTCGGCCTCCTCGTCTTCATCCTCGGGCTCGACATCCGCCAGTTTTTCGCCGGATGGCTTCCAGGCCCGGTTGGGATCGTCAAGGCCACCGATCTTGGCTGTCTCGACGATCTGCACGTCGCGCACGGCGATCGAGCGAAAAAAGGCCCGGGCATCGAAAAGGTGTGTCACTTCGCCGGTATTGCGGAGCTCGAGGCGGTAAGGCACACCCTTTTTGAAGTTGGGCTCGCCGGCAGCGAAGACGTACTCGGTCATGACGATGCGGGCCGGCCGGGCGCGACTCCGGTCGACGGCCTGATGTTCGGTGGCAACAACATGCTCGGGCAACCTCTCCAGCGGCAATTGTCCGGCGCAGCCGGTAATGGCCGCCCCCAATGTCGCCACTAGAGCCACACCGCAAAAGCGACGCAGAAAGATGTGCGAAAGCCTCATGGCCTCGTTCTCTCCACTTGTCAGGCCGCACTGATACCCAGCAACGGCACCTAACCATACAGTTTTTAACGATTTTTTCCAGTGACAAGCGGCATAACCGAGACCAGTCGTTCCCCGGTTGCACCCCCGCCGACAGCGGCCCAGCCTGCTTTTCTCTCCGGGCCGTGACCTGGAGAGAAAAGCAGGCTAGGTTTGCGCCCCGCGTCCACAGCAGCCACAACGGGGGGCTCACATGTCCATCACCGCCGCCGCGCTTGACCGCATCAAGCCGTCGCCGACCCTGGCCGTCACGGCCAAGGCCCAGGAGTTGCGCGCCCAAGGCCGCGACGTCATCAGCCTGGGCGCCGGCGAGCCCGACTTCGATACCCCGGACCACGTCAAGGAGGCTGCCATCGAGGCCATCCGGAGCGGCGAGACCCACTATACCCCGGTCAACGGCACACCGGCGTTGCGCCAGGCCATTGCCGACAAGTTCAAGCGCGAGAACGGCCTCGACTACGGCCTTGACCAGATCAGCGTCGGCTGCGGTGGAAAGCAGGTCCTCTACAATGCCATCATGGCTACCGTCGATCCCGGCGACGAGGTCGTCATCCCGGCGCCCTACTGGGTCTCCTACCCCGATATCGTACTGCTGGCCGGCGGCCAGCCGGTGGTGGTCGACAGCGGTCTGGATAGCGGCTTCAAGGTGACGCCGGATAGCCTGGCGGCGGCGATTACGCCGAAGAGCAAGTGGCTGATCCTGAACTCGCCGTCGAACCCCAGCGGTGCCGCCTATAGCCGCGATGAGCTCGCGGCGCTCGGCCGCGTGCTTCTCGACCATCCCCAGGTCTGGGTGATGAGCGACGACATCTACGAACACCTGGTTTACGACGGCTTCGAATTCGCCACCATCGCCCAGGTCGTGCCCGAGCTCCAGGATCGCACCCTCACGCTCAACGGCGTATCGAAAGCCTACGCCATGACCGGCTGGCGCGTCGGCTATGCCGGCGGCCCGGTCGAGGTCATCAAGGCGATGGCCAAGATCCAGTCGCAGAGCACCACGCACACCAGCTCGATCAGCCAGGCCGCGGCCGTCGAAGCGCTCAACGGGACGCAGGACTTTCTCACGGACTGGGTGGCGACCTTTGCCGAGCGCCGCGACCTGGTGGTCGGCATGCTCAACCAGGCCACGGGCTTGAGTTGCCTAAGCCCCGAGGGGGCCTTTTATGTCTATCCCTCCTGCGCCGAGCTGATCGGCAAAAAGACCCCCGAGGGCAGCGTTATCGCCAACGACAGCGATTTCGTCACGTATCTTCTGGAAAGCGAGGGCGTGGCAGCGGTGCAAGGCGCAGCCTTCGGCCTCGAGCCCTATTTCCGCATCTCCTACGCCACCTCGACGGAGGCGCTGGAGGAAGCCTGCAAACGCATCCAAAGGGCCTGCGCGGCGCTGGTCTGAGGGCGTAACAATCATGGCCGGACGCCCAACTTTCGCCGTGATGGGAGCTGGCGCCATCGGCGGCTATTTCGGCGGCCGCTTGGCTGCGGCGGGTTACGACGTTGGTTTCATCGCCCGCGGTGCCCAACTGGCGGCTCTGCAAGCCGATGGGCTGCAAATCCTTAGCCCGCTTGGCGACGCCTCCATTGCGCCCGTCAGGGCCAGCGACGATACGGCCGAGATCGGCCCCGTCGACATCGTCTTCTTCATGGTCAAGCTCTGGGACACCGAGGCCGCGGCGGCACAGCTGGCACCGCTCATGGGCCCTGATACCGTGGTCGTGCCCTTCCAGAACGGCATCGAATCAGGCGCTCGCATCGGTGCGGTCATCGGCGCCGACCGCGTCATGCCGGGCGCCGCCTTCATTCCCGCCGCCATCGAACGCCCGGGCGTCGTTCGCCACGCCGGTGGCTTCGCCCGCCTGGTTTTCGGCGAGGTCGACGGCAACCGGAGCCCCCGCGCCGAAAGCCTACTGAAAGCCGTCGAGACGGCCGGCATCGACGCTACGCTCTCACCCAGCATCGGCGACGTGCTGTGGCAAAAATTCGTCATGCTGGCCTCGCATGCCGGCGTCTCGACCCTGGCCCGCCGGCCCTCTGGCGAAATCCTCGGCGATGCCGATCTGCGCGCCACGGTGGCCGCCGCAATGACCGAAGTCGTGGCAGTGGGAGAGGCCGAGGGCGCCGCTTTCCCCGACGATTTCCTCGATCAGCAGATGGTCCTGCTGGACAAGTTCCCGGCCAAGGTAAAACCCTCGATGCTGCAGGATTTCGACGCCGGCCGGCGTATCGAAATCGACGGCCTGAGCGGCACCGTGGTGCGCCTGGCCGCCGCCCACGGCGTCGCAGTGCCGGTGCATCGCACCATTTACGCGGCCCTGAAGCCTTACAAAGACGGCCCACCATCTTCCTTGCGTGCGTGAATCCGCTTGCAAGACGGCGCGGCGCTTGAAAACATAGCGCTCATAGCACAACACAGTTAACGCCGCCGCGCGGCCCCGGTGGGAGGGGCCCGAAGGGTTCGGCACTTCCGAGGCATTGATCATGAACGCAGGCAGAGAAACCGGGCCCCACAACGTGGCAATTGTGGGGCCATACCTATCCGGCAAGACGACTCTTATGGAGAATCTCCTATTCGTCTCCGGCGGCGTCCACCGCAAGGGCAACATGCGCGACGGCAACACGGTCGGCGATTCTTCGACCGAGGCGCGTGACCGCGGCATGAGCGTCGAGGTCAACGTCGCTACCACCACCTTCATGGACGACCAATTCACCTTTCTCGATTGCCCCGGCTCGATCGAGTTCAGCCAGGAGATGGCCTTCGCCCTCAAGGGCGCCGACTGCGCCGTCGTGGTCTGCGAGCCCGAGACCGACAAGGCGCTGGCCCTGGCACCGATTTTCAAGCAGCTCGACGACCTCGAACTGCCGCGCTTCATCTTCGTCAACAAGATGGACCGGGCGGCGACGCCGGTGGCCGATCTGGTGGCGGCGCTGGGCGATATCTCCTCGAAGCCCGTGGTGTTGCGTCACGTTCCCATTCGCCAGGACGAAGAAGTCACGGGCTACGTCGACCTGGCCAGCGAAAAGACCTACCACTGGGAGGAAGGCGCTGCCTCGTCAGCCGCCGATCCGCCGGCCGAGATGGCCGAGGAGTTGGCCGATGCCCGCTTCGCCATGCTCGAGAAGCTTTCTGACTTCAATGACGAGCTGATGGAGAAGCTGCTGGAAGACGAGATGCCGCCGATGTCCGACATCTATGGCCATCTCACCGAATGCACCCGGTCCGGCGACATCGTGCCGGTGCTGATCGGTGCCGCCGAGCACGAACACGGCGTACGCCGGCTATTGAAGGCGTTGCGCCACGAAACCCCGGCGGCCGCCGTCACGGCCGAGCGCCTCGGCGTTAGCGGCAGCGACACCATGGCCCAGGTGCTCAAGACCTACCACACGGCACACGGCGGCAAGCTCTCGGTGGCCCGGATCTGGTCCGGCGCCCTCAAGGACGGCATGACGCTGAACGGCGAGCGCGTCTCGGGTATTTTTCACCTCAGCGGTCTAACGACCGAAAAGACCTCGGAGGCGCAGGCCGGCGAGATCGTGGCCTTGGGCCGCATGGAAAGCGTCGCCACCAACGACACCCTGGTCGAGGGCAAGGAGGGCGGCAACCTGGCCCGAGCCGAGATACCGCAGCCGGTCTATTCGATGAAACTGAAGGCTGCCGACCGCAACGACGAGGTCAAGCTTTCCGGCGCCATGAACAAGCTGCTGGAGGAGGACCCGTCGCTCACCTTCGAGCACGAAGACGATACCAACGAGTGGATTTTGGCGGGCCAGGGCGAGATGCACCTGCGCGTCGCCGTGCAGCGCCTGGAGAACAAATTCGGCCTCAAGGTCGAAGGCACCCGCCCCAAGGTGCCGTACAAGGAAGCCATCCGCAAATCGATCGAGCAACACGCCCGCTTCAAGCGCCAGACCGGCGGCCACGGACAATTCGGCGACGTCCACGTCGAGATCAAGCCGCTGCCCCGCGGCACCGGTTTCCAGTTCGAGGACAAGATCGTCGGCGGCTCCATCCCGCGCCAGTTCATTCCCGCTGTCGAGGCCGGCATCGTCGAATACTTGGGCAAGGGGCCGTTGGGCTTCCCCGTGGTCGACGTTGCCGTGAGGCTTTACGATGGGCAGTACCACGCCGTCGACAGCTCGGAATTGGCCTTCAAGACGGCCGGCCGCATGGCCATGTCGGAAGGCCTGCCGAAGTGCGATCCGGTGCTGCTGGAGCCCATCCTGCAGGTCGACATCTTCGTGCCCAACGAAGCAACGCCCAAGGCCAACGCCCTGGTCTCGAGCCGCCGCGGCCAGATCATGGGGTTCGATGCCCGCGACGGCTGGTTGGGCT
>NZDS01000108.1 GCA_002690215.1 Rhodospirillaceae bacterium | reverse complement strand
GGCCCAGGTGCTCAAGACCTACCACACGGCACACGGCGGCAAGCTCTCGGTGGCCCGGATCTGGTCCGGCGCCCTCAAGGACGGCATGACGATGAACGGCGAGCGCGTCTCGGGTATTTTTCACCTCAGCGGCTTGTCGACCGAGAAGACCAGCGAAGCCCGGGCCGGCGATATCGTGGCGCTGGGCCGCATGGAAAGCGTGGCCACCAACGACACCCTGATCGAGGGCAAGGAGGGCGGCGATCTGGCCCGGGCCGAAGTGCCGCAGCCGGTCTATTCGATGAAACTCAAGGCCGCCGACCGTAACGACGAGGTCAAGCTATCCGGCGCCATGAACAAGCTGCTGGAGGAGGATCCCTCGCTCACCTTCGAGCACGAACACGATACCAACGAGTGGATCCTGGCGGGCCAGGGCGAGATGCACCTGCGCGTTGCGGTGCAGCGCCTGGAGAACAAGTACGGCCTCAAGGTCGAAGGCACCCGCCCCAAGGTGCCCTACAAGGAAGCCATCCGCAAATCGGTCGAACAGCACGCCCGCTTCAAGCGCCAGACCGGCGGCCACGGGCAGTTCGGCGACGTCCACGTCGAGATCAAGCCGCTGCCCCGCGGCACCGGCTTCCAGTTCGAGGACAAGATCGTCGGCGGCTCCATCCCGCGCCAGTTCATCCCCGCCGTCGAGGCCGGCATCGTCGAATACCTGAGCAAGGGGCCGCTGGGTTTTCCCGTGGTTGACCTATCGGTCAGGCTCTACGATGGCCAGTTCCACGCCGTCGACTCATCGGAACTGGCCTTCAAGACGGCCGGCCGCATGGCCATGTCGGAGGGCCTGCCGAAGTGCGATCCGGTGCTGCTGGAGCCCATCCTGCAAGTCGACATCTTCGTGCCCAACGAAGCCACGCCCAAGGCCAATGCCCTGGTCTCGAGCCGCCGCGGCCAGATCATGGGGTTCGATGCCCGCGACGGCTGGTTGGGCTGGGACGTGGTGCAGGCGCAATTGCCGCAATCGGAAATCCACGACCTGATCATCGAGTTGCGCTCGATATCTTCGGGTGTCGGCAGTTACGGCTGGAAATACGACCACCTGCAGGAGCTCAGCGGGCCGTTGGCCGACAAGGTCATCGCCGCCTACGCCAAAGAGGAGTAGATGGATCCAGGTCTAGACCCGGGCATCGCCAAGGCCGCGGCGGCCCTGGCGGCGGCGCGCCGGCGCCTGCGCCGGCTGCCGAACCTCGACGACCATATCGAGCTCGACAGCCTGCTCGATGCCTATGCCATCCAGCACCGGGTGGTGCAGTCGTGGGGCGGCGGCACGTCAGGCTGGAAGGTGGGCTGCACCAATCCGGTGGCGCGAAAGCAACTCGGCGTGGACGAGCCCTTCCGCGGCCAGGTCCTGGCCCAAGCGGTGCACGAGAGCCCGGCCAGGCTGGCCGGCAACGACTTCTGCATGCGCGTCATCGAGCCCGAGTTCGCCTTCCGTCTGGCCCGCGACCTGCCGGCCCGCGATGCGCCCTATGACAGCGCAGGGGTTGCAGCGGCAGTCGGAGAGCTGATCCCGGTCATCGAGATCGTCGATTCGGCCTACCAGGATTGGCTCAGCGTCGGCGCGCCGTCGCTGATTGCCGACAATGGTTGCTTCGGAGGGCTGGTGCTGGGCCGGGCTGTGAGCGACTGGCAGGGCCTGGATCTTGGCAGCCACACGGTGCGCGGCTTTCTCAACGGCGACCAGGTGGTAGAGGGTACGGGCGCCAACGTCATGGGCCATCCCCTCAACTCGTTGGCCTGGTTGGCCAACGACCTGGCCAGTGTCGGACTTTCCCTGGCGGCCGGCGAGATCGTCAGCACCGGCGTCTGCAGCGGATTCTTCACGGCAGAGCCCGGCGACAGCGCCAGCGCCGATTTCGGCGAACTGGGCGAGGTTAGTGTCGCCTTTTCGGCCGATTGAGGTAGTACCCACTCGGCAGCGCGTCTTGAACCATGGCCGGCTATCTCACGTTCGTTCTTTCCAACCGCCGCTTTCTCGGCTTCGGCTTCTTCCTGGCCTTCGCCTCGGCCTCTGGGCAGACCTACGTCATCGCGGTTTTCGGGGGTGAGATCCGAGCCGAATTTCGGGGGTGAGATCCGAGCCGAATTCGGGCTCGGCCATGGTGCTTTCGGCACGCTCTATTCGCTGGCAACGCTAGGCAGCGGCGTGTTGTTGGTGTGGGCTGGACGGCTTATCGACGGGCTCGATCTGAGGCTGATCACGGCGCTCTCCTTCGTTGGCTTCGCCGCCGCCTGTCTGGGCCTGGCTCTGGCCCCGGCGTCGGCCGTGGTGGTGCTGGGAGCAGCCATTTTCGGCCTGCGCTTTTGCGGCCAGGGCCTGATCTCGCTGATCGCCACCACCAGCATGGCGCGCTACTTCGAAGCCGGCCGGGGCAAGGCCATGACCGTGTCAGCGCTTGGCTTCCAGCTGGCTCAGGCGACCTATCCCGTCGGCCTGGTCGCCCTGGCGGCACTGTTGGGCTGGCGACAGCTTTGGCTGGCGATGGCTTTGGGCCTGCTTTTCCTGGCCCTGCCGGTGGCGCTCTGGCTGCTCCGCGGGCATGGCTTCAGACAGCGCCGCCTGCTGGCCCGCAGCGACGCCCCCGACGCCGACACACGGCGCCAATGGTCGCGCCGCGAGGCCCTTGGCGATCGCCGCTTCTGGCTCCTGGTGCCGGCGTTGATGGCGCCGGCCTATGTCTATACGGGACTGTTTTTCCATCAGGTTCACCTGGTCACCGTCAAGGGCTGGTCGCTGGCCTGGTTCGCCAGCGGGTTTCTTGCCCTTTCCGCCTCCTCGGTGCTGACGTCGCTGATCTGCGGCAGCCTGATCGACCGCTTCGGGGCGCGACGCCTGGCAGGGTATTCTTTGTTGCCCATGTCGCTCTCGCTGGTGCTGCTGCTGGCCTTCGACCATGCGGCCGTGGTGCACCCTTTCATGTTTGCCGCTGGGGCCACCTCGGGAGCCTACGTAACCGTCATGGGCGCGCTGTGGGCCGAGCTCTATGGTGTCCGCAACTTGGGCGCCATCCGCTCGCTGGTCTGGGCCATGATGGTGGGAGCCTCGGCGCTGGCGCCTTTTTCGCTGGGTCTGTTGATCGATGCCGGTGTCAGCCTGAACGCCATCATCGCCGGCTGCTTGGCCTTCACCCTGATCGGCAGCGCCGTGATGCGCCCCGCCTTGACTGCGCCGGCCACCGCGCAACATTAGATGCGTAGGCGCAAGTGGCGATCACGGGGATGACATGCTGATCAAAAGAAAAAAGGGCTGGGAGCTGCCCGAGGCGGCAACCAGCAACGAGAACCACTTTCTCGATCGCCGTCGCCTGATGCAGGGACTGGCGGCGGGGTCCATCCTGGCCGCAGCATCACCACTGGTATCTGCGGCGCGGGCCGCAGGCGATCCTTCGGCCCATTTTTATCCCGCAGCCGGCAGTTCCAAATACCCCGCCGGACGGGACGTAACGGCCGAGAAGTTTGCTGCGCAATACAACAATTTCTACGAATTCGGCTCGCACAAGGAAATCGCCCGGGCGGCTCAGCAACTGAAAATCCGGCCCTGGCAGATACGCATCGACGGCCTGGTGGAGAAGCCCTTTACCATCGCCATCGACGAGTTGTTGGCCCGTGTGGCGCTGGAGGAACGCGTCTACCGCCACCGCTGCGTCGAGGCCTGGTCGATGGTGGTGCCTTGGACGGGCTTTCCGGTGCGCGCATTGGTCGATCTTGCGCGACCGCTGGGCAGCGCCAAATACCTGGTCATGCAGACTTTCAAGGACGCAAGCGTGGCGCCGGGCCAGAAACAGTTCTGGTATCCCTGGCCCTATACCGAGGCCCTAACCATGGCCGAGGCCGCCCACGATCTGGCTTTCCTGGTTACAGGCGCCTACGGCAAGCCGGCCGCCAAGCAGTTCGGAGCGCCGCTGCGCTTGGCCGTACCTTGGAAGTACGGCTTCAAGTCGGTCAAGTCGATCACCCGCTTCAGCTTCACCGACAATCGGCCCAAGACCTTTTGGGAAAAAATCCAACCCCGCGAGTACGGTTTCTGGGCCAACGTCAACCCCGAGGTCGACCATCCCCGCTGGAGCCAGGCCAACGAACGCGTGCTGGGCGCTAACAAACGCATCCCCACTGTCATCTACAACGGCTACGGCGACTGGGTGGCCGACCTCTACGCCGGCCAAAAGGGCGAAAAACTCTTCATGTAGGCCGGCCGCACGGCGGCCAATTCGTTCGATAAGGCAACAGGAGATTTTGGGGACACACACCTTAATGCCTAAGAAATAGGCATTAAGGTGTGTGTCCCCAAAATCTTATCGGTCGACCGGGGTCTCGAAAGTCGGGCGAGGGGCTGGTTTGGGTTCGCTGGGCCGCAATCGGGCAAGCTCATAGCGTGCGGCGGCGTGGTCGCAGACGTCGCTGGCGCGGATCTCCAATAGACGTTCGAGCAACGCCGTGGCGGCCTTGGGGTGGTCGCCCAGCAACAGGTACTGGGCAACGAAAAAGAGCGCTTGGCAACGCCGCTCCGGACGCGCGGTAACATCGTCGGCGCCAGCCCGGGCCAACACCGTCGGAGCTGAGACGTTGCCCAGATAAAGCGCATATAGCGGCCCCGGCCAGCGGTCGGGGGCGAGGCGCCGGGCCGCGGCCCTGAGATCACTGGTGCCGCCCTGGCGCCGCGCTGCCAGATGCTGCCACAGCGGCCACAGCGGCTCGGCCGGCGAAAACTTGGCCGCCTGGGAAAAATCCTCTGCCGCAGCAGCGAAACGGCCGGCCGCGAAGGCCACCAGGCCACGGCCGCCATGGGCTTGGCCGAGGCTCGGGTGGCCCTTGACGATGGCATCGTAATCCGCCGCCGCGGCCGCCAGTTGGTCGTTGCGGTAGAAAACATATGCCCGGTTGACCTGGGCCGGGGTAAATCCTGGGCGCAGTTCAAGCGCCTTGCCATAGTCGCTGATAGCTCTCTCGTACCGGCCCAGCCGGCGCCAGGCCATACCGCGGTTGATGTGGGCTTCCACCAAGCGGGGCTGGAGCAGGATGGCCTGGGTGCAGTCGGGCACGGCGCGGCCCGGGCGGCCCGTCAGCGTCAGTGCCAGGCAGCGATTGGCATGGGCGACGGCCAAGTTGGCACGGGCCAGCCGCTTGCTGGCGATGGCCCGGCCGAGCAGGCGGATGGCCTCGACGTGTCGGCCCTGGCGGCTGGCCTTGATGCCCGATTCGATGTCTTCCAGCGGGCCGGCCGTGGCGAGGTCCGACCAGAGCAATGCGGCGGTGATGAAGGCAATCAGGCGTATGGTTCTTCTCCGCATCCCCTTGACCTCGGCCCGGCAGCCCCCGAGTGTAGCGCCCGATATGCCTGATGCCCACGGTAGCAAAATCGAGCTGGTGATCTTCGACTGCGACGGCGTGCTGGTCGACAGCGAGCCCATCGCCAACCGCACCCTGACCGCGGCTCTGATCGCCGAAGGCCTGGAGATATCCGAGGCCGAGGTTACGCGTGTCACCACCGGCCTTTCGCTGTCCTCAGTGCTCGACTGGCTGGCGGCGGACCATGGCCTGAGGCTCGGCGAGGACTTTCTGGCGGCGCTGCAAGACGTCACCTTTGCCGCCTTCCGCCGCGATTTGCAGGCGGTGCCGGGCGCCCCCGAAGCGGTGGCAGCGATCCATAAAAATGGCCTGAAGGCCTGTGTCGCCTCTTCCGGCGAAATTGCCAAAATGACCCTGACGCTTGGCCTCTGCGGTCTCTACGAAGCCTTCGCCGGCCGCCTTTTCAGCGCCACCTGGGTGCCGCACGGCAAGCCGGCGCCCGACGTCTTTCTTTTTGCCGCCCGCGAAATGGGCGTGGCGCCATCACGCTGCCTGGTGATCGAGGACAGCCTGCCCGGCATCGCCGCCGCCCAAGCCGCCGGCATGGCGGTGCTGGGCTACGGCGGGAACGAGTTGGCCGCCGCCGGGGCGCAGGTATTCGCCGACATGCGTGAGCTGCCAGACCTACTTGCGTGCCTGGCCGACGGCTAGATTTTCCAGGCCGCTGAAGCCGCGGCGCTCGAATAGCCCTGGATCGGCCAGGAAATCCGCCGCCATGTCGATAGCATCGAAGCCCCAGAAGAGGCCGTCGTCGATGGCCAGGGTCGGCACGCCGAAGATGCCGGCGGCTACAGCCTCCTCGGTGTTTTGGCGCAACGTCGCCTTGACCGCCGGGGCGTCGGCAATTTCCGGGTCGCAGCCGAGATCCCGGCAGAGGCCGGCCCAGGCGGCGCTATCGCNNANNTCNCCNCCNNGGGCCCAGAGNTAGTCGAANATCNCNGCGANNGCGTCNCGCCGGCAGTCGAGCGCCANCGCCAGGCGCAAGGNCGGNAGCGGGTTGAAGGGNTGGGCCGGCGGCATGCGGAAGGGAATGNCGTGGCGCTCGGCCAGCCACACCCACTGNCGGTANGTGAANGTGCGTTTGGCCGGNATCTCGGCCGGNCCNAANTGNCCGTGNTGGTTCANNAGCCCGGCGAACAGNACNGGNCGGAANCGGATNTCCNGCCCCGNCAGNCGNTCCAGTGTGGCGAANTGCANNTAGGCGAANCCGGAGATGAAATCGAAGTACCAGTCGGCTGTTTTCATGGCGATCCCGAGCGCCGAGCGGATAAGATCGGCGCTTGCTTCTGGAGGATGAGGTTTTCATGAGATTATTTGCCGCCCCGACGCCGGATGTCGAGCCCGGGCAAAGCGTCTCTGCCATGATTGCTCGTCATGCCGCGGAACGGCCCGACGACCTGGCGCTGGTTTGCGATGATCTGCGACTTGGCTGGCGCGACTTCGAGGCCCGCGTCAACCAGGTGGCCAATGCACTCAACGCCATGGGCATCGGGCCCGGCGACAAAGTCAGCATGCTGGCCCGCAATTCGGCCGCATACGTCGAGATCTTCATCGGCACCATCCGGGCCGGCGCCTGCATCGTGCCGCTCTCGACCATGGCGGCGGCAGACGCGCTCGAGCGCATGGTGGTGGATTCGGGCTCGAAGGCGTTGTTTCTCTCGGACGACATGCGGTCGCTGGCAGCCCCTTTTGCGGACCGCCTTGGGGGCTTGGTGCCCGGGGGCCGCATCGCACTGGATTTCGCTACTGAGGGCTGGCAGGACTACCCGGCCTGGCGCGACGCTGCCGCCAGCCGTAATCCGGGACACGTCATCGGCATCGACGATCATTTCAACCTGATCTATTCGTCGGGCACCACCGGCGTGCCCAAGGGCATCATGCATTCGAACGGCGTGCGCACCCAGCTTTGCAAGGTGACCGAGGCCTTCGGCTATGGCCCGGGCGGAGTGACTATCCTGTCGACGCCGCTCTATTCCAACACCACCATCGTGGCGCTGCTGCCGACATTGGCCTGGGGCGGCGCGGTGGTGGTCATGCGCAAATTCGACGCTGCCGCTTACCTGGCGCTGGTCGAGCGCGAGAAGTGTAGCCACACCATGCTGGTGCCGGTGCAGTACAAGCGCATCATGGATCTCGATAACTTCGCCGACTTCGACCTGAGTTCCATGCAGGTCAAGCTCTCGACCAGTGCGCCGCTGCGGGCTGCCCTCAAGCGCGATATCGTGGCCCGCTTTCCGGGACTGATGGTCGAGATTTACGGCGCTACCGAGCAGGGCGGCTCGACCATGCTCAACTGCAACGAATTTCCCGACAAGCTGGCCTCGGTGGGTCAGCCCGGCCTGGGAGCCGACATTCGCGTCATCGACGAGGACGGCGTGGAGCTGCCCCAGGGCGGCATCGGCGAGATCGTTGGCCGTTCGCCCAACATGATGGAGGGCTATTTCGGCCGCAACGATCTGACCGAGGAGCTCTTGTGGCACGACCCCGAGGACAACGTCTTCTTCCGCTCCGGCGACACCGGCTATTTCGATGAAGACGGGTTCCTGTTCCTCTCCGACCGGCTCAAAGACATGATCATCTCGGGCGGCCTCAACATCTACGCCAACGACCTGGAACTGGTGCTGTTGGACCACCCAGCCGTCGACGACGCCGCCGTCATCGCCGTCCCCAGCGAACAGTGGGGAGAGACGCCGCTGGGCATCGTAGTGCCCAAAAATGCGACCGACGTTGCGCCCGAGGAAATCTGTGACTGGGCCAACCAGCGCCTGGGCAAGGGACAGCGCCTGTCCGCCGTGATCTTCCAGGACGAGTTGCCGCGCAGCTCCATCGGCAAGATCCTCAAACGCGAACTGCGCGAACCCTATTGGCGGGAGACCGGAGGGGAGACTTAGCCCCGCGGCGCCTTTCGCCGCTTCGGTGATTCCGACATACTGGCGGCCCTTTTTCCTGGAGTTTTCCTATGAACGTCGACGGTACCCCCTATCGCACCATTTGGCTGGCCGAGGACGGCTGGCGGGTGGGCATCATCGATCAAACTCGACTACCGCACGAATTTGTCACCATCACCCTGGAAACACTTGATGAAGCGGCCGAGGCGATCTCTGTGATGCGGGTGCGCGGCGCGCCGTTGATCGGGGCGACGGCGGCCTATGGCTTGGCGCTCGGGGTACGCGAGGACGAATCCGAAGCTGGACTCGAAGCGGCATATGAAACGCTTTTCGCCACCCGGCCAACCGCGGTCAACTTGCGCTGGGCGTTGGACGAGGTATCGACGGCGGTGCGGACTGCCGGGGCCGGCGAGCGCGTTGCCGCTGCTTACGCCAAGGCAGCCGAGATCTGCGAGGACGACGTCGCGACCTGCCGCTCGATCGGTGAACACGGCGCCGAACTGATCAAGGCCGCCTACAAAAAGACCGGCAAGCCGGTGAATATCTTGACGCATTGCAACGCCGGCTGGCTGGCCACGGTCGACTGGGGCACGGCGCTGGCGCCGGTCTACGTCGCCTATGACGCCGGCGTGCCGCTGCACGTCTGGGCCGACGAGACGCGGCCGCGCAACCAGGGTGCCAGCCTGACGGCCTGGGAGCTCGGTCAGCACGGCGTGCCGCACACCGTGATCGCCGACAATGCCGGTGGCCATCTGATGCAGCACGGGCGTGTCGATCTTTGCATCACCGGCACCGACCGCACGGCGGCCAGTGGCGACGTCTGCAACAAGATCGGCACCTATCTCAAGGGCCTGGCGGCTCGGGACAACGGCGTGCCGTTCTATGTCGGGCTGCCGCATTCGACCATAGACTGGACCATTCATGACGGCGTGCGTGAGATTCCCATCGAGGAACGCGACGCGGCGGAGGTGACGCACATCAGCGGCCGCAGCGACGACGGCGAGGTCGTCAGCGTGGCGCTGACGCCGGCCGGCTCAGCGGCGGCCAACTTTGCTTTCGACGTCACACCGGCGGCCCTGGTCACGGGCTTGATCACCGAGCGCGGGATCTGCGACGCCTCGACCGAGGGTTTGCTCGGGCTCTATCCCGAAAGACGATAACGCGATGCAAAATCTGTGGCGGGACGACGCGGCTGAAGCGCTGGCGGGCGAGCTTGGGGTGGTGTCCGAGCTCGGTGCCTGCATCCTGGCCAGCCGGCTGTTGGGCGGCGATGCGGCGCTTGTTCTGCACGGCGGCGGTAACACTTCGGTCAAGCTTTCGGGCCGGGATGCCCTGGGGAACGACATCGAGACGTTGCACGTCAAGGCCAGCGGCCACGACATGGCGGATATCGGGCCGGCGGGGTTCGCGCCGTTAGCGCTGGCGCCCCTGCAGGCATTGGAACGCATAGAAAAACTGGACGATGCCATGGTGGCCGCCCAGGTGGCCGCAGCGACGCTGGATCCCGAAACATCCAAGCCTTCGGTCGAAGTGCTTTTGCATGCCTTCCTGCCCGGCCGCCACATCCATCACACCCACTCCAACGCGCTGCTGGCGCTTTCCAACCAGCCCGACGGCGAGGACCGCTGCCGGGCCCTCTATGGCCCTCGCGTCGTGGTGCAGGAATATGCCAAATCGGGACCCAATCTGGCCTTGGCGGCAGCCCGGGAAGTGGCGGCGAACCCGGCGGCCGAGGGCCTGGTGCTGTCGCGCCACGGCTTGGTGACTTGGGGCGATACGGCGGCCGAGGCTTATGGCCGCATGATCGAATTCGTCAGNCTGGCCGAGNCNGAGATNGNCCGNNCCGAGNCGGANNTTTCCGCNNCCGANTTGCCNGGNGNNTTGGCNTCGCTGGCNGAAGTGGCGCCGATCNTTCGTGGTGCNNTNTCGGGCGNNNCGCAGCANNTCCTGGTNACGGCCGTNNCCGGTCCGGACNTCANNCGNTTCGTCAACGCCGCCGANCTNCCCCGNNTGGCCGGCCAGGGCCCGGCGACGCCCGATCACGTCATCCATACCAAACGCCTGCCGCTGCTGGTGGCGCCGCCCGAAGCCGGCCGGCTCGACGATTTCGCGGCTGCCCTGAGTCAGGCGGTAGCCGACTACGAAGCCGACTACGGTGCCTACCTCGAACGCCACGGCGGCAGCGCCCAGGATGTGCCGGATCTCAAGCCGCGGGTAGTCCTGGTGCCGGGGCTGGGTCTGCTGGGCCTGGGTGCGAGCAAGGCCAAGGCGGACATGGCAGCCGATCTCTATGCCGCCACCATCGAGGTCATCTCGGCGGCCGAAGCGCTGGGAACCTACCAGCCGGCTGACGAGGCAGCGATTTTCGCCATCGAGGCCTGGGCACCGGAGCGGGCCAAGCTCAAGCGGATAGAACCCGGAGCGGCCCGCCTGGCCGGTCACGTCGCGGCAGTGACGGGCGGCGCTTCGGGCATCGGTGCTGCTACCGCTCGGGCATTTCGCGCTGAGGGTGCCGAGGTGGCGGTGCTCGATCTCGACACAGACGCGGCGGCCGGGCTGGCGGCCGAGCTGGGCGGCCTGGGGCTGGCCTGCGACGTCACCGATGAGGCTTCGGTCGAGGCGGCATTTGCGGCCATCGCCAGGCATTTCGGTGGCCTCGACATCGTCGTGTCAAACGCCGGTGCGGCCTGGCAAGGCGAGATCGGCACTGTCGACGAGGCGCTCTTGCGAAAATCCTTCGAGCTTAATTTCTGGAGTCACCAGAAGGTGGCACAAGCGGCCGTCGGGATTATGCGGGCCCAGGCGATGGGGGGTGCGTTGCTGTTCAATACTTCGAAGCAGGCGATCAATCCGGGCCCCGACTTCGGCCCCTACGGCCTGCCCAAGGCGGCGACGCTATTTCTCATGCGCCAGTACACCGTCGATCACGGCAAAGACGGCATCCGGGCCAATGCCGTCAATGCAGATCGCATTCGTTCGGGGCTGTTGACCGACGAGATGATCGCCACCCGATCCCAGGCCCGGGGGCTGAGCCAGGGCGACTACATGGCGGGAAATCTCCTGGGCCGGGAAGTGACGGCCGACGACGTGGCCAAGGCTTTCGTCGACCTGGCGCTATCGCCCAAGACCACCGGCGCCGTCATCACCGTGGACGGCGGCAACATCGCGGCGGCGCTGAGGTAAGGGAGCTTTTTTAGCCCCTCACCGGGCGGGCGCATCCGCGCCCTTGGCCTCCGTCCCCCGTTCACGGGGGTCGGCTTAGCGCTACTTGCACAGTTTTTTTGCTGCTTGGTCTTGGTGCAACGGGAGCGACCGCGACCCGCCGCCACTGCGGCGCGCCCGCGCAGGCAGCGGAGTTTTTGTAGACCCTCACCGGGCGGGCGCTCCGCGCCCTTGGCCCCCGCCCCCATCCCGGCGGCGGCTTAGTGCCGATTCCAGGTGTGTTCTTCTTTTTGCTGCTTGGTCTTGGTGCAACGGGAGCGACCGCGACCCGCCGCTACTGCGGCGCGCCCGCGCAGGCAGCGGACCGCAGGTCCGCCGCCGTGAGCGACAACAACCAGGATCTGCGCTTCAGCGCAGATCCTGGCTCATATGCTGGCGCACGTTCTTGACCGCGGCGGCGTCGAGGTCCTCTAGCAGGGCCGAGACCAGATCGAAGAAGAGCTGGTGGCGTTCGTTGAGGGAGATTTCCTCAGCCGCGGTGCGCGAGCGCTTCACTGTCGCGGTGGCGAAAGAGGAACGGCCGCCGACCGGCGAAGTCACCTCGATGCGCACCTGGATGCGGGCGTCGTAGCGCACCGATTGCTCGTTGCTGAAGAGTCCGGTGACGCCCTTTTTCACGTTGAGCGGCGTCGCCGTGACGCTGGCGTCCTGGATAATCACCTGGCCGCGGCGCACCGATCCCGTGGCCCGGAAGCGGCGCTTGGCCCAGTAGAGCGTGGCCTTGCCCGGACTGACGGGGAACTCGTGCTCGACGTTGGGCGCCCGCATCGGCGAGACGTAATTCTCGATCACCTCGATGGTCGAAACATCGAGGCCGATGGGCGTGAGGTGGGCAAACGTGAGATCGGGAAACACAGGCTCCGGCGCCGGCGTCTCGCAGCCTGTTGCCGCCAGCAACAGGGCCAATACCGGTACCATGATCACCGTTTTGATCGCTCGCATCTTGGCTCCTCGATTCCTGCCCATGATGATGAAGCGCGCCTGACGCGACTTCAAGCCGAGCGTAACCTGGCAGCACTCAGGAAAGCGTTAATTCCTCGATCGCAAATCGGTAGGACTGGTTGCAGAACTTGCAGGTNGCGGTAATNGCNCCGTCCTCGACCATGTCTTCGATGTCNNNNCGNGAAAAGCCGGCCANCAGGCTTTGCATCCTGTCACGGCTGCAGCGACATGCCGCCACCAGGGGAAGCGCCCTGAAGACACGGACGCCGTCCTCGTGAAACAGCCTATAGAGCAGATCCTCGGCTGCCAGGCCGGCGTCCGAGAGCTCGCCCGGTGCCGTGCTGCCGACCAGCGCCAGAGCCCGCCGCCAGTCGTCCTCGGCTTCATCGTCGGGATTGAT
This sequence comes from Rhodospirillaceae bacterium, assembly GCA_002690215.1. Lineage (GTDB taxonomy): Bacteria > Pseudomonadota > Alphaproteobacteria > UBA2966 > UBA2966. The sequence goes on along the minus strand of NZDS01000108.1, from coordinate 7,537 downwards.
CTGGGGGTCGGGGGGCCGGTCCGAAGCCAGGCGCTCGATCATGATGCCGCCGGCCCGCCAGGCGCCGGGGGCGCCTTCTTGTGGTCCCGTTACGTCGAGGCGCAGCGCCGCATCGAGCTGTTCCGATTGGCGCAGATAGGTATGGGCGCAATCCACCAGCGTCGCGCCTTCGAGCGGCACGATGCCCTGGTAGCGTTCGGTATCGGGCCCTTGGTCGAGGGTGAACGCCAGGCTTCCGGGACCCAGCAGATGCGGCACGGATGAGCTCCCGGCCCCGCCATCGTCAATCGAAGATACCCCCGCGTCGTCGAAGCGGGCGTAGCCGCGCATTTCGCCGCTGGTGGTGAAATCGGCGATCATCAGGTCGACCGGCCCCTTGCTTTCGGACTGCAGGGTAAAGGTGCCGTCGAACTTGAAGGTTCGTGCGATGGCCGCCGCCAGCACCAGCATTTCCCCCAGCAAGGCCGATACGGCACGCGGATAGGCGTGGCGGCGCAGCACTTCGTCGACCAGCGGGCCGAGCCGTACCAGGCGTCCGCGCACGTCGGCGGATTCCAGCTTGAACGGCAGGATCAGGTCGTCGGAGGGGCGCACGGACCTATGAAAGGCACCAGCCGAGGATGCCCTTTTGCGCGTGCAGGCGGTTTTCGCTCTCGTCCCAGACCACCGACTGGGGGCCATCGATGACGCCCGCCGTGACCTCCTCGCCGCGGTGCGCAGGCAGGCAATGCATGAAGAGCGCATCATCCTTGGCCAGACCCATCAGGCGTTCGTCGACGCGATAAGGGGCGAGAAGATTGTGCCGGGTCTCAGCCTGATCGTCACCCATCGAGACCCAGGTGTCGGCGATCACCGTGTCGGCGCCGGTCACCGCTTCGATCGGGTCCTGGGTCACGCTGACGGCGCCCCCCTGGGCGCGCGACCAAGCCAGCACTTCGGGGTTTGGCGGCAGTTGCTCGGGACAGGCCAAGCGCAACTCGAAATCGAAGCGCGCCGCCGCCTCCATCCAGGAAGTGGCCATGTTGTTGCCGTCACCGCACCAGGCCATGGTCTTGCCGGCAATGGGCCCGAGGTGTTCTTCGAACGTCATGACGTCGGCCATCACCTGGCAGGGGTGACTGCGGTCGGTGAGGCCGTTGATCACTGGCACGGAGGCGTACTCGGCCATCTCCAGCAGGTTGTCGTGGGCCGAGGTGCGGATCATGATGGCATCGACGAAGCGCGACAGCGCCCGGGCCGTGTCGGCGATGGTTTCGCCGCGATCGCTTTGCATGTCCTTGCTGGTCAGCATCAGCGTCTCGCCGCCCAACTGGCGCATGGCCACGTCGAAGGAGACGCGGGTGCGGGTCGAAGGTTTCTCGAAGATCATGGCCAGCAGCTTGCCGGCCAGCAGCCGGTCGTCGTCGGGTTCGACCTGACCGCGGCCCAGGCGCGCCGCTTTTGCCTCGGCCGAGGTCTCCAGGATACCGCGAAGGGTCGCGGTGTCGAATTCCGCGATGTCGAGAAAATGCCGGGGCGACATGACGCTAGTCTCCGGACTCCGTCAACTCAGCGCAAACCTGTTCGATGATGCCCACGGCTTCATCGATCTGGGCGCTCTCGATATTCAAGGGAGGCAACAGCCGCACCACGTTTTCGCCCGCCGGCACTGTCAGCAGCCCGGCCTCGCGCAGCGCCGTCACCACGTCGAGATTGGTCGGCTTGACTTTGAGCCCCAGCATCAGGCCTTCGCCGCGAACCTCCTCGACGACTTCGGGATGGCGGTCGACCAGCCCTTCCAGGCGCTGGCGCAGGCCGCCCGCGTGGCGCGCCACACTTTCGAGGAACCCTTCTTCCAAAATTACATTGAGCACCGCATTGCCCACTGCCACGGCCAGCGGATTACCGCCAAACGTCGAGCCGTGACTGCCCGGCTGCATGCCGGCTGCCGCCGTCTCGCTGGCCAGACAGGCCCCGATCGGAAATCCACCGCCTAACGCCTTGGCCAGCGCCATGACGTCGGGGGCCACGCCTTCCCACTGGTGCGCGAACAGCTTTCCCGTACGCCCCAACCCGCACTGCACCTCGTCGAAAAACAAAAGAATGCCTGAGGCATCGGCGATCTGACGCAGCCTGGCCAGATAGCCCGCCGGCACTGGCTTGATGCCGCTCTCGCCTTGCACCGGCTCGACCAGAATAGCCGCGGTCTCGGGCCCCACGGCGGCTGCCATGGCGTCCGCATCGCCGAACGGCACCTGATCGAAGCCCTCGACCATGGGTGCGAACCCCGCCAGATGCTTCTCCTGCCGCCCGGCCGCCAACGTCGCCAGGGTCCGGCCATGAAAAGCACCCTCGGCGGTAATGACGCGGTGACGCTCGGGATTGCCGTTGACGTTGTGGTAGGCGCGGCAGAGCTTGATGCCACACTCCACCGCCTCGGCGCCCGAGTTGCAGAAGAACACCGTGTCCGCAAAGCAATTCGCCACCAGACGCTCGGCCAGGCGCTGCTGTTCGGGGATCTGGTAGAGGTTGGAGACATGCCAGAGCCGTTCCGCCTGGCTTTTTAGTGCCGCTACGAGCTTGGGGTGCGCGTGGCCCAGCGCGTTGACGGCAATGCCGGCGGCAAAATCGAGATAGCGCCGCCCCTCGCCGGTAAACAAATAAGGCCCCTCGCCCTTTTCAAAGGCGATATCGATACGGGCATAGGTTGGCATCAACACGGACATGGTGATCGCCTCAAAGCAAGCAAACCGCCCGGCGGGCGGTTGGGTAAGGGAAAGCCGGGGAGTATGAGAGCGTGGCGGGGCGGTGTCAACGTGGGGTTGACCCCCTGAAGAGAAGGGGGGGGCCGGGAAAGATTTCCGGCATAGCGATGAAAGTGTATGGGAATGAAGGTGAGGCAGCGCGATGCCCCACCGCCGGGATGCTCAACCGCCGATACGAGATGTTGTCCGCTGACGAAGTGGATTTGGACAACGGCACTGGTTTGCAAAAAAATGTAGCCGCGGCCTTGGTGGCGCACAATCATTGTCATAGAACCCGGTGAAATGCGGAATCATTGTGTTTTGTCCCCTGGACAGCGGCCTATTCGCAACCATCTGCCGGCCGCGATTTGTTACCCTGATAGCTGAGATTTCCGCCGGCAACGGCGATCCCGCAGCGCCCGTGCCGACTGCCTCTTTAGGGACAAAGCAATGAACATCGCTCTGCCGGTCGCCGACTCCGAAGTCCAATTGGCTTCCGGGAATCGGGCGGTGGCAGAGGGGGTGCATCAGGCCGGTGCCCTGGTCGCTGCGGCCTACCCCGGAACGCCATCGACGGAAATCCTCGAGTATGTCAGCGAATTCGCGAATCTCGATGCGCATTGGGCGACCAACGAAAAGGTCGCGCTGGAGGTCGCTTACGGCGCCAGTCTGACCGGCGTGCGAGCCTTCTGCGCCATGAAGCATGTGGGCCTGAACGTCGCCGCGGATGCTTTGATGTCGCTCACGCTCTCCGGTGCCGTCGGCGGCTTGGTAATCGCCGTGGCGGACGACGTCGGCCTTTCGTCGTCGCAAAACGAACAGGATTCGCGCTACTGGGGCCGATTTGCCCATTTGCCGCTGCTGGAGCCGGCGGATTCGCAGGAGGCCTACGACATGGCCCGCGAGGCTTTCAGCCTGTCGGAGCACTTCCAGTGCCCGATACTGCTGCGGCTCACCACCCGGGTCTGCCATGTCAAGACCAGGGTGGTGTTTGCGGCACCACCCGAGGCCGACCTGGCAGACGCCAAGCCCGCTTTCGTCGGCCAGCCGGAGCGCCTGGTGCTGGTCCCAGCCATCGCCCGCCAGCGCCTGCCGGTGCAATTTGCCCGTGACCGGGAGTTGGCCGCCTTCAGCGAACAATGCGCCTACAACCGGGCCAGTGACACCGGCGGCGGCGGCGGCGGCGGCGGCGGCGCGGGAAGCGGGGGGACAGGTTTCATTGCCTCGGGCCCGGCCTATCTGAGCGTACGCGAGAGTTTTCCCGAGGCACCGGTGTTCAAACTCGGCTTCAGCCACCCCCTGCCGTTTGAGCGCATCCGCGACTTCGCCCGCGACCTGGAGCGCTTGGTGGTGGTGGAGGAAACCGAACCGCTGGTCGAAACCGAGCTGCGGGCGGCGGGCATTCCGGTACATGGCAAGGATGTGCTGCCGGCCAGCGGCGAGTTGACGGCGACGACGTTGCGGCAGGGCTTGCGGCAGTTTTTCTCCGAGGTGTCGGATGACCCTTCAGACGACCGCTCGGACGACCCGGCGTCGGCGATCGAAGCGGTCTTCGTCCGCCCCCCCACCATGTGCGTCGGCTGCCCCCATCTCGGCGTCTACTATTGCCTCTCGCGCTTCAAGAAGAAGGCCATCATCACCGGTGACATCGGCTGCTACACCTTAGGCGCCGGGCAGCCCTGGCGGGCACTCGACTGTGTGGTCTGCATGGGAGCGTCAATCGGCATGGCCCTGGGCATGGACCTGGCCCGGCGGCAGCAGGGCGCCGAGGCGGCCGACAAGGGCAAGGCGATCATCGCCGTGATCGGCGATTCGACCTTCCTGCACATGGGCCTGCAGGGCCTGATCGACGTGGTCTACAAGGGCGGCAACGTGACGCTCATGATCCTGGACAATTCGACCACGGCCATGACCGGCGGGCAGGACAACCACGCCAGCGGCCGCGATGTCCAAGGGCGGCCGGCGCCGGCGTTGGATTTTGCCGCCGTGGTGCGGGCGCTGGGCGTCCGCCCGGAGCGCATTCGCGAGGTCGATCCTTATGAAATGCCGAAGCTCTTCAAGATCATCAAGGAGGAAACGGCGGCGCCGGAGCCTTCGGTGATCATCACCAATCAGCCCTGTGTTCTGATTGAAGATTTCCGGCCCCGGCACCCGCTGGCGGTTATCGAAGAGGCCTGCACAGGTTGCGCCAATTGCCTGCAGACCGGCTGCCCGGCGCTGCAGGTCACGCGCCGCGAGGTCGAGGTGAAGAAATCCGGCAAGCGTTTCGACAAGGCCTGGGTGCGGATCGATTCCCTGGCCTGCACCGGCTGCGGCCTCTGTGCCGAGACCTGCGGCCCCGATGCCATTCATCCTCTCGGGGACTTGGCCCTCGGGGACTTGGGCGCCAGCTCCAGCGCCGGTGCGGAGGTGGGGGCATGAACGGGGCCGACGACGCCAGCTACAACATCGTCGTGGCGGGAACCGGCGGCCAGGGGGTGATGACGGCCTCGGAAGTGCTGGCGCAAACGGCTTTGGCGGCCGGCTATGACGTCAAGAAAACCGAGGTCGCCGGCATGGCCCAGCGCGGCGGCAGCGTCAACTCGCATGTGCGTTTCGGCAGGGAAATACTGTGCCCCTCGATTGCGCCGGGCGATGCCGATCTGCTGCTGGCCATGGAACCGGCCGAGGGTCTGCGCTGGATCGGCTGTTTGAAACCCGAGGGCGCCGCCCTAGTCAACCTGACGGCGCTGGTGCCGCCGGTGGTTGCCACCGGTGCGGCGCATTATCCCGAGGATCCGCTGGCCAGCATGAAGGCGGTTCGGCAGGCGGTGCAAGGCATCGATGCGACTGATGTGAGCCGGCGCCTGGGGGAGCCACGGCTGGTCAATATGGTGATGCTGGGAGCCGCCAGCACCAGGTTGCCGTTCGATCCGGAGTTACTGGCGGAAACCGCGACCGCACGCTTCCGGCAGCGCAAAAAGGCCCTGGCCGAGCTCAACCTGCGGGCCTTCAAAGCCGGGCGGGAGCTAGTACCCACTTGCGGGAAAGGATGATACGTCTGATCGCTTTTCCGGCCCTCTGGGTAGGAAGCAGCGGGCCGACGATGCGGGGCCATCGGCAAGCGCTGCTGACGCCCTCCACAGCGCCGGAAAAGCGACCCGGAGGGCGGCCAGGATGGACCATCGGACGTCGTCCCGCGGTCCTTGTGCCCGGGCCCTGCGAAATCCCCCATCACGGCGGACCACGCTCCTAGCCGATGGTCCATCCTGGCCGTCATACGTGCCATCCTTTCCCGCAAGTGGGTACTACCTTAGAGGAAGACTGCTGTCTTCCTTGAGGATCTCCAGGACGACATTGGAATGCACCCGGGACACGCCTTCGTTGGGCAACAAGACGTCGTGGACCAGAAGCGATAGCTCGCTGAGATCGCGGACCACCACCTTCAGCAGGTAATCCGCCGAGCCGGTCAGGGCATGCGCTTCCAGAATCTGCGGCGTTTTCTCGGTCAGTTCCCGGATACTGCGGGCGCCCTCGAGGTTGTGGGCGTCCAGCGAGAGGCTGATGAAAACCGTCACCCCGAAACCCAGCCGTTCGCGGTCGAGCAGGACCCGATAGCCGCGGATCAAGCCCCTCTCCTCCAAGCCGGTACGCCGGCGCGAACATTGTGAAGCCGACAGACCGACCTGTTCGGCGAGCTGCTGGTTGCTGATCGAAGCGTCGCGCTGCAAGGCATCCAGGATTTTCAGATCCATCGGATCGGTGGTGGGTGTTTCGTGCATATTCATGCCAATTGAAGCAGATTTGTTGCGGATATTGCCTCTACCATACCACAATGCCTCGCCGATGAAGGATTTTCGCTCTCATCTCGAAGGCGACGTCGACACCGGCATAGGTTGGCATCGACACAAACCTCTAGGCCCTTGATCGTTTCCGCAAGATTGCAGCGTTTGTTGCCGCTTTCGATGCCGCTGGGGTGTGATCTGCGAACACCGAACAGACGCGACCACAAGGCCGAAGCAATTAAGAGAGCACGGCGCCAAGGCCCCCGGCCCCCCCCCGGTTCCCTCATACGCATGGATGCGCGTGAAATTTTCGGGCGATTTCAAGACTGGCGGCTTGGCGCCGATCCGGGGCGAGCGGGCGAGGGGCTAGGAGCGGCTCATGCTGCGCGGGCGCCGCAGCGACGGCTGGGCCTCATCATCGCACTACCTTCGTGCCTTTTGGAGAGGAGCGAAGATGCCCAGGGAGAGATTGCCCATGCGCAAGATACGTGACGTTCTGCGGCTGCATGGCGGCGAGCTGTCGAAGCGCCAGATTGCCCAGAGCTTGAACATCGGCCGTACGGCGGTGCGCGATTATGTCGACCGCGCGAGCCGTGCCGGCCTGGGCTGGCCGCTGCCCGAGGGCCTGAGCGACGAGGATCTGGAGCGGTTGTTGTTTCCGCCGCCTCGGGCCGTTTCGGCGGCCGGTCGGCCAGCGCCCGAATGGCCGGTCCTGCATCGAGAACTGAGGAAGCCTGGCGTAACCTTATCGCTGCTGTGGGAGGAATACCGGGCGGTCCATGGTGAAGGCTAACCGTTGGATTGTTGGTCAGGCGGACCGCCTCTTCTGCCGGCGTCATCCTCGCCGCGGCTATCTAGCATTGTCAGCTCGCCCTGATTTTGGCTTAGCACAACTTCGGTGGTGTATTTGTCCTCGCCCGTATCGTCTTGCCATTTGCGGGTCTGAATCTGGCCGACGAGATAGACCTTGGAGCCTTTGCGCAGATACTGCTTCGCGAGATTGGTGAGAAATTCGTCAAAAATGACAACCCGATGCCACTCGGTGCGCTC
>NZDS01000107.1 GCA_002690215.1 Rhodospirillaceae bacterium | reverse complement strand
ATTTCGTCTGCGGTGCGTGCGAAAATGGACGAGCCGCAGCGGGGACAAAAAAACCGCCCGGCGTAGTCGCGTGTTTCGCCATCGATCGTCACCGCATCCAGAGGTGGCCGCCTTTCCGTGAATGGGCCGTACGTCAGCCCTGATCAAAAGACCCGGTGTCAGCCGCCAGAGATGAGGCTGCTCCGCTGCCGGCGCTGGACACCAAGGCTGATCGATACGGCGTACATTTCACTCGACATTGGATCACCTCCTTTCGTTCGTTGAACACGGTATTAGCTTAGGGGCATGCGACCGTGGCGGCAACCGCGTTGCCTCAGTCCCCGGCCGCCGGAAAGAGCTCGGCGGCAGGGCGGCGCAGCCGGCGGTCGTCGCCACTGCGGGCGGTGAACTTGACCTTGTCAAAATATTCCAGCACCTCGATGGTCAGGTTTCGGCCGATGCCGGTGGCGTCGCGATATTCCTTGGCGGTGAAGGTCTGGCCGGGGCTGCGGCCGGCCAGATCCTCGGCGATGCGCGCGAGTTCGCCGATGGCGGCGGGCGGGAAGTAGCGGTTGTCGGCCACCGGCAGCAGCAGGCCCTGGCGCGACGCCCGGCCGTAGAAGGCGGTCAGCACTTTTAGATCTACCCCCAACTCGGCAGCCACCTCACGGACCCGCGGCGGACGCACGCCGCCTTCCGCCAGAAATGGCTCGAGGCGCTTCCAGAGCGCCGCATCGGGCGCCGACATCTCGGGCCGGTGGTCGGGCAGTTTGAGCGCCGCGCCGTCACGCAACAGCGCCTTGCGATGCGCCAGTTCGCGGATCAGGGCGGCAAAAACGCGGGCGCCGGCCGGCTCCTCGATGGTGTGGCGTAGTGCCACCTCGCTGGGGCCGGCGCTGTCGGGCTTTTGCCGATGCCAGTCGCGCACGGCGCCTATGACGGCGGCCCGCAGGCTTTCCCAGTGACCGCTGTCGAGGCCTACCGCGTCGTTGCCACCGATGGCGACGACGCCGGAGCGCTCGCCCAGCGCTGCGGCCTCGTCTGCGGTGAGGTTCCAGGCGCGGGCGAAGCGGCCCAGGTCGACGCCGTCTCGCGGCCGTGCCAATAGCGCCGCCCGCAGCGCTTTGCCCGGGCTTTCCAGCTCCATGGCCTCGAGATATTGCAGGCGTTGGGGACGGGCCCGGCCGCGGGCCGGGGCGAAGGGATCGAGGATGATGCCGCCGCCCAGCGTGTGCTTTGCGGACTGGTCACGCAGCACGAAATGATCGCCGCGCAGTGCCCCGATCTCGTGGTCGAGCACGAGTTGCACCAGTGCCGTCTGGCCTGGCTTGACGCTGCGGTCGCGCAGCAGCGCCAGCCGCCCGGTGACGTCGACGGCGCCGATGTGCACGTGCACCGGCGTCCAGTGGCGCAACGCCTTGGTTTCCGGCAGAACCCTGAGGCGGGCGTCGAGCCGACGCACCGGGGCGTGGACTTCGGCCTCGAGCAGCCATTGGCCGCGCTGCACATCGGCACGCTTGACGTTGCCGGCGATGTTGAGGGCGCAGCGCTGGCCGGCCCGGCCGCTCTGACTGTCGCGGTTCTGGGCGTGCAGGCTGCGCAACCTGACTTCTATTCCGGGTGGCGACAGTACTAGCCGCTCGCCGACCCCGATGGCGCCGGAAAAGACCGTTCCGGTGGCCACCAGCCCGGTCCCCGAGATGGTGAAGCAGCGGTCGACGGCCAGGCGAAAGCGGCCGCCGGCGGGCCGCGGCGGGATATCAAGAGCCGCTTGCGTGAGGTGCTGATCAAGGGCTTCGACGCCCTCGCCGGTGAGCGCTGAGAGCGGGAAGATCGGCAGACCGGCGAGGCTGGTGGGTGCCAATATCTCGTGTACCTGGTTGGTCACTTCGGCGATGCGCTCAGGCTCGGCCCGGTCGATCTTGGTCAGTGCCACGGCGCCACGCTCGATGCCCAAAATATCCAATATCGCCAGGTGCTCGGCGGTCTGGGGCATGGGGCCTTCGTCAGCCGCCACCACGAAGAGCACGAAATCGATGGCGGCGACGCCGACCAGCATGTTGCGCACGAAGCGTTCATGCCCGGGCACGTCGATGAAGCCGAGAATGTCGCCGCCCGGCAGCTCGCGGTAGGCAAAACCGAGATCGATCGAAAGGCCGCGCTTCTTTTCCTCGGGCAGGCGGTCGGTGTCGACACCGGTCAGAGCCTTGAGCAGCAGCGTCTTGCCGTGGTCGACGTGGCCGGCGGTGGCGACGATCATTTGGTCCCCAAGGATTCCAGTCCGGCCAGCAACCCGGGCTCGTCGTCGAGGCAGCGCAGGTCGAACCACAGCGCCTCGTCCTGGATGCGGCCGATGACCGGCAACGCCAGACTACGGAAACGGGCTGCCAGGCCCTTGAGGGCGCGGCCCGAGGCGCCGGCCGGTTTGAGCACCAGGGCGGCGCTGGGAAGCGCCTTGTCGGGCAGCGCGCCGCTACCGATCTGACTCTGGCAGGGCGCGACGCTGACCTCGATATTCTGCAGTGCGGCAGCGAAGCGGGGCGCCAGGCGCCGGGCCTGGGCCTCGATGTCGGATTGGCCGCGGGTCATGAAGCCAAGGGCCGGCAGGCGTTCAGGCAGGCGGTCGGGATCGGCATACAGCGGCAGCACGGCCCCCAGTGCCGCCGTGCTCACCTTGTCGATGCGCAGCGCCCGCTTGAGCGGGTTCTTCTTCAGCTTGGCCACCAGATCCTTGCGTCCGACGACGATGCCGGCCTGGGGGCCGCCCAGCAGCTTGTCGCCGGAAAACGTCACCAAGTCGGCCCCGGCTTTCAGGGCCTCGGCCGGGGTGGGCTCGTGCGGCAAGCCGTAGCGCGCCAGGTCGACCAGGGTGCCGCTGCCCAGGTCGACGACGAAGGGAACGCCGTGGGCGCGGCAGAGCTCGGCAAGTTGGTCTTCCGCCACCGCCGCCGTGAAGCCGTCGATGACGTAGTTGCTGGTGTGGACCTTCATTACCAGCCCTGTGCGCGGCCCCAGCGCCGCCTCGAAGTCGCCGATGTGCGTGCGGTTGGTGGTGCCCACTTCGACCAGCTTGCAATTCGAACGCGCCATTATGTCGGGCAGGCGAAAGGAGCCGCCGATCTCGATCAACTCGCCGCGCGAGACCGGCACTTCCTTGCGCCGCGCCAGGCTGTCGAGAACCAGCAGCACGGCGGCGGCGTTGTTATTGACCACGGTCGCCGCATCAGCCCCGGTGAGGCGGCAGAGCCAGCCTTCCAGCCGGCTGTCGCGGTCGCCGCGCCGGCCGCTGCCGAGATCGTATTCCAGGTCAACGGCCGAGGTTGCCGCCGCCACCATGGCCTCGGCCGCGGCTGCGGGCAGCAGCGCCCGGCCCAGGTTGGTGTGGATGATGGTGCCCGAGAGATTGAGCACGCGCGTGAGCGGCGGTCGAAGCAGAGTCTCGAGACGCGCCAGCACGTCGGCGATGATGGCTGCCTCGGTCGGACCATCGCCCGCCTTTCCCTCGGCCAGGCGCCCGCGCAGTGCCGCCAATGCTTCGCGTATCGCATCGGTGACCAGCGGCCGCCCGTGGGCGGCAACGGCGTCCCGCAGACCGGCCAGACCGAGGACGCGGTCGACGGAGGGAATGGCGGCCTGAGGGGAGGATTCGGATGGCGTCATGAGAGTGGGGGTTAGTTGCTGGGAGCGCTATGGTGACGAGGATAACAGAATGGGACAGCCAACCATGCCCGAAGCCGCCGTCTACATCGACTACAAAAGCCCCTACGCCTATCTCGCCAAGGATAGCGTCTACGCCATCGAGGACGAGCTTGGGATCGAATTCGACTGGCTGCCCTTCACCCTGGACATCCCCAGCTATCTCGGCAGTGCCCAGGTCGACGAACGCGGCGAATTGGTGGCCGAGGACCGCACAGAGCACCAATGGCGCCGTGTCCGCTTCGCCTACATGGACGTGCGCCGCTACGCCAACCTGCGCGGCCTGACGGTGCGGGCGCCGCAGAAGATCTGGGATTCCTCGCTGGCCAACATTGCGTTGCTGTGGGCGAAGGCGCAGGGGCGGGAGAAGATGCTGGCCTACAACGACATCACCTTCGAACGCTTCTGGAAGCGTGAATTGGACATCGAGGACGCCGCCGTGGTCAGCGCGGTACTGGCCGAGGCAAACTGCGACACCGCCGGGTTCAGCGCCTTCCTCGAGGGTGAAGGGCGCTTGCAGCACGACCGCATCCGCGCCCAGGCCGAGGACGATATGGGAATATTCGGCGTGCCGACTTTCGTCGTCGACGACGAGATCTTCTGGGGCCGCGAGCACTTGCCCTTGGTGCGGGCGCGACTGAAGGGCGAGACCCCCACCGGTGATCCTGCCAGCGTTCTCTAGCCCGCATTTTTAGACTGAAAGCTTCGGAAAAACCAAATAGGCCGCCAAAACAAGCATCGCGGCGCCCCCCAATTTGCCGAGAAAATCACCGCGAGGCAGTATTTTTTCGACCAGCACCAGAATTGCGATAAGAGCAACCCAGATCAGATTCATCACACCGCCGACAAACAGCAAAGCCATCAGCAGCCAACAGCAACCGAGGCAAAAAGTGCCATGGGAAAACCCCAGCCTTATGACACCTAAGTTGCCTGGTTGCCATTTGGTCATCAAGAATCCCAGCGGCGAGCGACATTTGCCCAGGCAGGCGTGCTTCAATGGCGTGAACTGATAAAGACCGCAGGCAGTCAACAAGCCGATGGTCAACCACTGACTGCTGCTAACCATCATGGGGGAGAGCAGGGCGGCTTCGGTCAAGGCCCATTGGGCCAAGGTGGCAAGGAGGCTAAAGCCCGCCCAAACGACAAGATAGGTGCCCGTGAACAGGGCAATTTGCGGGCCGGGGTTTTCTGTCTCCGTTTGCTTGCGCGTGAGCTGGGCGAACAACAGGATCATCGGCGCCGCCGAAGGCACCATCATGCCCACCATCATCACCCACCACATCACGAACATCAGGATAAAGGTGGACACGGACCAGGCGTTCATGGTTGCCGTCATGGCCTCCATCGAGCCCGCAGCCATGTTTTGGCCCATCAGGCTCATGTCGCCTTTCGCCATGTCCATGGCCAGGACAGCCAAATAGATCCACGGCAGGATGCCCAATACGGCGAGAGACGTGGCAACGAGAATCCGGTCGCGCTTTAGAATCCGTTGCAATGCCTGCTCCTCGATTTCCTTTGGAAAGTGATCTACGTCAGTGGCTTTCGCCAGCTGAACGAACCAGGCCCCTGCAAGTCAAACGCAATATGTTTGGACGAGCGTTTCGACCAATCCCAATTACGTCCGAATACGCCGGTCACGATATTGAGTGCCGCCTGACCCACCGTGAGGTAGCCGGGTGTCACTTCCGGCCGGGGCGCGTTGTAGATGCGGCAGGTATCGTTCTCCGGCACTTGATATTTACGGAACGGACCACCCAGGCCTTGCACCAATCCCGGCACCTCGACCTTCCATTCTTCATCGTTTTGGCTAACGGTCATGGGCACAAATTCGACACCGTCAGTTTGAATGGTCAAGTCGCCCCAGGCCGCGAAGATACCGCCGGCCTTACCGGTGACGAGAGTTTCGAGGGCATGGCGCTGCGCCGGGTCGGCGCGATCGTCGAGCAGCCAACCGAATTGCCGGTTCTTCTCCATGACATTGCCCTCAAAGCGCAATATCAGGACAACAGCCAGTCCATCCAAGGGCACGTCACCGTAATTGCCGGTGCGGATCAGCCAGGTCAGCACACCCTCGCAATAGCCAAGTGTGGGGTCCGAACCGAAGTTGCACGGACAGCCGATGTCGCAACTGCACAGGTCCCACCAATCTCCGACAATGTGCCACTGAATGCCTTCGGAATTTTCGCTTTCGGTCGCGGACATTGGTGCGGTTGTGCTCATGTTGTTAGCTCCCTCTCCAAATCAGCATTTGTCGCAAAATCTAGAATCGATGCACGCTGCGGCGGTTCCGGGTTCGATATTCACGGGCGGCTATAGACCACCCGGGCGTGGCGCGAGGGGGGATCGTCGCGGTGGGGGATCTCGTCCCAGCTTTGGCGCCCGAGCCCGGCGTCTTCATATGCCGTCAGCGATTCGGCTAGCATGCGGTACGGCGGGTGTTGGCTCAGGTGCTCGGGCGCGACGATCTCGGTGACCACGACAAGAGTGCCGCCGGATGCCACCAGGCTGGCCACCGAGGCCATGGCGCGGGGCTGCAAATCGTAAGGCAGCGACTGCACCGTGCGATTGTCGAAGACCAGGTCGAAGGCACCGCGCCAATCGTCGGGCGGCTGGAAAAGATCCGCGATGCGGTAGTCGACGGGGCTTTTGGGAAAGCGCTCCAGACAGAGCCCGATGGCGCTTTCGGAGACGTCGAAGGCCATCACGTCCCAACCCCGGCGGGCGATCTCCTCGGCGTCGTCGCCCAGGCCGCAGCCGGTGACCATAGCGCGTTGGTTCTGGCCGCCCGCCTGGCCATCGAGCCATTCCACGAACTGCCCGTTGGCTTGCATGTAGGCCCAGGGCAAGCCTTCGCCGGCGGCGCTGGAAGCCGCGTACATGGGCTCGAAAAAGCCGCTTGCGGCAGTTATTTCATCATCGTCGTTCATCATGGCCGATGAGTGTGGCGGCGGCGGCGGTCTCGAACAAGTCGATTTGCCGGGGCGTTTAATGCTAGGAATCCAATCTATGGGCAAGTCTCTCAACTTCTTCCTGGTCGAGGACGATCCTGTCTTCGTCGAATTGTTGACCAAGCTGCTCGAAGCGGCGGGGCACCGGGTGAACTCGGAGAGCGACAGCGAGGTGGCGCTGGCGGCTATCAAAGAGGCTCAGCCGGACTGCCTGCTGTTCGATCTGATGATGCCGGGCAAGGACGGCCTGACGCTGTGCAAGGAGATCCGCGAGCAGCCGACGCTGACCGACGCCTGCCTTATTGTAGTTTCGGCCAAGTCCTACGAATTCGACCGCAAGCGCGCCCTCAAGTTCGGCGCCAACGGCTTCATCCAGAAGCCGATCTCCGCCGACAGCTTCGTAGCCGAGGTCGAGCGCATCGTCGACGACCGCATCGAAACCACTTTCTGGGGTGTGCGCGGCACGCTGCCGGTGACCGGCCCCGGGTCGTTGCGCTTCGGCGGCAATACCTCGTGCCTGACGCTGGAGTTCGCCCGCGGGCCCTTCTTCATCTTCGATGCCGGCAGTGGCATCAAGGCGCTGGGCGACCACTTGCTGGCCAGCGGCCGCACCCGTGTCGAGGGTCGTATCTTCATCTCACATCCCCATTGGGATCACATCAACGCGCTGCCCTTTTTCGTGCCTCTCTATTTGACCGGCTGCGAGTTCGAGATCCTCGGTCCCAACCAGGGCGGCATGTCGGTGCGCGAGATGATCTCGGCCCAGATGGACGACATCTATTTTCCCATCACCATCCGCGAGTTCGGCGCCCGGGTTTACTTTCGCGACCTGAACGAAGGCCAATACGAGGTCGACGGCGTCAGCGTGCGTACCATGTTGCTGAGCCACCCCGGCGCCTGCCTGGGCTATCGCATCGACTATGGCGGTCGCTCGCTCTGCTACATCACCGATAACGAGCTCTATCTGCCCGGCACACCGCAGTACAACAAGTACTATGAAGATAATCTCGCCGATTTCGTGCGTGGCACGGACGCTTTGATCACCGACGCCACCTACAGCGACGCGGAATACTCCAGCAAGGTCGATTGGGGCCATTCCTGCNNCAGCCGGGTGGTCGAGCTGGCCCACCAGGCNGAAGCGCAGACGCTCTACCTCTTCCANCACGANCCCGACCAGGACGANGANGCCATCGAGCGCAAGGGCGANNCCGCNNNGGCNAANCTCGNCGANCTNGGCTCGGCCACGNANCTCAANGTGCCGGCCGAGGGCGACAAGATNCTGATCTGAGGATCTCGATCCCAGGATCCCGATCCCAGGATCCCGATCCCAGGATCCCGATCCAATTTCTGCTTTCATACCGGAGCAACCCCATGTCCGATCACAGCACCCAGGCCGGNCTGCCGNTGAAGCCGCTTTACCGGCCCGACGATCTCGAAGGCTTCGANTACGACGAGAANCTGGCCGANCCCGGCGNCTANCCCTNCACCCGCGGCCGCCGCATCGAGGTCGGGCGCAAGTCCTGGATCCACCGCGAGCTTTCGGGTGAGGGCGACCCCAAGCGCTCGAACGAGCAATTCAAGTATCTCCTGGAGAAGGGCCAGACCGGCATCGACGTGATCGGNGACATGCCGACNGTCAGCCTGCTCGACCCCGACCATCCCATGGCCCAGCACGGCGTCGGCACCACGGGGGTTTCCATCTGCCGGCTGCAGGACTATGTCGACCTCTTCTCCGGGCTGCCGCTCGACAGCATAAGCGTTAGTCAGTCGCTGCCCGCCGCCTTCGCCATGGCCGGCACCTACCTGGCGGCACGCGAGCTGGGCGTCGAGGCCAAGGGCCTGCGTGGCTCGGTCATCCAGACGCCGCTTTATTGCGACGATTCGGGCTATTTCATCGGCATGCCGGTGAAGCTCAGGCTGCGTCTCTCGCGCGATTCGATCGAGTTCGCCACCCACGAAATGCCAAAGTTCCACGCCTTCCTCGAGGACAGCTACTACATCTCCGAGGGTGGCATCGACGGCGTCGAGGAGATGGCGCTGGCCTTCATCGAGATCCGCCATATCACGCGGGACCTCATTGCCCGCGGCCTCGATATCGATGCTTTTGCACCGCGTATCGCCATCTTGCTCAATTGCCACATGGACTTCTTCGAGACGGTGGCCAAGATCCGCGCCACCCGGCGCCTCTTTGCCCGCATGATGAAGGACGAGTTCAAGGCCCAGGATCCGCGCTCGCTGGCCTGCAACATCGCCTCCCACACCTCGGGCCTTTCCATGACGGCGCAGCAGCCCGTCAACAACATCGCGCGAGGCACCGCCCAAACCCTGGCGCTGGCCATGGCCGGTGTCCAGGCCATCGAGATCTCGACCTTCGACGAGGCCTTCCGCACGCCCAGTCCCGAGGCCCATCTGGTGGGGCTCCGCACCCAGCAGGTGGTGGCGCTGGAGACCAACGTCAGCCAGGTCGCCGACCCGCTCGGCGGGTCTTACTTTGTCGAGGCTCTGACCGACGACATGGAGAGTCGCATCTGGCAGATGGTGGAGGACATCGAGGCAGCCGGCGATGCCGCCGATCTGGCCGAAAAGGGCTATTTCCGTGAGCTCTTCATCAAGGCCATGGAGCGCCGCGCCGCTCAGGTCGACGACGGCACCCTGATGCAGGTCGGCGTCAACTGCCACCAAATCGCCGAGGAGGAAGACACGCTGCTGAAAGAAGTGGCCGAGCGCAAGATCGATCCCGATTATGCCCGCATCGAGGCCATCACCGCCTTTCGCGAACAGCGCAACATGGACGGCGTGCGCAAGACACTGGCCGAGGTGCGTAGCGAGGCCGAAGATCACGACAAGAACATCATGCCCCAGATCATCGCCGCCACCGCAGCCGGTGCCACCATGGGCGAGATCGCCGGCGTGCTGCGCCAGGCCTACGGCGGCGATTACGATCCTTACAACATGGCCAAGTCGCCGTTGGAGTAGTAGGTACTGCCCAGATGACCGACAAGAACATCAAGGTGCTGATCGGCATTCTCGGCGTCGACCAGCACGAGGTGGGGGCCATGACGGTGGCCCGAATCTTACGTGACGCCGGCATGGAGGTGATCTATGCCGGCCGTTTCAACCTGCCGCCGACCATCGTCCAGGCCGCCATCGAAGAGGACGTGGACGTTATCGGGCTTTCCTGCCATTCCTGGGAATACATCCACTACATGGACGATCTCTTCCAGGAGCTGGCGGCCAAGGGGGCCGAGATCCCGATCATCCTCGGCGGCTCCGTGATAACCGCCAAGGACGAGCGTGAGATGTTGGCAAAGGGCGTGGCCGCCGCCTTCGGCCCGACGGCGACGCCGGACGGCATCGTCGAGCGCATCAGCCAGATAGCCGCGGGCTAGGTACTTTGATGCACTGGGCGGCGGCGATTTTGCTGGCGGGTCTGGCGGCTTGCGTCACGACTTCTCCGGCCGAGCGCTATTTCGATATCGTCTGGAATACCGTCAACGAAAGCCACTTCGATCCAACCTTCGGCGGTCGTGACTGGAAGGCTATCGGCGAGCGCCACCGGACAAGCGTGATCTCCGCCAAGTCGGGCGAGGCGCGCCACCGCCGGCTCAACGACATGCTTTTCGAGCTCGGGCTTTCGCACCTGCTGGTGCTCGATAAGGCCGAGGTCAAGCGCCGCGTACCGGCGGTCTTCGCCGAAGGTCACCTCGGCCTCCAAGTACGCTATTTGGAAGACCGGGCAGTAGTCACCGACGTCAGGCCCAAGTCCTCGGCCGCCGCGGCCGGATTGCGCCCGGGGTTCGTTATCCGGCGCATCGGCCGGCAACCGGTGGCCGAAATCGTGAAACAATCCGAAGGCGACCTGACACCGCCCTTCAACCCCGCCAACCGCCTCAACCGCATCTCCAGCGATCTCCTGGGCCACCTCGACGGCAAGCCCGGTAGCCTGGTCACGCTGCGCTATATGGACGGCGAAGGCGCTCAGCGCGAAGCCACGCTGAAACGCCAACCCCGTGGCCGGGGCCAGATCTTCAGCAAGGCCCTGCCGCCGTTCTACGTTGAATTTTCGGCCCGCCGCCTCGAGGGCGGCGTCGCGTACGTGCGCTTCAACCACTTCGCCCCGCCCGTCGACAAGGCCTTTGCCGATATCGTGCGCCAGGCCGCGGAAGCACCTGGGGCATCGGGACTGATCATCGATCTGCGCGGAAACCCAGGCGGATTCCTCAAGATTGCCCATGTCATGGCCAGCCATCTGCTGACCGAGCCGACCAAATTCTCGACGCTGCGTCTGCGCGACAAAAAGGTCGAGGTGACGCTGAAACCGGCGACGCATCGCTATTCCGGCCCCGTGGTGGTACTGGTCGGTGCCCTCAGCCTCTCGACCAGCGAGTACTTCGCCGGCTGCCTGCAGACACTGGGCCGGGTGCTGGTGATGGGCCAACGCTCGCCCGGCTTCATGCTGGCAGCCAACTGGAAGGCGCTCCCCGACGGTGCCTCGTTCATGCACACCATCGGCGAGCCCCGGGCCGCCGACGGCACGCTCTTCGAAGGCCGCGGGGTGATACCCGACGTCACGGTGCCGCTCGAGCGGAAAGTGCTGCTGGCCGGCGATGCCACCTTGGCCGCGGCGCTCCACTTCATCAAGTCGAAGGCGAAGTCGGGCGGATAGGGTGATTGGACTAAGCTCTCGACGGGCCGGGACACAACTAGGAATCGATTCTTCCCGAGAGGCCCCCCTCCTGTGAGTAATTCCTTGCCCCCGCCGGCTCGCCCCGCCTTCAATAAATCCCCAACTCGTGCATGGTAGCCGGGCCGGCGATGCCGTCGGCGGTGATGCCTTGACGCTGCTGGTAGTCCTTTACCGCACGGCCGACTTCGGCACCGAAGGTGCCGTCGATGGGGCCGCTGTAGACCTGCGCGGCGGTGAGTGCCTTTTGCAGGCGTTCGACCTCGAAGCCCTTGTCTCCCTCACGCAAGAGGTAGGAGCCCCGCCGCCCTTTCTTGGCTTGGTAGAGGCGCTGTTTGGAAGCCTTGAGGTAGGCCGAGGCGGTCTGCGGCGGGGCGCTGGCACTGGCAGTGGCAACCGATTGCATCTGCCGCTCCTCGATGCGTAGCACTTCAATTTTTTTGGCCAAGCGTACGTCGCCAAGCTCGGCCTGGCGTCCGGCCAGGTCGGCGGCCAGGGCCTGCATCTGACGCCGGGCCTCCGAGGGGCGACCCTCCTGATAGGTTTTGAGCGCAGCGGTGTGGCGGCGCTCGGCCTCGACCATGGCTACCTCCACGTCGACCTCTTTGTTGGCCGCCTTCTGGACCTCGTTTTCGGCCTTGGATACCTGCACGGTCACTTCGTGGGCCAACTGTTGCCGGGTCTTGCCGTTCACCTCTTCATAGCTCAAGCGCAGCGTGCCCAACGCCGTCTGTCCAAGGATCAGCGGCGAGGTCTCCAGGCGCAGGAGCAGCGAGCGCTGCTCGCCGGCCACGAAATTCTCCAGCGCCACCAGGGTTCTGCCATGTTTGCTTTCGGCCGCGGCGCCGAACACTTTCACCGTGCGCACCGCGGGTGCCGCCTCGAAGACCAGGGCCACGTCGCGCGCCACCGTCTGGAAAAGGCTCTGAAGTTCACGGCAAAAGATGCCGGCCAATTGCTCGGGTGCTTCGACGTAATGGTATTGGCCGCCGGCGTTTTCGGCGATGTCCTGCATCAGGTCCTCGTTATAGGAAAGGCCGAGCCCCAAGGTCGAAATGCCGATTCCGGCCCGGCGCACCTCGCGTGCCATGCGGGCGATATTTGCGGGATCGGTGATGCCGGCATTGGCCAAGCCGTCCGAGAGCAAAAGCACCCGGTTGATGGCCTCTCCGTCCAGATGTCGGCGCACCTGCTCGGCGCCCTGCATCATACCGCCGCTCAGGTTGGTGCTGCCGCGCGGCAGCAAATCGTTGATCAGGCGCTTGATCATGGCCGGCGTCTCGAGCGGCGCCGAGGGCCACATCACGGAGACCACCTCGTCGTACTCGACCAGCGCCAGGCGGTCGCGCGGCTGCAGGCTGTCTATCACCATCTTGGCGGCTCGCTTGGCGTAGGAAAGTTTGCCCCCTTCGGCCATTGAACCCGAGCGGTCGAGGACCAGGGCGATGTTGAGCGGCGCCCGCTTGGCCGTCGTGGCGGCTGTCGGTTCCGGTACCTGGAAACGCACCAGAACGTAGAAAGGCTTCGCTTCGCCGGCCAGCGCCAGCGGCCGGTCCAGGATAACCTGAGGCTTAACGGAAGCTGCCCGGGCGGCGCCGGGCATCAGGCAAGAAATTGCCAGCGCCGCCGCCAGCAACAGCGTCAGGGCGGTGCCACGCAGCGGCGACAATTCTCGATCCATCATGGGGAAACCTCGGTTGGCACGGGCGGGGATTGCCAGGCTCCGAGTCTTCTGCACGAATGGGGCGGAAATGGGGCGAAAGCTCGACCAAAAAACGACTATTGGGAGCGCGGGCGGGTGCCCCCCTTACTTCCGCACCCGAAGTAAGATCGCTGTCTCCCGGATGACGTTGAGGTCCTTGCGGGCGAGGTTGGCGATCTGTTGTAGCGTCAGATCGCCGGATTCCATTTTCTCCTGGTAGACCTTCTCGGGAACGATGGCCACCTGTTCGATGTTGAAGTCGACGCCCAGCGCCATGGCCAGTTTGGAATTGGCGCCGCCCTTTTCCTGCCACTCGTGGTTCAGGTCGAGATCGAAGAGCGCCAGCATCTCCGGCGTCACCGGCCGCACGTGGGTGGGGTCGTTGATGAAGTCGTCGTGCCTGGGGTGCGGCACCTTGATCACCACCTGGGCGTTTGGAGCACAGATGCGGTAGAGCTCGGACATGATGCCCAGGAAGACCTTCGAGGTCTCGCCCAGGTGTTCGAGCACATGGTTGAATACCACCTCCTCGGCGGCGTTGTCGTCGAAGGGCCAGGGGAAGCTCTCCAAGTCATGCACCACGTCGGGCGCGAAGGTGTCGTAGCTGTCGAGGTTGACGTAGCCCTCGATCTTGCGCGTGCCGCAGCCCATGTTGATTTTCATTCGTCCCGCCCCCGTGCCGCTCCGCCGTTGTTGGCCGCTATCCTAGCACTCCTTTCTGCTTGAGCACCGGCCGTGGGTCGGTGAGGTTCTTGCCCAGTTCGGCCGCCCCAGACGACTCACCGAACGCCAGCAGCATCAACTGCGTGGCGTGCAGGATTGGGATGGGGGAGGGGAGCCCCATCTCGGGCTGGCGGGCGTCCAGGTTCAAATGGCACATGGGGCACATGGTGACGATGGCGTCGGCGCCGCAGTCCTGGGCGTTTTGCACCACCTTGCCGGACATCTCCACCGCCACCTCGGTCTGGGTCAGGCTCAGCGAGTTGCCGCAGCAATCGGTCTTGAACGACCAGTCCACGGGCTCGGCCCCCAGCGCCCGCATCAATTCGTCCATGCGAACCGGGTATTCGTAGTGCGCGGCGCCAGTCAGCCGGGCCGGGCGAGTGATCAAACAGCCGTAGTAGCAGGCGACTTTCAAGCCGGTGAGTGGCTTGGCGGCTTTGCTGCGGATGCCGTCGAGCCCGGCCTTGTCGATCAGCGTGTCGAGCAGATGTTCGACGCTGACGCCGCCCTGGTAGGCGTAGCCGGTTGCGGATTCGGCAGCCGCGGCCGCCTCGTGGTCGCTGGTCACCTCGTGCTCGGCCGTCTTGAGACGCGCGAAGCAGGACGAACACGGCGAAGTGATGGTTTCGATGCCCATCTTCTCGACCGTGGCGATGGTGCGCATGGGCAGCACCGTGGCCAGGGTGGCGTCGCTGGCGTGGGCTGGGCTGGAGCCGCAGCAGGTCCAGCCGGGAGGCTCGACCAGGTCGATCTCCAGATGCCGGGCTACGGCACGTGCCGTGCGGTCGTATTCGGCTGACGAGCCGTCGAGGGCGCAGCCCGGGAAGTAGGCGATTGGTTCCTTACCGGCGGCGACAGGCTTTGCATTCTTCGCCGGGCGCACGAATTTGGGCAGGAAGCTGAAGCGGCCGCGCTTGAGCATCTCCCAGCCCATGCGCAGGTGCTTGAACGGCTGTCTCAGACGCAAATTGAAAAGGCCCATCAGGCCGAGCTCGTAGACCCGGCCGAAGAACTTGATGTTGGCCAGGAAGATCTCGTTGAAGTGCGCGATCTCGGGAATCGCCGGGGCGATGCCGCGCCGCCTGGCTTCTTGGCGTAGCGTATCCATGACACCGGTGACGTCGATTTCCTGCGGACACCGCGTGGCGCAGGTGTGGCAGGACGCGCAAAGCCAGATCGCCCTGCTTTCCAGCACGTCCGAAAGCCCGAACTGCAGCGAGCGCATGACCTGGTTGGGGGTGAGGTCGAAGCGCTCCGCCAGCGGGCAGCCGGACGAGCATTTGACGCACTGGTAACAGCGAAAGACGTTCTCGCCGATGGTATCGAGAACGGTCTTGGATAGTGGCGCTGCGACCATCGCGTCCAAAGCTATTCGTCTCCCACCTCGGGCCGCGGATAGAGCCCGGCACCTTCGACCAGCGGCTTGATGGCGGCTTCCCATTCGATGGCCATGATGTGGACGCCGGCCACGCCCTCGATCTCGCGGATCTCCTGGATCTGCTCGATGCACAGCTTGATGCCCTCGGCGCGCCAGGTCTCGGCCCGGGCCTTCTTGTCGTCGGGGTCGACCTCGGCTACGGCGTCGGCCATGCGCTTGACGCAGAAGTCCGGCACCATCATGCCCGGCACCCGGTCGCGCATGTATTTGGCCATGCCGGTGGATTTGAGCGGCCCGACGCCGGCCAGAATGGCGGTGCGTTCGTGGACGCCGAGATCGACGACCTTTTTCATGTATTCGCGGAAGTGCTCGACGTCGAATACCAACTGCGTCTGTATGAAGTCGGCCCCGGCAGCCGCCTTCTTGGCCAGGCGGTAGGGCCGCCAGTCGAGCGGATCGGCAAAAGGATTGGCGGCGGCGCCGACGAAGTAGCCGGGACCGCCGCCCTTGATCTCTTCGCCGCACTGGAAGCGGCCCTCACGCAGCCCCTTGACCATCTGCACGAGCTGCAGCGAATCGATGTCGTGGACGTTCTTGGCGCCGGGATGGTTGCCGAACGACTGGTGGTCGCCCGAGAGGCAAAGCACGCTATTGATGCCATGCGCCGCGGCGCCCAGCAGGTCGCTCTGCATGGCCAGGCGATTGCGGTCGCGACAGGTCATCTGGATGATCGGCTCCAGGCCCTGTTGCTTGGCGATGATGCCGGCGGCAATCGAAGACATGCGCACGATGGCGGTCTGGTTGTCGGTGATGTTGGCGCCATCGACGTAGCCCAGCAGCAGCTCGGACTTCTTACGGATGACCTCGGGATCCCATCCTTTTGGTGGCCCGATTTCACCGGTCACCGCGAAGTGGCCACCGGCCAGCACGCGTTCGAGGCACGATCCGGACTTGAAACCGGAGGCGGGGTCTTGAACTTCGGCGGCGTTGCTCATGCCACATCCTCCGCAGCGTCGTCCCCTGTGTCCTCGCCGTAATCCTCGTCCTCCGAGGGCAGCCTGAGATCTTCGCGCACGATGCGGCGGGGCCCGCCGTCGCGGCTGGTGGACCAGTCCTTGGGCGGCTGCACTTCCATCAGCTCGTCGATCAGGCCCAGCGCGCCCATGCGCTCCCAGACCATCTGCCAGGCGCAGGGTGTGGCCTCGTCGATCTCGCAATGCCCGGCTTGGCTGCCGCCGCAGGGGCCGTTGAAAAGCTGCTTCGAGCAGCGCGACACCGGACAGATGCCGCCGGTGATGTGCAGCACGCAGTTGCCGCAGCCCTGACAGCGTTCTTCCCAAACGCCCTGCTCGGTGGGCATGCCCATGAAGGTGGTGTTGAGGGCCGGGTAAACGCGGGTTTCCGGCAGGTGCTGGGCGATCGACTGCACGCCGACGCCGCAGCCCAGCGAGAGCACGGCGTCGTACTCGGCGAATTTGTCGGCCAGCGGCTCCAGGTACTCGGTCTCGCACTGGCGCTGCACCATAGTTTCGTCGACCTCCAGGGCCTCGCCGTCGAGCCCCGACGACATGCGCAGTGCGGACGAGAGAATTCCCACTTCCTTGGCGCCGCCGGAAAAGCACACCGTGACGCAGGTGCCGCAGCCTACGGCCAGGACCTTCTTGTGCTCGGCCAGCATCTTGCGGATCTGTTCGAGCGGTTTCTGTTCCGCCACGATCATGGCGTTGCCTCCAAGGATTTTGATGGTTCTGGCGCTGGTGCCGGCGTCACCAGCCGGTTGGGGCCGAGCTCGCGGATGCGCTCGCCGAACTCGGTCGCCAGTTCGGCAAAGCGGGCACCCATGGCGGCCGAGATGTTGATCATGCGGGCGCGGTCGCTCTCGAAGCCGATCTGGTCGAGCAGATTGCGCACGTAGTCGATGCGCTTGCGGGCGTGCATGTTGCCCTTGAGGTAGTGACAAAGGCCAGGCAAGCAGCCTGCCACCAGGACGCCGTCGGCGCCTTCTTCGAAGCTCTTGAGCATATGCAGCACGTCGACGCGACCGGTGCAGGGAAGCTGCACGATGCGCAGCGAATCGGGATAGCTGAGCCGCGCCCCGCCGGCCAGATCGGCTGCCGCATAGGCGCAGTGCTGGCAGCAAAAAGCGATGATGCGGGGCTCGAAGTCGCTCATGACACCAATTCCGGCTCGGCTTGTTTGGCCCCGAACATGGCGTCGACCTTGGCCATGATCTGGTTGTCGGTGAAGTGGCGCAGGTCGATGGCGCCGGCCGGGCAGGCCGCGACGCAAAGCCCGCAGCCCTGGCACAGCGCCTGCTCGATATTGGCCGCCCCAGGGATGTCGCCAACGCCCGCCAGATCCTCGGCAATGCGCGGGGCGCCGAAGGGGCATGAGCGTACGCAGGTCAGGCAGGCCACGCAGATCTCCTGATCGACCGCCGCCACGGCGCCGCCGGTGGTGATGGTGTCGCGCGACAGCACGGTAGCAGCCCGCGAGGCTGCCGCCCGGGCGTGCACGATGGCTTCCTCCAGAAGCTTCGGGTAGTGCGCCATGCCGGCCATGAAGATGCCCTCGGAGAGGAAATCCATGGGTCGCAGCTTGGCGTGCGCCTCCATGAAGAAGCCGTCCATGTCGAAGGGCACCTTGAGGCGCGCCGCCACCTCGTCGATCGCCTGGGGCGGCACCACCGGGGTCGAGAGCACCAAGAGATCGGCTGTGAGATCGAGGTGGCGCCCCAGCACCGGCTCGTAGGCCTGGATTTTGAGCCGCTGGCCATTCCCGACGGCTGGGATTTGGGGCAGGTGGTCGTCGTCGTAGCGCACGAACAGGATCCCGGCCTCGCGGGCCTGGGAATACAGGCGTTCCTTGAAGCCGTAGGTGCGGATGTCCTTGTAGAGGATGGTGACGCGGGCTTCGGGGTGCTGGCGCTTGAGCACCAGGGCGTTCTTCAGGGCCGAGGTGCAGCAGATGCGGCCGCAATATTTGTCGGCCGGGCCGACGCACTGGATCATCACCACCTCGTCCGGCAGCGCTTGATCGCTGGCCAGCCGGGCTTCGAATTCCTGCTGCGTGACGATGTCGGGCCGGCTGCCGTAGCCGTATTCCTCGCCGCGGTACTCCCTGCCGCCGGTAGCCACCACGACGACACCATGCCGTATCTCGGTGTCCACCCCGTTCTGGTCGCGCACGGTCGAGGCGAAATTGCCCATGAAACCGCTGCTGGCAACCAGTTTGCTGACCAGATGCACGCTGACCAGGGGATTGGCGGCGAGCCGCGCCTCGAGGTCGGCTAAAAGCCGGCTTGGCGAGGCCGGCCCATCCCCGCCCTCCAGCCCGCTGGCAAGCCCGCCACCGATGCCGAATTCGTGCAGCCCGAAATGCAAATGCTGCAGGTTGCCGCCGAGCTTTTCGTCCCGCTCCAACAGGTGCACCGGGAATCCCTGTTCGGCCAGCGTCAAGGCCGCCGTCATGCCGGCCGGGCCGCCACCGATCACCAGCGCCGTCTTTTCGACCGGCATTTCGACTGTCCCCAGCGGCCTCAGTGCCGCCGCCCGGGCCGTCGACATGCGCACCAGGTCTTTGGCCTTCGATGTTGCCCGGTCCCAGTCGTGCGAATGCACCCAGGAACATTGATTGCGGATGTTGGCCATGTCGACCAGGTAAGGATTGAGGCCGGCGGCGCGCAGGCTGGAGCGGAACAGGGGCTCGTGGGTGAGGGGCGTGCAGGCCGCGATAACGACACGGTTGGCACCGATGCTGCGTACGGTATCGCTGATCTGGGCGACGCTGTCCTGCGAACAGGCGTACATGGTGTGCTCGGTGTGGACAACGCCCGCCAGCCCGCCGGCATAGCGGGCGACGTCGTCGACGTCGAGGAAGCCGGCGATGTTGGTGCCGCAATGGCAGACGAAGACGGCGGTACGGGCCTCTTCCTCTGTGACGTCGCGCTCGGGCGGGAAGTCGGGCGCCCGGGTCAGCGTGTGGCGGCCGGCTGCCAGCAGGCTGCCGGCTTGGGCTGCCGCGCCGCTGGCCTCGACCAGCGAATCGGGAATGTCCTTGGGCTCGCGGAAGGGACCGACGGCATAAATGCCGGGGCGGCTGGTCTGCAGGGGATCGAAGCGCACCGTCTGGCAGAACCCGTAGTCGTCTAGCTCTACTCCCAGCCTCTGGCCCAGATCGCGCACGCCCTGGGAGACTTCCATGCCTACTGACAGCACCACCAGATCGAATTCTTCTTCGATCATGGTGCCGTTCTGGTCATCGAGATAGCGCACCATGAGGTTCTTGCTGTCGGGGCGTTCCTTGAGCCCCGAGATTCGGCAACGCGTGTAGCCGACGCCGTATTTTTCCTTGGCCCGCTGGTAGTAGCCCTCGTAGCCCTTGGAGAACGAGCGCATGTCCATCATGAAGACGCGGACCTCGGTGTCGGGCTCGTGTTCCTTGGCCATGATGGCCTGCTTGGCGGCGTACATGCAGCACACGGCCGAGCAGTAATCGTGGTTCTGGTCGCGCGAGCCGATGCACTGCAGGAAGGCGATCTTCTTCGGTGTCTGGCCGTCCGAGGGGCGCTGCACATGGCCGTTGGTCGGGCCCGAGGCCGAGAGCAGGCGCTCGTGCTGCAAGGAAGTGATGACGTTGGCCAGGCGGCCATAGCCGAATTCCTCGGAAAGCTCGGCCCGGTAGGTCTGGTAGCCCGGTGCCAGGACCACGGCGCCGACCTCGATGAGGCGCTCCTGTTCGACCATCTGATGGGCCACGGCATCGACGCCACAGGCGAATTCGCAGGCCAGGCATTCCGAGCAGATGCCGCATTCGAGACAACGTGCGGCCTCGGCCAGGGCCTCGGATTCGCTGTAGCCGGTCTCGATCTCGGCGAAGCTCGAGCTGCGTGCCGCGGCGGCGATGCCCGGCACCGGAACCTGTGGCGTTGGCACGATCTCACCGCGCTGGTGCTTGGCTTCCAGCTCGCTGTCGGGGATCACGGCGATGGGTACGATCTTGGGTTCGGGGCTCTCGACCACCTCGCCCTGCAAGTAGCGTTGGATGGTTTCGGCGGCCCGGTGACCGCCGTCGACGGCCTCGATGACGAAGGCCGTGCCGCTTACCGCATCGCCGGCGGCAAAGACGCCGGGCCGGTCGGTGGCGTAGGTATTTCCCTCGACGGCAATGGTTCGGCTGGCCGTGATGCCGACCCCGGCGTCCTCGGGGATGAAGGCCAGGCCGGCCTTCTGACCGACCGAAAATATGGCCACGTCGGCGGCGATGGTGAAGTTCGAATCAGGCACCACGTGGGCTATCGGGCGGCCGTCTTCGCCGGCTTCGAACCGTTCCACCCGTTCGCATTCGAGGCCGGCCACGGCGCCGTTTCCGTCATCGATCAGGCCCAGATAGTTGAGCCCGATATGCAGCCCGATACCCTCCTCGCGGGCCTCAGCGATCTCGTGATCGCTGGCCGGCCAGACGCCGCGACTGCCGCGACAGGCGATCTGTACCTCGGCGGCACCCAGCCGGAGTGCCGTGCGGGCACAGTCGAAAGCGACGTCGCCCCCGCCCAGCACGACCACCCGCTTGTCCCGGATGTTGCTGGCTGGGCTGGTTGCCAGGTCCAATTCGGCCAGCCGCACGTCGCGCAGGAACTGGGTATTGATCAGCACGCCCGTGAGTTCGTTGCCGGGGATCGGCAGGCGGATGCCCTCGTGCGCTCCGACGGCGATCAGCACCGCGGCAAAGCCCTCGGCCTGAAGCTCGTCGAGGCTGTCGACCGGCGTGCTCAGCTTGAGCTCGACGCCGAGGTCGAGGATGTCCTGAATCTCGCGCTCGACGACCTCGGCCGGCAGGCGGTATTCGGGCACGCCGACGCGCAGCATGCCGCCGGCCACCGGCAAGGATTCGTAGACGCTGACGCTATAGCCCGCCAGGCAAAGATCCTGGGCCGCTGTCAGGCCGCAAGGGCCGGCGCCGATGATGGCGATGCGCTCCGAATGGCGCCGTTCGGCGGGTTCCAGCGGCTGGCGCGGGCCGCTGAGCACGGTGTCGGTGACGAAGCGCTTCAGCGCCCGGATGGCCACTGGGGCATCGACCCGGCTGCGTGTACAGGCGTCCTCGCAGCGCGCATTGCAGATGCGGCCGCAGATGGCGGGGAAGGGGTTGTCTTGTTTGATTGTGCGGTAGGCCTCGGCGAAGCGGCCGGCGGCGATCAGGGAGATATAGCCCTGGGCGCGTTGGCCGGTGGGACAGGCGTCGCGGCAGGGCGCCACGCCACGCTTGTCAATGGCATAGCCATCGGGCGTGGCCTGGGGATAGAGCTTGTAGGCGGCGCGGCGCTGGTCGAGGCCTTCGTTGAAGGGGTTGGGGACCGCCACCGGGCAGACCTTGGCGCAATCGCCGCAGCCGTTGCAGCGCTCGGGATCGATGTAGCGCGGTTTGGTGCGAACGGTGGCGCTGAAGGCTCCGGGCTGGCCGCTTACCTCAGCGACCTCGCTGTCGGTCAAAAGCTCGATGTTGAGGTGCCGCCCCACGTCCACCAAGCGGGGCGAGATAGTGCACATGGCGCAGTCGTTGGTGGGGAAGGTCTTGTCGAGCTGGGCCATGTGGCCGCCGATGGCCGAGTTCTTCTCGACCAGATAGACCTTGTAGCCCTGGTCGGCGAGTTCGATCGAGGCCTGCATGCCGGCGATACCGCCGCCGACCACCAGCACGGCGCCGGTAGGCGTATCGCTTTCCAAGGTTGCTGCAGGGCTGGCCGCCATTTCGGAACCTCTCCCGGATCCAAATCTTCGTGTTGCCCGGCGCCCGCCCCTCTGCCTGGGCATTATCACTTACTTGCTGTAGGGACATATCACGAGTCCAACTGATATATCACCCAAATTATGCTTCTGTACGGGTTTGTCGCAGCCGGCCAGGCCGTGTTAATGTCCGCGCTTGTCGAACCGAGGGAAGCCGGTGACGCCTTCAGGCAAGCAGCCTGGGCCAGACCGGCGCTGCCCCCGCAACTGTGAGCGGCGAGGCCCGGCAGAAGCCACTGGCGCGAAAGCGCCGGGAAGGCGCCGTGGCCTTTGACCCCGAGCCAGGACACCTCGTCGGCGACATTTGGGATGTCCCAATCCTCGGAGGGAGGATGCAAAGAGTGTATTACGCGGTGTTACGCCTTGTGGCCGTCCGCGGCCCGCAACCCGACCCCAGAACGCTGGAAATGTCTTGCCCCCGGTCCATGTCGAGCGGAGAGGTAGCATGACCGACGTTCACAAGATCCCGGCCACCGTCATCACCGGCTTCCTCGGGGCCGGCAAGACCAGCGTCATCCGGCATCTGCTGGAAACCGCCAATGGCCGCCGGTTGGCCTTGATCATCAACGAGTTTGGCGATATCGGCGTCGATGGCGAAGTGCTCAAGGGCTGCGGCATCGAGGCCTGTGAGGAGGGCGATATCGTCGAGCTGGCCAACGGCTGCATCTGCTGCACCGTGGCCGACGATTTTCTGCCCACCATCCAAAGCCTGATCGACCGCCCCGAGCCGCCCGACCACATCGTCATCGAGACCTCGGGTCTCACGCTGCCCAAACCCCTGGTGCGGGCCTTCAACTGGCCCGAGATCCGCACCCGGGTGACGGTCGACGGCGTGGTGGCGGTAGTCGATGGCGATGCCGTGGCGGCCGGCCGTTTCGCCAGCGACCCCGAAGCGGTACAGGCCCAGCGTGAGGCCGACGACAACCTCGATCACGAGAGCCCGCTGGAGGAAGTCTTCGAGGACCAACTCCTTTGCGCCGACATGGTGGTGCTGAACAAGTCCGACCTGCTGGCGGCAGATGATTTGCGCTTGGTCAACCAGGAACTCGCGCGGGACCTCAGGCCCGCCGTCAAGGTGGTGCCGGCCAGTCACGGCCGTATCGACGCCGCCATCCTGCTGGGCCTGGCGGCGGCGGCCGAGGACGATCTCGACAGTCGGCCCTCGCACCACGACGACGAGGACGAGCACGACCACGACGATTTCGAGACTTTTTCCCTGGATTTCGCAGCCGTCGTCGAGCCCCAGGCGCTGGTGGCGCGGCTCGAACCGGTCATCGCCGCCCATGACATCCTGCGCATCAAGGGCTTCGTGGCCGTCGAGGGCAAGGCCATGCGGCTGGTGGTGCAGGCCGTCGGCGGCCGCGTTCAGCACTACTACGACCGGGACTGGCAGCCCGGCGAGGGGCAAACCAGCCGTCTCGTGGTGATCGGCCAACAGGGGCTCGACCGGGCGGCTATTACAAGGATGATTGCAGGGACGGACCCTGCGACGATCCCTGCGGCTATCACGGACCGGAACTGACCGTGCATCTGCTGGCCGTCACGCCGGGGCAGAT
>NZDS01000106.1 GCA_002690215.1 Rhodospirillaceae bacterium | reverse complement strand
GGTCCGCCGTGATGGGGGACCATCACAAGGACCGCGGGACGACGTCCGATGGTCCTTCATGGCCGCCCTCTGGGTCGCTTTTCCGGCGCTGTGGAGGGCGTCAGCAGCGCTTGCCGATGGCCCCGCATCGCCAGCGCGCAGCTTCCTACTCACAGCGCCGGAAAAGCGATCAGACGTACCATCTATTTACGCAATTGGGTACTTGCACGCTCAACAAAGCTCCAATCAGCCCCATATCAGGTAGAATGGAATTATGAAAGTGTAGGGACGCCCGACGTTTCGGGCAAGCGGGGCAGCAGATCGGATATGGCACAGGCCGCAAGCGAGATCCTCGAAGGCGCCCCCGGGCGCTACTGGCGCCGCCTGGATGACGGCCGCCTGCTTTGCGAACTTTGCCCACGCTATTGTGCCCTCCGCCCGGGCCAGCGCGGGCTTTGTTTCGTGCGTGGCAACCGGGATGGCGAGATGGTGTTGACCACCTACGGCCGTTCGTCGGGTTTTTGCGTCGATCCCATCGAGAAAAAGCCCCTCAATCATTTCTCCCCCGGCACACCGATCCTCTCCTTCGGCACCGCCGGCTGCAACTTGACCTGCAAATTCTGCCAGAACTGGGACATGAGCAAGTCGCGCCAGATGGATACGCTGGCCGATGCCGCGGCGCCCGAGTTGCTGGCCCGGGCAGCGCTCGAACTGGGCTGCAAGTCGGTGGCCTTCACCTACAACGATCCCATTATTTTCCTGGAATATGCCGTCGACGTGGCCCGGGCCTGCCATGCCGTGGGGGTCAAGACGGTGGCGGTGACGGCGGGTTACATCTGCGCCGAGCCGCGAGCCGAGTTCTTCGCCCACATGGACGCCGCCAACGTCGACCTCAAGGCGTTCAGCGAGGATTTCTACCACCGGCTCTGCACAGGCGCCCTGGAGCCGGTACTCGAAACCCTGGTCTACCTCAAGCGAGAGACAGAGGTTTGGTTCGAAATCACAACGCTCTTGATCCCCGGCGAGAACGACAGCCCGGCCGAGATCGATGCCATGAGCGCCTGGCTGGTCGAGAACCTGGGGCCCGAGGTGCCGCTCCACTTCAGTGCCTTCCATCCCGACTACCGTATGACCGAATTGCCCAGGACGCCGCATGAGAGCCTGCTGCGGGCCCGCGAGATCGCGCTGCAGAACGGTGTCAACTACGTTTTTGTCGGCAACGTCCACGACAAGCGCGCTGGCAGCAGCTATTGCCACGCCTGCGGCAAGCTACTGATCGGCCGTGATTGGTATCAACTCGATACCTGGCAGCTCGACGAGCAGGGTCATTGCCTGAACTGCGGCAGCGCCTGTGCCGGGCGCTTCGACGGCCCGGCCGGCGACTGGGGACGCAAGCGCCAGCCGGTGCGGCTGAGCGCCAGGCGCTGAGAAAGCCATGGAAGAATTCGGCGGTTTTCTCTTCTTCGCCCTGCTGATCGGTTTCGCCGTCGTGGCGCTGCGCAGCGCCAGCCGGGCCGGCATCCAGCCCGGCAGCCTGATCACGCCCAATCAGCGCCGCCAGGCCACCGAGGATGCCGCCTGGAAGATCGAGCGCACAGTCGAAATCCTGCGCCAGAACCTCGATACCGGCAAACTCGACAGCGGGCCGGAGATCTACAGCCGCTACTACATCGGTTATCTTTTCGAGATGGGCAAGGCCATCTCGCGCCACCACCGGGTCGAATTCTCGCAACGCTTGCGCCGCCCGATCCTGCTTGAGGTGGGGCAGTTGTTCGGCCGCCACCGCGATGCCCAGGAGGGAGAGCGCCACCTGGCAGCCGTGCTGGGCTCGGACCCCGGCCAGCTGGGCGCCGCCGACGGCCGTATCGACGGCGACTATGCCGTCGACCCCAACAACCCCGGCCCCTACTTCGCCCGAATAGGTGCCTACTTCGAAAGCTGAGGGGCTTGGTAGAACCCTAATATGCCTGCTTGCCAGTCTTAGGATCGGGGGCGCTGGCGCGAAACGCGTCTTCGAGATCGAAGATGGTCAGCACCCGCTCGCCCCATTCATAATCGAGATCGACGATCCGGCCGGGTTGCTCGCAGCTCTCGACCATTTCCAGCGCCTTGACCAGGACCTCTCTTTGCATCTCGGTATTGCCGGGCCGTCCGAAAGGGTTGCCCATGGGGTGGTTGATGAAGACCGAGCGCGGCGGCCGTACGTTGGCCGTCAGGTCGCGGCCGGTGGAAACGTTGACCGTGGCGATGCCACGTTCCTCGACGACACGGGAGACCAGACCCACGGTCTGGTGGTCAAGGGGTCAAGCCGGCACCATGACGACGACATCGACCTCGTCGCGCTGCAACTCGTCCGCAAAGGCCGGAGCCGCCACATCGACAACGTGGCCGCGTTTATAGGTGCGGCCCATGAAGCCGCTCCAGAGCCGGCCGGCGACGCCGCCAATGACGCCCTCCGCAGCCAGCTCGCGCAGCCGTTCGAGCGGGAAGATGACGTTGATGTCGCGCCGTCCGTCGCGCGGGTCATAGTAGGCGTCATTGATTTGGAAGCCTTTGCCGTCGGTATCCCAGGCAATCTCGTCGAGGCGAAAATTGTCCTTGGCGATGGGGTCGAAGGGCTCGGCTTCGTTATAGGATATCCCGCCGCTGGTCAGCATCGACACCGTGCATTCGATCAACGGCTTGCTTAGCCGGCTGAGCGGCGCGGCCTCGTTGACCGTCCAGTCGTAGGCGGGAAATTCCTTGGACTGGTAGTAGTTGTCGATCAACGGGACATAGTCGATCGGTTTTGTGGGTTCCATGGCGTCGTCTCCGCTGGGTCCCGGGGAGGGGAATCTGCTCACTGGCTGACTATACCACCAGTTGAGGGCGCTGCCCAAAGAAATTGCCCTTGGCCCGGCAAGCACCGACAATTGCCGCAATCAGGCCAACACAGGAGGAATCGGCATGGACTTCCAGGGCTACAAGACGATGCGATTCGAATACCGGGACCGCGTGCTGCGCGTCATCATCGACGGTAACGGGCCTATGAACCCGGTCGACCAGGATCTACACGACGAGTTGGCCCGGGTCTTCGCGGAGGTCGATCGCGATCCCGACAGCGACGTCATCGTGCTGACCTCGGAAAACCGCGCCTTCTGCGCCGGTGGCGACATGGAGTGGTTCCAGAAAATGATCGATCGGCCCGAGGGCTTCCGGGCCATCGCCCACGAGGCCAAGCGCATCGTTTTCAGTCTGCTGGAGATGGAAAAGCCCATCGTCTGCCGGCTCAACGGCGCTGCCGCCGGCCTGGGCGCCACCATTGCGCTTTTGTGCGACATCATCATTGCCGACGAGAACGCCCTGATCGGCGATCCCCACGTGCGCATGGGCATCGTTGCCGGCGATGGCGGCGCGGTGATCTGGCCCCAGCTCATCGGCTTCGCCCGGGCCAAGGAATTCCTCATGACCGGCGACATGATCCCGGCCAGCCGGGCCGCCGAGATGGGCCTGGTGAATTACGCCGTGCCGACGGCAGAGCTCGACGCCAAGACCGACGAAATCGTCGCCAAGCTCTCTGGCGGGGCGCGTTGGGCCATCCGTTGGACCAAGACGGTGACCAACATCACGCTGCGCGAGATTGCCCACAAGCTGATGGACGCCTCGCTGGCCTACGAAATGATGACCAACCTGACGGCCGACCACCAGGAAGCCGTCACCGCTTTCAACGAAAAGCGGCCGCCGCAGTTTAGTGGCGAATAAAACGCCGCCCGGCCACCCGCTCCCCCTCCCAACCACCCAGCAATGGTACCCTGTGGGCGGTTGGGAGGGGGAGCAGGTGGCCGGGCTAAAAATGGACAAGGAGATCACCATGTATTTCGCCGACGAGCCCGAACACATTCGGCTCTTGCGCGACAGCATGCAGCGCTTCGCGGAGCGCGAGATGCCACCCGAAGCGGTGCGGCGCTGGGAGCGCGAGGCGACCTCGCCACCCGAGCTCTTTGCCAAGCTGGCCGAGACCGGGGTATGCGGTCTCACCGTGCCCGAGGAATTCGGCGGCGCCGGGCGCGACATCGTGGCCGCCGTGGCGGTCATCGACGAGCTCTCGCAGCACGGCACGGCTGCGGCCGGCCCCTATATCCACTGCGCCTTCTACGGCGGCCTCAACATCTCGGAAAACGGCAGCGATGCGCAAAAGCAGGACCTTCTGCCCAAGCTGGCGCGGGGCGAGATCCTGATGGCTTATGGCCTTTCGGAGCCCAACGTAGGCGGGGATTTGCCGGCCGTCGAAACTACGGGACGGCTGAGCCGCAACGGCCAAAGCGTGACGATCAACGGCACCAAGCGCTGGTGCACGGCAGCCCGTATCGCCGACTACATCATCTGCCTCCTGCGCTCGGACGCCGAGGCGCCGCGCTACAAGAACCTCAGCCTGGTGCTGGTGCCAACCGCGGCTGCCGGCATCACCATGACCGACCTCGAACATCAGGGACTGCGCTACACCGACACCTGCGACGTCAACTTCGACGACGTCGAGGTGCCGATCGACGATGTGCTGGGCGGGCCCGAGTGCTGGAACCGGGGTTGGTCGGTGCTGGCCGGACCGGCGCTCGACGTGGAAAAGTTGGAGATCACCGCGGTGGCCTTGGGGGTTGCTACGGCGGCGCTAGAAGACGCCTGGAACTATGCCCAGGAACGCCGGCAGTTCGGCCAACCCATTTGCGCCCACCAGTCGGTGCGCCACGCCCTGGTCGAAGCCCGCACCAAACTGGCGGCCTGTCGCCACATGCTCTACCACGCCGCCTGGCTGGCCGACCAAAACCGGCCCTGCAGCGTCGAAACCTCGATGGCCAAGCTCTATGTCGCCGACACCGCGGTCGACATCGTCATCGAATGCCAGCGCGTGATGGGGGCCTATGGTTGCTCGGGCGAGTTCGACATGGAACGGTACCTGCGCGACATCACCTTGATGCCCATTGTCGGCGGCTCCTCGCGCATGCAAAAGAACAACATCGCCAACCGCCTGGGCCTGCCGGACTAGCGCGAGTCTCCCTGTCCGCGGCCGTGAGAGACAAGATGCCCACCAAAAACGTTCTCGGTAGTTGAAGTTGGTCAGCGTTGATCCCGGCTTGTTGACGGGTGCCGATCAGGCCCATAATACCGCTGGCCATGAACGAATCGCTTGAAGAAGCCATGGCGCGGCTACGCCGCGAATTTAGCGAGGCCGCCGTCGAGCGCCTGGCCGCGATTCGCCAAAGTCTGAGCCAACTCGACGACCCCGCCGGCGCTGCGGCCGCTATCGAAATTTTGGAACGTGAAGCCCACAAGTTGCACGGCGGCGGTGCCACATTCGGCCTGCCCCTGATCAGCCGTCTCGGCGCAGCGCTCGAGGAACTGGCCGGCGTGGAGTTGGCCGAACTCGACCGCGTCCGGCTAGCCCGCCTGACGGCCGCACTGGGCACAGTGATCGAAGCCGGAGAGGGTTTCTCGGAATCCGACGAGGCAGCATTGTTGGCCGAACTCGGAGACGATTTGCCTCCGGAAGAGGAGTATTAGTCCGCGTTGAGCCACCAGTTGGACATCTGGAAGGCAATGGAGAGCGGCGGCGGTAAGGCTAGCTCTTCCGAATCCGGCTCTTCGATGCCGCGGCGCACCATCTCGCGGATTTCATCGCGGCTGAACCAGCGGGCGTCTTCGAGCTCATCGGCACCGATATTGATCTCCGGGCTTTCGGCCTCGGCGACGCAGCCGATCATCAGCGAAGAGGGAAAGGGCCAGGGCTGCGATGAATGATAGTGAACGGCGCCGATCTTCACGCCGGCTTCCTCCCAGATCTCGCGCCGGGTCGCTTCTTCTATGCTCTCGCCCGGCTCGACGAAACCGGCCAGAGCCGAATAACGTCCCTTGGGCCAGGGCGGCTGGCGGCCCAGCAGGCAACTGTCCTGCCACAGCGCGATCATGATCACCACCGGATCGGTGCGGGGAAAATGCAACGCGCCGCAGTCCGGGGCGGGGCAGCTGCGCACAGTGCCGGCGTCGATGGCCTCGGTGGCGATCCCACAGGCGGCACAGAAGCGGTGGCGGGCGTGCCAGTCGATCAGCGCGCGGGCCTGGGCCAGAATGGCGGCATCGCCGTAGCCGAGCTGCGGCGCGATGGTACGCACGTCGATAAACTTGCCGGCGCCATCAAGGGCGCCGCTCTTGGCCGGATTGCCTTCAATTTCGAGGCCGACAGCGAAACAGGCGACACCGTCCTCATCGAGACCGAGAAAGATGAGCTCCTTGCAGCTATCGGCCAGATCATCGAGCAGCGCCATCGGCTGCCACGACAGCGCCGGTTTGGCTTCCAAGGCGATCAGCCCGCGCAGATGCCAGAGCGGCAAGAGCCGCGTCTCGGGCGCCTTTTTCATCTCCGCCAGCGCCGCTTCGTCGCGCCGTAGGTGTGCGGCCCGGTCCAGACTCGAGCTGGCGAATACGTGGCAGTGCTGCATGGCGGGCCAGAATTCGGCGCCCCGCGGCCCGGGAACAGGATGGGTCATGGGCGCGGAGCCTGCCACAGGGCGCCCCGTTGGGCAACCTGTGGCACCTTTGTGGTCTTGCGCGCGCGGGCGCAAAGTCCGATAGTGGGCCCGGAAGGTTGGCGGATGGACGGATGCCTCGCCAACCCGGTCAGGTCCGGAAGGAAGCAGCCGTAACGAGCCGTGTCCGGGTCGCCCGTGCAACCTTCCACCGACCCTGAATTGCCGTCATGAACGAGACCAGCAGAACGACCCCCTATCGCGTTCTCGCCCGCACCTATCGGCCCTCCACCTTCGCTGAGCTGGTGGGTCAGGACGCCATGGTGCGGACGCTGGAGAATGCCATTCGTTCGGGGCGCCTGGCCCATGCTTTCATGCTCACCGGCGTGCGCGGCGTGGGCAAGACCACCACCGCCCGCATCATCGCCCGGGCGCTCAATTGCACCGGTCACGACGCAGACGGCCCTACCGCTCAGCCCTGCGGCACTTGCGAGGCCTGCCAGGCCATCGCCGAGGATCGCCACGTCGACGTGCTGGAGATCGACGCCGCCAGCCATACCGGCGTGGCCAACATCCGCGAGCTCACCGACGGCGTGCGCTACGCCCCGGCCTCGGCGCGCTACAAGGTCTACATCATCGACGAGGTTCACATGCTGTCGTCGGCGGCATTCAATGCGCTATTGAAAACCCTGGAGGAACCACCGCCCCACGTCGTCTTCATTTTCGCCACCACCGAGGTGCGCAAGGTGCCGGTGACGGTGCTGTCGCGCTGCCAGTGTTTCGATTTGCGCCGGGTTGAGATCGCCGAACTGGTGGCCCATTTCGGGGCCATAGCTTCGCAGGAGAACGTCACCCTCGACGAGGGCGCGCTCGGTCTGGTGGCCCGCGCCGCCGAGGGCTCGGTGCGGGACGGGCTATCGCTTCTCGACCAGGCCATGGCATTGGGCGGGGACAGCGTCGACGAGGCCTTGGTGCGCGAAATGCTGGGCCTGGGCGACCGCAGCGGGCTTTTCGATCTTTATGACCAGTTGTTGGCCGGTGACGTGGCAGCCGCGCTGGGAACTCTGCAGGAGGCCTACCGCGGCGGTGCCGATCCGCTGGCGCTGTTGCAGGACCTGCTCGAGCTGACCCACTGGCTGACCCGTCTCAAGCTGGTGCCGGCGCTGGCCGAAGACGCCACCACCCCGGAGGCCGAACGCCGGCGCGGCGCCGAAATGGCGGCCAAGCTATCCATGCCGGCGCTGGCGCGCTGCTGGCAACTGTTGCTCAAGGGGCTGGGCGAGGTGCGTCTGGCACCAGCCCCGCTGGCGGCCGCCGAGATGGTACTGGTGCGGCTGGGCTACCTGGCCGATATGCCAAGCCCGGCGGAGCTGGTGCAGCAATTACGCAGCGGCGATGCGCCGCCGGCCGCGGCACCGACAGCGCCGCCGGCAGCACCGTCGGCCGGGCCGCCCGCTCCACCACCGACAGCAACCGCCCCCACCGCCACGCCGACATCAAACGCCGCGCCCGCGCCAGGCAACTTCGACGAGGTCGTAGCCCTGGTCGACGCCAAACGCGAAGGTATCCTGTCGAGCCACCTGCACAACGGCGTTCATCTCGTCGCCTTCGCGCCGGGCCGCATCGAAATCGGGCTTGACGACACGGTGCCAAGTACGCTGCCGGCAGACCTGGCCCGGTTGCTCGGCGACTGGACCGGCGAGCCCTGGCAGGTCACCGCATCGAGCGACCAAGGCGCGCCAACATTGGACCAGCAGCAAGAGACCCAGGCCGAACAGCGACGCGCCGAGGCGGCCGACGACGCCGTCGTGCAAAGCGTGCTCGAGGCTTTTCCCGGGTCCAGAATTCGCGACGTTCGCGAGGTCGAAGATACCCCCTAGCCCCAAGTACAGGAGCCGAAATGCGATGAAGAACCTCGGTCAGATGATGAAGCAGGCCAAGGAAATGCAGGAGAAGATGGGCGAGATCCAGGCCCGCATCGAAGAGACCGAGGTGACCGGCGAGGCCGGCGGCGGCATGGTCCAGGTGACGCTCAACGGCAAGGGTGCCATGCGCCGGCTGCGCCTCGACCCCAACCTCGTTTCGGGCGACGACGTCGAGGTCATGGAGGATCTCATCGTGGCCGCTCACAACGATGCCAAGGCCAAGGTCGAGGCGCTTATTCAGCAGGAAATGGGCCAGCTCACCGGCGGCCTCAACCTGCCGGCCGGATTCAACCTGCCGTTCTGAGCCGGTCGCCGGTAGGGTGAGAAATGCGAACCAGCGACATCGAGCGCCTGATCCAGCTGCTGGCCAAGCTGCCGGGGCTGGGTCCGCGTTCGGCCCGACGGGCCGCTCTTTTTCTCGTCAAGCGCCGCGACGGCCTGCTGAGGCCGCTGGCCGAGGCCCTGACGGCGGCCGCCGACAACGTCCACCCCTGCTCACGCTGCGGCAATCTCGACGGCCGCGATCCCTGCGCCATTTGCCAGGACGCGCGCCGCGATGCCAGCCTGATCTGCATCGTCGAAGACGTCGCCGACATTTGGGCGCTGGAGCGCGCTGGCGTCTTTGCCGGCCGCTACCATGCTCTGGGCGGCGTGCTCTCGGCACTCGACGGCGTGGGGCCCGAGGATCTCAACATCGCCGGCCTCTTGGCCCGCGCCCGGGCGCCCGAGGTCAGCGAGGTTATCCTGGCCATGAACGCCACCGTCGACGGCCAAACCACGGCGCACTACATCAGCGATCTTCTGGCCGAGTGTGAGGTCACTATTACACGGCTGGCCCATGGCGTGCCGGTGGGCGGCGAGCTCGACTACCTGGACGACGGCACCCTGGGCGCTGCGCTCAATTCCCGCCGACCGCTCTAGAGCATCGCCCGGTTAGATTTGCCCATTCTGGCGGAGCCATTTTGATCCGAGGGTAGGAGGTGGGCGCGGCGTGTAGTGGGACTACACGCAAGCTCGCCGACGCCGCCTCGGATCAAAANGGCCCGCCCCTGCGGGTTGCCCTGCAGGGCAACAGAATGGGTAAATCTAACCGGGCGCTGCTCTAGTCGGGGGGCAGCGCTTCCGTATCTTCGCCGTCACCGCCGAACTGTAAGCCTTCGATCTTTTCGCCGGTTCTGACGATCTTGCCGGTCGAAGTGAGGATTTCGCCGACATCCTTCTCGGTCTGGCTGAAGTGCTGCTGTAGCTTGCCCACCCGGGTATCGAGGCGTCGCACGTCATCCATCAGCTTGCCCACTTCCTGCTGAATGAGGCCAGCCTGTTCGTGCATGCGGGCGTCCTTGAGCACCGCCCGCACAGTGTGCAGCAGCGCCCACAGTGTGGTCGGCGAGACGATCCAGACGCGAGCCCGGTGGGATTCCTCGACCAGCTCGATGAAACGGTCATGCAACTCGGCGTAGACGGCCTCGCTGGGCAGGAACATGACCGCAGATTCGG
Source organism: Rhodospirillaceae bacterium (assembly GCA_002690215.1). Classification (GTDB taxonomy): domain Bacteria; phylum Pseudomonadota; class Alphaproteobacteria; order UBA2966; family UBA2966. The sequence goes on along the minus strand of NZDS01000106.1, from coordinate 8,127 downwards.
CGGTCTCGCCGGGCACCACGTAGCGCTCGGCGATATCCTTGATGTGCTTGCGGATGTCCTGCACGAAGGCGCGCCGGGCCACCGTCATGGCCGCTTCATCATTGGCCTCGCGCAACGCTCGGAAGCTTTCCAGCGGGAACTTGGCGTCGATGGCGATAGGGCCCGGCGGGTTCGGCAACTGAATCAAGCAGTCGGCACGGCGACCGTTCGAGAGCGTCGCCTGGCTTTCGTAGGCGCCCTGCGGCAGCACNTTGGCCACCAGGTCGAAGAGCTGGGTTTCGCCGAAGGCACCGCGGCTTTGCTTGTTGGAAAAAATTTCCTGCAGGCCGACCACGTCCTTGCGCAATTCACCAATGGTCTTGTGGGCCTGATCGATGACATTGAGATGTTTCTTAATGTCGCCCAGCGTCTCGGCCGTCCGCACGGCGGACTTTTCGATACCCTCGTTAAGCGTCTTGGTGAGAGCCACCTGGGCTTGATTGCCCTGCTCGGCGAGTTGGCTCAAACGCCCGGCCAGCTCGTTCTGGGCAGCTACCAGCGGCTCCATATCGGGACCTCGATCGCGGCGCCTGAGAACAACCACAAGGGCGGCGATGGCAGCCAAAGCGGCAACGAGGGCAGCGACGACGACGGCGATTTCCATGGCGGCGCACCATAGCACGCCATCGGGCCTAGCAAAGCGCGCACTCTTGACGAGTCGGCGTCGGCGGCCTACCTACGCGGCATGACAATTCGGCCCATCATCACCGCTCCCGATCCCCGCCTCAAAGTGCGCTCCGAAACCATCGCCGTGGTGGACGACAGCGTGCGGCAATTGCTCGACGACATGTACGAGACCATGGCCGCGGCGCCCGGCATCGGCCTGGCAGCGATCCAGATCGGCCAGCCCCGCTCTGCCATCGTGGTCTGCCTCAACGCCCCGGAAGATGAAGAACGCCGGCCCTACTATCTGGTCAATCCCGAGGTGGTGTGGCGCTCGGACGAGGAAATACTTCACGACGAGGGTTGTCTCTCACTGCCCGATCAATTTGCCGAAGTGGTGCGACCGGCCGAGGTCCGCGTGCGCTATCTTGACTATGAGGGCGAGGAACAGGAGCTGCACGCCGCCGAGCTGCTGGCGCGCTGCATTTTGCATGAGATGGACCATTTGCAAGGCGTGCTTTTCGTCGACCACATCTCGGTCATCAAGCGCAACATCATCCTGCGCAAGCTGGTCAAAGCGCGGCGCCAGCAAGCCAGCGCCTGAAGGAGCCGCCAATGCTGCGCCTAGTCTTCATGGGCTCGCCCGATTTCGCCGTGCCTACCCTGGCGGCACTGATCGAGGCCGGCCACACCATCACCGCCGTTTACAGTCAACCACCGCGTCCCGGCGGCCGCGGCAAGGTCGAGCGCCCGACGCCAGTCCACAAATTGGCACTCGACCAGGGCCTCATGGTGCGCACACCGACGACGCTCAAGGACGCCGGCGAANCCGAATCTCTAGCTGAGCTGGCGCCCGATGTAGTGGTCGTGGTGGCCTACGGCCTGCTCCTGCCACCGGTCGTCTTGGCCGTCCCTCGGCTGNGCTGCCTCAACCTGCACGCTTCGTTGCTGCCGCGCTGGCGGGGCGCCGCACCGATCCAACGCGCCATCATGGCCGGAGATCAGGAAACCGGCGTCGCGGTGATGCAAATGGAAGCTGGCCTCGACACCGGGCCGGTGTTGCTCAGCGAGCACTTGGCCATTGCTCCCACCACCAACGCCGGCGATTTGCACGACGCGCTGGCCGACCTGGGAGCGCCGTTGATGCTGCGGGCGCTTGAAGGTCTGGAAGCGGGATCGCTGACACCCTGGGCGCAGCCCGCCGAAGGTATCACTTATGCCACCAAGATCGAGAAATCCGAGTGCCGTCTCGATTGGCAGCGCCCGGCCATTGAACTGGACCGCCAGGTGCGCGGTCTGGCGCCCTTCCCCGGCGCCTGGTTCGGCTACGCCGGCGAGCGCATCAAGGTACTGGCGACCAAGCCACTGAGCGGAGCAAGCCACGAAGGCGAGCCCGGCAAAGTACTGGCGGCCGACGATTTGGTGATCGGCTGCGGCGCAGGCGCGCTGCGCCTGATTACCGTTCAGCGCGGCGGCCGCCGCCCGTTGAGTGCGGCCGAACTACGGCGCGGTTTTCCCCTGCCGCCGGGCGCCGATCTGGGCTTAGTACCCACTTCCGCAAAAGGAAGGCACATCTGACGGCCATGAAGGATAATCGGCTAGGAGCGTGGTCCGCCGTGATGGTGGACCATCACAAGGGACACGGGACGACGTCCGATGATCTTTCATGGCCGCCGGTCTTGTCCCTGTGGGTCGCTTTTCCGGCGCTGTGGAGGGCGTCAGCAGCGCTTGCCGATGGCCCCGCATCGCCGGCCCGCTGCTTCCTACCCACAGCGCCGGCAAAGCGATCAGACGTACCTTCCTTTTACGGAAGTGGGTACTAACATGAGGTACCGGCTGAAGCTGGAATACGATGGCGGGCCTTTTGTCGGTTGGCAGCGTCAGGCTAACGGGTTGGCCGTACAGCAGGTGCTGGAGGAAGCCATCGGCGAGTTTTCCGGCCAAACCGTGATCGCCTTCGGCGCTGGCCGCACCGACGCCGGCGTCCACGCGCTGGGCCAAGTGGCGCATTTCGATTTGGATGCCGAGCCGCCGCCCGACACCGTGTGCGACGCCCTCAACTACCACATGCGCAACCATGCCGTGGCCGTCGTCGAGGCGGAAATCGCGGCGGCGGATTTCGACGCCCGCTTTGGCGCCATTTCCCGCCACTACCGCTATCGCATCGTCAACCGCCGGGCGCCTCTGACGGTGGACCGCGGCCGGGCCTGGCTGGTGCCCACGCCGCTCGACACAGACGCCATGCGAGTGGCAGCGAAGCATCTGGTGGGTCATCACGATTTCACCACCTTCCGCTCCATCCGTTGCCAATCCAAGTCGCCGCTCAAAACTCTCGACGAACTCAGCGTGCGCTGCCAGGGCGAGGAAGTGCTGGTCGAGGCCCGGGCGCGCTCGTTCCTGCACAGCCAGGTGCGCTCGATGGTGGGCACGCTGGATCGCGTCGGCCGCGGCAAGTGGACGCCCGACGACGTGGCCCAGGCGCTCCATGCCCGAGAGCGCGCCCGAGCCGGTCCCACGGCGCCCGCTCACGGACTTTATCTGATGTCCGTGGCCTATCCTTGAGCAGTAAAAATAAGACGATCGGCGCCAGTGCTGATCAGGCGGCCCAGGACGAAATCGAGCGCCACCAGGGCAGCCGCCGTCAGGCCCGAGGTCTGCAGCGCCGTCAGCGCCACGAACCATTGATAAAACAGCAACGCCAGCGTTATGGCGACGCCGAGAAAGAGCCCGAGTTCCTGGCCTACCACGCCACCTGAATTGAGCACCACGATGGGCAGTACCACCGCCACCTGGATCATGGCCGTCCAGTTGTAGGCGATGATGTAGGAGATGTAGTTGCGCTGGAAGCTGAAGATCACGGAGATGCCGAGCATGATCAGGGGAAAGGCCACCCAGCCCAAGGCATAGCCCAGCATTTCGATGAAGAAGTACCAGCTGCCGCTCTCCACCTTGTCGTCGAGGCGCAACGCCAGGATCAGCAGATAGGGCGGCAGCACCAACAGCGCCACGCCGAAAGAGCGCCAGAAGCCGGCGATGGAGTGGTTGAACCAGTGCATGCCACCGGCGTCGAGGCGGGCCAGGCGGTAGGCGCCATAGGTTGAGGCAAAGATCTCCTGCCAGCTCGGCATGGGCGCTCAGGCCGCGAAATAGGCCTCGAGGATGGCCTGGTAGACCTGGGCCAGGGCCTCGATGTCGGCTACCGGGGTGTTCTCGTCGACCTGGTGCATGGTTTGGCCGACCAGGCCGAATTCGGCCACCGGCGCCTGGTGGCGGATGAAACGGGCGTCAGAGGTGCCACCGGCGGTGCCCAATTTCGGGCGCCGGCCGAGGCTGTCAGCGATGGCACCGGCTAGGAGTTCACTAAATTCGCCGGGTGGCATCAGGAAGGCCTCGCCCGAGATTCGCACCTCGAGCTCGTATTCGCCGCCGATGGCGTCAAAGCCTTGGCGCAGCCAGCGTTCCAGCGAGGCACCTGTATGTTCGTCATTGAAGCGGATGTTGAAGGCGGCGCGAGCCTCGGCGGGGATGACGTTGTTGGCCGGATTGCCTACGTCGACCGAGGTGACGGCGATGGTCGAGGGCTGAAAGTGGGCGTTGCCCTGGTCGAGCTCGGAATCGGTCAGATGGGCCAACATGCGTACCAGCCGGGGAATGGGATTGTCGGCGAGATGAGGATAGGCGGTGTGGCCCTGGCGGCCGGGCACCAGCAGCCAACCCGATAGCGAGCCGCGGCGGCCGATTTTGATGGTGTCGCCAAGGACCTCGGCGTTGGTTGGCTCACCCACCAGGCAAGCATCGATGGTTTCGTTGCGACCCTGCAACCATTCCAGGACCTTTTGCGTTCCGTTGACGGCCGGCCCTTCCTCGTCGCCGGTGAGGAGCAGGCTGATGGAACCGGTCCAACTCTCACGTCCTTCCAGGAACCGTGCCGCGGCCGCCACAAAACTACCTATTGCACCCTTCATGTCACAGGCGCCGCGGCCCCACAGCCGGCCCTCGCGAACTTCACCAGCAAAGGGATCCATCGACCAGGCGGCAAGATCGCCCACCGGCACTACGTCGGTGTGTCCGGCGAAACAAAAATGCGGCGCGCCGCTGCCGATGCGGGCATATAGGTTTTCGACCTCAGGTGATTCCTGGTCGCTGAAGCTGAGACGCTGGCAGGTGAAACCGAGAGACTCCAGCGCCCCTTGCAGCAACGTTAAAGCGCCGCCCTCGTCCGGCGTCACGCTCGGGCAACGGACCAGACGCGCCGCCAAGTCAACCGGATCGATGTCGTAATGATTTTTCACTTCGCCGGGCACCCAGTCAAATCGCCCTCAGTCGCGCAACAGTTCGTTGATCGAGGTCTTCGAGCGGGTACGCGCATCGGCCCGCTTGATGATCACGGCACAATAGAGGCTCGGGCCGGGGCTGCCGTCGTTCAAGGGCCGACCCGGTAAGGTGCCCGGCACCACTACCGAATAGGCCGGCACCCGGCCGAAGTGGATCTCGCCCGTGTGGCGGTCGACGATCTTGGTCGAGGCACCGATGTAGACCCCCATGGAAAGCACAGAGCCCTCTTCCACGACGACGCCCTCGGCGACTTCGGAGCGGGCGCCGACGAAACAGTTGTCCTCGATGATCACCGGCCCGGCCTGCAAGGGCTCGAGCACGCCGCCGATGCCGGCACCGCCCGAGATGTGGCAGTCCTTGCCGATCTGGGCGCAACTGCCGACGGTGGCCCAGGTGTCGATCATGCTGCCGCTGTCGACATAGGCGCCCAGATTGACAAAACACGGCATCAGCACGACGCCCGGCGCCACATAGGCCGAACGTCGCACCACGCAGGTGGGCACGGCGCGAAAGCCGGACTGGCGGAACTCTGCCTCGCCCCAGCCCTCGAACTTCGAGGGCACTTTGTCGAACCAGGGCGCAGCCTGGCCGGGGCCACCGGCGATCGGGCTCATGTCGTTGAGGCGAAAGGAGAGCAGCACCGCCTTCTTGAGCCACTGGTTGACCTGCCAGGCGCCGCCCTGCTTTTCCGCCACCCGGAATTCACCGCCGTCAAGCGCCGAAAGCGCAGCCTCGACGGCGTCGCGGGTCTCGCCCGCGGTTTCGGGGCCAATCCCGTCGCGCTCCTCCCAGGCGGCCTCGATCAAGGCCTCCAGTTGCTTCGCCGGCATGCTGTATTTCCTTCTCTAAAGGCCGCTGCCGCCCGAAGATAAGGGCGAACGATGGCCCAGCACAAGGCGGCACGGCCGTTGTTTAGCCGTTACTGGAGTTGATGTCACTGAGCCAGGTAGCAAGATCGTCGGTGACGTGGTCGACGTAGTCGACGGAGTCCCCGGGCTCGTCCGTCGACCAGGCGCTGTTGCCGCGTACCCACACCGTAGTCAGGCCCAGCGCCGCCGCTGGTGCCAGGTTGCGGGCGATGTCGTCGAAGAAGACGGCAGCCTCGGGATCGACGTCATATTCGGCGATGATCTGGCGATAGGGCTCGACATAGGGTTTGGGCACGTAGTTGGCGGCGGCGATGTCGAAGATGGCCTCGAAGTGGTGGCCCACGCCGAGCCGTTCAATGACCCGCACGGCGTGGCCGGTCGAGGCGTTGGTGAAGACGAGCTTGCGCCCGCTGAGAGCTGTCAGCGCGGCGTCCAGGGCCGGACTGGGCTGTACCGGGGCTAAGTCGATGTCGTGAACATAGTCGAGGTAGGGTTCGGGATCGAGATCATGGGCCAGCATCATGCCCCTCAGCGTACTGCCCTGGTCGCGAAAATAGGTTTTCTGCAAGTGCCGCGCTGCTACCGCGTCGACCTCGAGATAGTCGCAAATGAATTCACCGATGCGCCGGTCGATCTGGTCAAACAAATTGGACCCGGCTGGATAGAGCGTGTTGTCAAGATCGAAGATCCAGGTCTCGACAGCGGCGGCGTCGAAGGTCTCGGTGGTATCAGGGCCCTGGGGCGATGCGGTTTGCTTCATGGCCGGACTTTGGCCTGTCGCCGCGGCAATCGCAAGTGCCGCCCGATTTGCCGTTCAATTGGCGAATCATGATATTGTCGCGACCAATATCAACACCGTGACCAACTTTGCCCGGTGGCGGAGGACACAAGGGACCAACGGGGGATATGTCGAAATCCGCTGGTAGCACAGGCAGCCACCTCGACATGAAGGCCGAGCGCGACCGCTTCGTCGCTTTCGCCTTTTCGGCTGCCGACGCCTTTCTCGAGATCGACGCGAGTCGCGCCGTCCGCTATGCCGTCGGCGCCACCATCTGGCTCACCGGCGAGGACGGCGGGGCGCTGTTGGGCCGGCCCTTTCTCGACCTGGTGGCGCGGCGCGACCGCCGCCTGGTGCGGGCCGCCCTGTCAACGGCCGAGCGCCAGGGCCGTTTCGGTCCGATCAACGTGCGCATCAAACGGTCGGGTGACAAGCCGGCCCAGGTGGCGCTTTTCGGCACTTATTTGCCGCTGGACGGCGGCCGCATCTTCATGGCGCTCAGTGCCGCCCGCCTGGCTGTCAGCGCCGCCTTCGAGGACTCCGACAGGGACGCCGAAAGCGGGCTCTTGAACCGCGAAGCCTTCGCCGATATCGCTCACGAGGCGCTCCGCGCCGGTGCCGAACAGGGTCGCGGTTATGCCATGACGCTGCTCGACATGGGCGGCCTCGAGCGCCTGCAGCGGCAACTCGGTGCGGCGGCCGGCGACTTCGCCGGTGACCTGGCGGCGCAACTCCAGGCCTATTCCGTCGACGGTGCCTCAGCCGGGCGCATCGAGGGCCAAGTCTATGGCATCCTGCACGACGACAAGCTCAACGTCGGCGAGATCGAGCAAAGCCTGACTGAGCAGGTTCGCAGCGCCGACCCCGAAGGCCGCGGCATTGCGTTGACCGCCGCCACGGTAACGCTGCTGGACCGGGGCCTGGACGAAGAGGACTGCGCCGAGACGCTGCGCTACACCCTCGACCGCTTCTGCCGTTCGGCTGCGGATTTCATCATCGACACCCTCGACAAGGGGTATCGCCTGATGGTGAGCGAGCGGCGCCAACGCCTGGCGGCGCTCAGGGAGACCATTGCCGAGGGCCGTTTCGAGGTGGTGTTCCAACCCATCGTCGAGCTTTCCACCCGCTTCGTGCACCACTACGAAGCGCTGGCGCGCTTTGACGACGACGATCCCGAGGCCTCGCCCTACGCCTTCATCAGCTATGCCGAGGAGGCCGGTGTGATCGGCGACTTCGACCTCGCCATGTGCCAAAAAGTCATCGCCAGGATCCTGCAGGCACGTGACCAGGGCGACATCATCAGCCTGGCCGTCAACCTCTCCGGACGCTCGCTTTCCGATCCGGGATTCGTGGCCCGCTTGCACGAGTTGCTCAAGAGCTGCGGCGCCATCCGCGAAGAGCTTTTGTCCGATATTTCCCAGATAGCATTCGTATCGTAGCAAATCGTAGGCGAACCCGACCACCGATGGAAGGAATTTTGCTCTGCGGTCATTCGGCAGCCCC
>NZDS01000105.1 GCA_002690215.1 Rhodospirillaceae bacterium | reverse complement strand
ATGCTGCCCGAGACGCCGGGGGCCTCCCTTTCCAGCCGCCGCGCCAGGTTGCGCAGGAGCGTCTCTCCCCTGTCCGCGTCGTCCATCTCCCAAGCGCAACTCGAAACAGAGGATTGATCCGCTGATCGCAGAGAGCGAACCGCTCCGCCGACTGGTAAAGCCAGCGCGGTCACGTGACTCTGGGAACACGGTTCTGACTAAAGAATTTCTGGGTGGCGTGCTGGTGATGACAGGAGCGAATAGCGCCGTCGGACTCCGCTCGATGCCAGTCCGTTACCTCTTTCTCGACGAGATCGATGGTTTCCCCGGCGACGTCGACGGCGAGGGCGATCCAATGTCCCTGGCGGAGGCACGGACACGAACGTTCTCGAGACGCAAGATTTTCATGGTCTCAACGCCCACCATCAAAGGAGTATCCCGGATAGAGCGGGAATACGAGGCCTCTGATCAACGTCGCTATTTCGTGCCCTGCCCATCATGTGGAGAGAAGCAATGGCTTCAATTCGAGCAGCTCAAATGGGAGAAAGCGAGGCCCGAGACCGCACGGTATGAATGTGAGCACTGCCAGGCCCACATTGAGGAGCACAATAAGACCCGGATGTTGGAAAACGGCGAATGGCGGGCGACCTCCCCTGCCCTCCCCGATTATGGTCGTACAGTCGGCTTTCACATATCCAGCCTTTACAGCCCTATCGGTTGGCGCTCGTGGGCCCAAGTTGCGGCCGCCTGGTTGGCAGCTCAGGGCTCGGATGCGGCCATCAAGTCGGTGAAGAACACGGAACTCGGCGAGACCTGGGTGGAGACCGGTGAGGCACCCGACTGGCAACGGCTCTACGACCGTCGCGAAGACTACAAGATCGGGACAATTCCTCAGAATGGGCTGTTTCTGACTGCCGGTGCGGATGTGCAAAAAGATCGCATCGAGATCTCCATTTGGGCTTGGGGTCGGGAAAGAGAGGCTTGGCTTGTTGAGCACCGGGTGATTGATGGTGATACCTCTCGTCAGGAGGTCTGGACGGGGCTCTCGGCGATTCTTGATGAGAGCTGGCGACACGAGAGCGGAACCCAGATGCCGGTTAGGCGATTGGCCGTCGATTCGGGCTACGCAACCCAGGAGGTTTACGCCTGGGCTCGACGGCATCGGGCAGCCCAGGTCATGGCTGTCAAGGGTACCAGTCGTGGCAGCGCCCTCGTCGGCATGCCGACGGCGGTTGACATCACAGCAGGCGGCAAACGTCTGCGACGGGGTGTCCGGGTGCGCCCTGTTGTCGGCGGTATTGCCAAGCTCGAGCTCTACAACAACCTGCGAAAGGACCCACCGACCGACGAGGACCGGACGGCTGGCGAGGTCTATCCGGCGGGCTACATTCATTTGCCAAAGGTCGATGGGGAATATTGCAAGCAACTCTGCTCCGAACAGCTGGTGACCAGTCGCAATCGCCGTGGTTATTCGGTGCGTGAATGGCAGAAGCTCCGAGAGCGGAATGAAGCGCTCGACTGTTATGTGTATGCCCGCGCTGCCGCCGCGGTGGTGGGTCTTGATCGGTTCGGCGAGCGACAGTGGCGGGACCTCGAAAAACATCTCGGCGTTCACCAACCTCTATCGGGATCTACCGACGCAGTGGAGGTCAAAGAGCGGGTTCCTCCTTCAGGCGGTGCATTCCCTTCGACACCCCGCGGTGGGAACTGGCTCGGCGGCCGTCACGCGAATTGGGTTCGCAGATAGGAACGGACGGGCGACAGCCCTGACCGGGAAACAACGACATGTCCGAGTTCACACAGACACAGCTCGATACGTTGACGGCCGCTATCTCTCAGGGCGTCACGCGTGTCGAGTACGATGGCAAGACGGTGACTTACGGGTCGATCCCCGAGATGCTCAGGCTTCGTGACCGCATGATCCGCGACGTTGCGGCCCGGGGTGACGGCATCCGGCCGCCGCTGGCCCGGCCTTCGGTGTTCATCCGGCGATGACGGCCAATTGGATCGATCGCGCCATCGGGTATGTGAGCCCGGCGCCGGCGGCCCGGGATCGCTATCGGCTTCGGGATCTGGGGCACCTGCCTCGGTGCCCCCGCTCTGGTTTTGCGTCACGGCTATTCCTCGTTGCGGTAGGGGACGGCGTAGCCGCCCAGCGACACCATGCGGTCGATGCTGCCGTCGCTGGCTTCCAGGAAGTCGGCGACGCGGGCGTCGTCCTTGGCCACGAAATCGTCGATCTCGATCAGGTAAAGTGCCTCGGGCTGGTCGCTGTCGCGTTCGCTGACGGCCAGGGCNCCGCCTTCGAGCCCGACCGAGGTCAGTTGNTCGACNAGCCTGGCNCGGCTGACCGGGGTCTCGGTGGCCANCACCAGCAGGCTGCGGTCCTGGCCCGTNNGCTGGCGGTCGAGGGGGGCGACGACGAAGGCACCGAGATCCTCGAAGCGGCTCGAGCGGTTCTCGACGAAGGGCAGCTTGGCGATGATGCGGGGTGCCTTGGGGGCGTCGGCGGCAAGTTGCTGCCACCAGGGCGCGGGATCGTCCTCCTGGGGCAGCGGCAGCACCGCCACGGTGCCCTCGCCCTCGGTCACGGCACGCAACACGACGGTGGGCGAGCGGTGCAGCGTCATGGCGGCGTCGGTGCCGAAGTGGGCCCGCGCCAGATCCCAGTAGCCGACCGACTTTTCGGGCGCGCAGACCGCCACCTCGAGCGGCCCCTGCAGGCGCACGAAGGCGCTCATCAAGCCACGCCACAGATCGGCCACCACGATGGCCGGCAGAACGCCGCGATGGCGGTCCAAAAGCCGGCGCAGCACCTCGGCCTCGCGGCCCGGATGCATGGCGCTCCCCCGGTCGCGCTCTGGCGGCTTGGCGGCGAGGATCTCGGTCGCCAACTCGCTACGCTCGATCAGGAGGTCGTGAACGGCGTCGTCGATCGCGTCGATGCGACGGCGAAGATCGTCGAGCGCCTTTGATTTGCTGCTCATCCAGGTCGGTCCGGCGTGCGGAAATTAGGGCCCATAGTCATAGTCTCCCGAGGCGTCAAAAGCAAAGAAAACGTTGACTTTCCGGGACCTTGAACTTGGTACCCGCTTGCGCAAAAGAATGATGCCTCTGATGGCTTTGCCGGTGCCAGCGGTGGTGACGGTGGTGGTGGCGGCGGTAGCCGCTGAAACTTGCCGCCCCATTCGGCAGCGGCGCCAATCCCCACGGCCCCTTGTCCCAAAGCAGGACGTGACCGGAGGGGAAATGCCGCCACTGTATTGCTGGGCACGGGGCGCGTTGCTACAGTCGCTCGAACGCAGGTTCGCAAGGGTGGCGGCGCGGCATGTCCTGGATCGAACTCAACGGCCGCTCTTACCATCGCCCCGCCGCGCCCACCGTCGTGGTTTGCCTCGACGGTAGCGAGCCCGGATACATCGAAGCCGCCGTGGCGGCGGATCTCGCGCCCTTCTTCACGGCCCTGGCGAAACGCGGCACCGAGGCCTTGGCCCAGGGCGTGATGCCCAGCTTCACCAATCCCAACAATCTCTCCATCGTCACGGGCGCGCCGCCCGACCGGCACGGTATCTCGGGCAACTATTTCCTCGATCCCGAGAGCGGCGAAGAGGTCATGATGAACGACCCCCGGTTTTTGCGCGCGCCGACGATCTTCGCCGCGGCGCAAGCCGCGGGGGCGACGCTGGCCATCGTCACCGCCAAGGACAAGCTCAGGGGGCTTTTGGCCCACGGCCTCGAGCCGGGGCCCGATGCCGTCTGCTTTTCGGCCGAGAAGGCCGACCAGGCGACCCTCGATTTCGTCGGCCAGCCCTTGCCCGATGTCTACAGCGCCGAGCTCTCGGANTTCGTCCTGGCCGCCGGGGTGGCGCTGATGCGAGANCGCCGGCCCGAGCTGATGTACCTCTCGACCACCGANTACATTCAGCACAAGCACGCCCCCGGCAGCCCCGAGGCCAACGNNTTCTANGCCATGCTGGACCNTTACCTGGGTGAGCTCGANNCCCTGGGCGCCGTCATCGCCGTGACCGCCGACCACGGCATGAAGCCGAAGCACGACGAACGGGGCCGGCCCGACGTCATCTANCTGGCNGANGANNTGGACCAACGCCTGGGNGCCGGGCGGAGCCGGGTGATCCTGCCCATNACCGATCCCTACGTGGTGCACCATGGCGCCCTGGGCTCCTATGCCGTGGTCTACCTCGAAAACGCCGACGGGCCGGCGGTGGCCGATTTCTTGTCGCAGCTTATGGGCATCGATCTGGTGCTTGAGCGCGAGAGGGCGGCGGCACGTTTCGAGTTGCCGCCGGACCGCTTGGGCGATCTGGTCGTGATCTCGGCCGCCGGCAAGGTCTTGGGCACGCGTGAGCGCGACCACGACCTCTCGGGCCTAGATGTTCCGCTGCGCTCGCACGGCGGCCTTTCGGAGCAAGCGGTACCGCTGCTGCTCAATCGGCCCTGCCATATTGCCGAACCCAACGAGCTCCGGAATTTCGACGCCTTCCACCTCGCGCTCAACTGCCTCCGGGAACCCAGACCATGACCGAGCAAGCTTTCCTCACCACCGTCGTCGGCTCCATGCCCAAGCCCACCTGGCTGCAGGAAAAACTGCCCCTCAATACCGACAACAAACAGGTCCATGGCAAGGGCGCCGACTGGAGGCTGTCGGACGAGGACCTCGAGGCGGCCCAGGACGATGCCGTGCGGCTCACGCTGCACGACCAGGGCCGGGCCGGCATCGACATCGTCAGCGACGGCGAACAGCGTCGCAAATCCTACGTCACCTATGTCACCGGGCGGCTCGAGGGTTTCGACTACCAGACCACGGCCAAGAAATGGACGCGCAACCGCCGCCGCCTGGCCGAGGTCGGCCGCTGCACGGGCCCGGTAGAACGCCGCGCGCCCATCGTCGACGACGACTTGCGATTTATCCTGGCCGAAACCGAACGGCCGACCAAGATCACGCTCCCTGGCCCCATGACCGTGGTCGATTCGACGGCTGATGAACACTACGGCGACGAACGCGAGTTCGCCCTGGCCGTGGCCGCGGCGCTCAACGCCGAAGCCCGCGAGCTCGACGCCCTGGGCGCCGCCGTCATCCAGTTTGACGAGCCGGTTTTCTCGCGCTACCCGGAAAAGGTGGCGGACTGGGGGATCGAAGTGCTGGACCGTTGCCTGGAAGGGGTCGACCAGGCCAAAACGGCGGTCCACATCTGCTACAGCTATCCCATGCCGGGTGTGCCCAGGCCCATCGTCGACAGCTACCCGGTGATCCTGGCCCAGCTCGAGAAATCCAAAATCGACCAGCTTTCGCTGGAGTTCGAAGCCTCCAAACTCGATCCCGAACTGCTGCGGCTCTGTCCCTCCAAGACGGTGATGTTCGGCTGCATCGACAATGGCACGGACGCCGTCGAAGCACCCGAGCAGATCGCCGAAAAGCTGCTGGCCGCCGCCCAGCACCTGCCGCCCGAGCAAATCCAGGCGGCGCCCGACTGCGGCCTGGTGCCGCTATCGATGGACGTGGCGCGGGCCAAATTGCGGGCCCTGGTGGCGGGAGCCGAATTGGCCCGGCAGCGCCTGGGTCGCTAGAGTGCGCCAGGATTGAGCCGGGCCGCCCGGCTGCCAGGCCCGGGCAATGGTTCTTGAGGAGTTGCGGCATGGATTTCGAGTTGACGGAAGAACAGCGCATGTTCCGCGACTCTGTGCGTGGGCTGGCCCAGCGTCACCTGGCGGCCGGTGCCCTGGAACGTGCGCATGCGCCGGGCTTCCCCTTCGATGTCGCCAAGCTGTTCGCGGCGCAGGGCTTGACCGGCATCACCATTGCCGAGGCCGACGGCGGCCAGGGTGGTTCGCTGATGGATGCCGTGCTGGCCATCGAACAGGTGGCCCTGGTTTGTCCCCGCAGTGCCGACGTCGTGCAGTCGGGCAACTTCGGCCCCTTTCGCACCTTCGCCGAATACGCCAGCCCCTGGCAGAAGCAGCGCTACTTCGCCAAGCTGCTGGCCGGCGAGGCTATTATCGCGCTGGGCATGACCGAGGCCGAAGCGGGCTCGGCGGTCACCGACCTCACCACCCGGGCGCGGCCCGACGGCGAGGGCTTTCGCGTCAGCGGCGGCAAAGTCTTCACCAGCAACTCGCCCGATGCCGATCTCTTTCTGGTTTACCTGCGCTTCGCCGAGGGCCTCGAGGGTATCGGCTCGGTGCTGCTGGAACGCGGCGCCGACGGCTTCGAGCTGGGCCAGCCGTCACGCTACATGAACGGCGAGACTTGGTGCGCGCTCTATTTCGACGAAGTCTACGTGCCGCCGGAAAACGTGCTGCTGGGGCCGGGTGGCTTCAAGCGGCAGATCGCCGGCTTCAACGCCGAGCGCATCGGCAATACCGCGCGTTCGCTGGCGCTGGGCCAGTTTGCCTTCGAACGGGCCCGCGAACACGCCATGACCCGCCAACAGTTCGGCCGGCCGCTGTGTGAGTTTCAGGGCATCCAATGGAAATTCGCCGACATGCAAATCAAGCTCGATGCCGGCCGGCTGTTGCTCTATCGGGCCGCAGTGAACGCCGACCGCGGCCTGCCTTTGGTCCAGGAAACCAGCATCGCCAAGGCCTTCTGCAACCAGGCCGGTTTCGAGCTCTGCAACGAGGCCATGCAGATCATGGGCGGCACCGGTTATTCCCAGGAATCGCTGGTCGAATACTGCTTTCGCAAATCGCGGGGCTGGCAAATCGCCGGCGGCTCCAGCGAGATGATGAAGAACCGCATCGCCGAGGGCGTCTTCGAACGGCGCTTTTCGCAACGCCCTCCCAAAGCGCATGATTAGCGGCCCGGACCTCTACCGGGCGCTGTTCGCACCGCGCGGCGTGGCCCTGGTCGGGGCTTCGTCGGACCCGGCGAAAACCAGCGCCCGACCGCTGCGTTATATGCGGAAGCATGGCTATTCGGGTGCCATCTATCCGGTAAACCCCGGCGCCGAAGAGATCTCCGGCCTGCCTTGTTTCGCCGACTTGAAGTCGCTGCCGGGGCCGGCCGATCAGGCCTTCATCACGCTGCCGGGCGAGGCCGCCTCGGCCGCCCTTCGCGACTGTGCCGAGGCCGGCATCGGCTGCGCCACGATTCTGGCCGGTGGCTTCGCCGAGGCCGGCGAGGCCGGCCGCCAGCGCCAGGACACCTTGCTCGAGGTGGCCAGATCCGCGGGCGTTCGCCTGCTTGGCCCCAACAGCATCGGGGTCATAAATAGCGCCACAGGCCTGGCCCTGAGTGCCAACGCCATGCTCGAGTTGCCCGAGCTGAAAGTGGGCCGCACGGCCGTGATTTCGCAAAGCGGCAGCTTGATCGGGGCGCTGCTGTCGCACGCCGAGGCTCGCGACGAGGGCTACTCCAAACTGATCTCGGTGGGCAACGAGGCCGACATCACGCTGGGCGAGATCGGCGAATTACTGCTCGACGACGAGGCCACCGAGGTCATCGTGCTGTTCCTCGAGACGCTGCGCCAGCGCCGGCGCGTGGCGGCCTTCGCGCGCCGCGCCCAGCAGGCCGGCAAGCCGGTCATCGCCTACCAGCTTGGGCGCTCGGTCCAGGGCCAGGAACTGGCGCGATCGCACACCGGCGCCATCATCGGCAGCGCCCGCACCCTGGCAGCCTTCCTCGACCATCACGGCATCGCCCGGGTAAACGTATTCGAAGCGCTGATCGAGGCGCCGGCGCTGTTTAGCGGCCGCCGTGCCAGGGCCGCCGATCAGCGACAGCCCTCGCCGCGGACGGCCGTGGTCACCACCACCGGCGGCGGCGGCGCCATGGTGGTCGACAATTTGGGACTCTCCGGCATCGACGTCGCCCCGGCCCCGGCCCAGGTCGTCGAGCGCCTGGCCGCCGAGGGCATCGCCCAGGATGGCGGCCGCCTGATAGACCTGACCATGGCCGGCGCCCGGCCCGAGATCGTGGCCGGCGTGATCGGCGATTTGATGGCCGATGAGGGCATCGACGCCGTGGCCATGGTGGTGGGATCGACGGCCCGCTTTTCGCCGCAGTTGGTGATCGACCCGCTGCTCGAATGGCGCCAGGCGCCGAAGCCCTTCGCCATCTACCTGGCGCCGGATGCCGAGGCTTCGCGCCGCCGCCTGGCTCAGGCCGGCATGGCCGTCTTCCGCACCCCGGAATCCTGCGCCGATGCCCTGCGGGCGCTGTTGACCTGGCCGGCGCCGGCGGTAGAGGCCGAGCCGCCAAGCTCATTGCCGCCGCCGTTGCCCGGCCCGAGCGATCGGTCCTTGCTCGACGAAACCGAGGCTTTGGCTGTGTTTGCCGGACTGGGGATCGCGGTGGCGGCGGGCGAGATTGCCGAGAGCTGCGAAGCCGCCCTGGCGGCGGCCCGGCGGCTGGGCTACCCGGTGGTACTGAAGATCGCCTCGCCCCAGATCGCCCACAAAACCGAGTGCGGCGGCGTCGCCGTCGGTATCGCCGATGACAGCGCCCTGGTCGAAGCCTATGAGCGGATCCTGAAGAACGCCAGGGCGGCCGAGCCGCAGGCCGAGATCGCGGGGGTGTTGGTGCAGAAAATGCACCAGGGCCGGGCCGAGGTCCTGCTCGGCCTGAAGCACGATGCCGTGGTCGGCCCGACGGTGGTGTTGGGCCTGGGCGGCATCCTGGCCGAGCTCACCCAGGACACCAGCCTGCGCCTGGCGCCGGTAAGCGCCGATCAGGCCCGGGCCATGATCGAGGAAGTGACGGGCCTGGCGCCGCTGCGGGGCTATCGCAACCTGCCGCCCGGCGACGTTGTGGCCCTGGCCCGGGCCATCGCCGCCTTCTCGCAACTGGCCTGGCACGAAGAGGTGCGGGAGGCGGAGATCAACCCCCTTTTGGTCGGCCATGAAGGCGCCGGCGTGGTCGCCGTGGACGGCCTGATCGTGCGGCAAACGAACTGAACGAAAACCAGTTTCGGAGTTTCGAGTTTCGGGGGCAGGGACGCTTAAGCGATTGAAATCATTGGCATAGTTTCGGGGCAGGGACCAGTTTTTCTAGTTTCGGTTTCAGATCCGCCATCAAGGCAGCGGCCTGGGCACGGTGGTTGGGCTGATGGGGCATAAATGGCCTAGCTGAACTCCGCCGCCACCTCGCGGATGAAGTCGAGCGCCTGCCCGGCCTCGTCGCTGAGCGCCAGGCTGCGCGGCGCGAAGACACCGTAGCTGTGGCCGAAGGCGGGCTCGGCACGGCAGGTGACGACGGAGCCGGCGGCCAACGAGCGGGCCACGAAGGGATCGAGAAAGGCGCAACCGGTGCCGAGTTCGACCAGCCTGGCCGCCGTCAGGGTGGAACTGGTCTCGCAGACGAATTGCACCGCCACTCCGGCCGCCTCAAGGTTTCGCTCGACGCTTTCCTGATAGCTGGCGAAGGGATCGAGCGAGATGAAGGGCAGATCGCCGAGCCGCTCCAGGGCGACGACCTCGCCCAACCCCGGCAGCAAACCCCGAGGGAGCACCAGGCGGAGATCGAAGGCGATGCTTTCGACCAGTTCGAAATGCGGCGGACGGAAGGGCAGGGGCGCCAACACGAGGTCATAGCGGCTTTCCGGGCCGAGGTCGTTGAGCTCCTGCAGGCTGCGCATGACGACGTTGGGCGCCAGGCCCGGCCGAGCGGCCACGTAACGCGCCACCGCCGGCGGCAGCAGGCCGTGCACGATGCCGCTGGTGGCGGCCATGACGACGCGGTCGATGGCGCCCGAGGCGATGGCCCGGGCGGCCCGCGGCAGGTGATCCACGGCCTCGACGGTGCGCCGCACCTGGCGCAGGAAAACCTCGCCCTTGCGATTGAGCACCAGACGGCCGCGCAGCCGGTCGAAGAGAGAAAATCCAAGCTCCGATTCCAGGGCCGCTATCTGCCGGCTGACACCGGACTGCGTCAGGGCCAGGCGGCCGGCCGCCTCGGTCACGCTGCCGCTGTCGGCCACGGCCAGGAATGCCTTCAGGCCTCTGAGATTCATGGAGATTCCTTAGTCTATGACTAAATCGCATGGAAGGATGAGATAATAGAAATTTACATCATGGGAGACCCAGCGCTAGTTTTTTCCCAATCAACAAACATGGGAGGCAAGCAAGATGATCAGCGCAGCGCGTATTATTGCCCTGGCGGCGGCAGCGATATTGCTCCCCTTCATGGCCCAGGCCGGCAGCTACCCCGAAAAGTCCATCACCTTCATCTGCCCCTATTCGGCGGGCGGCGGCGGCGACACCGCCTCGCGCATGATCGCCAAGCTGGCGGGCGACATGATGGGCGTCAAAATCAACGTCGAGAACAAGACCGGCGGCGGCGCCACCATCGGCATCGGCGCGGTGGCCAAGTCGAAACCCGACGGCTACACCGTCGGCTTCGTCTCGACCAGCCCCATCACCATCCGCCCGCACATGATGAAGGCGCCCTACCATCCGCTCAAGGACTTCAGCTACATCGGCCAGTTCGTGGCTTCGAGCCAGCCGCTGGTGGTGCTGAAAGGGAGCCCCCACAAGACCCTCGACGACGTCATCGCCTATGCCAAAGCCAATCCCAGCAAGCTGCGCTGGTCGACCTCGGTACAGCGCGGCGGGCCCCACGTGGCGGTCGAAGCGATGTTCAAGGCGGAAGGCGCCAAGGCCACCTTCATACCCTTTAAGGGCGGCTCCAAGGTACTGGCGGCGCTGCTCGGCAAGACCATCGACGTGGCCATGATCTCCGAAGGCAACAAAGCCACCCTTGACGGCCAGACCCGCATCCTGGCCGAGGGCACGCCCAACAAGAACCCGGTGGCCCCCAACGCGCCGATCCTTACCGACCGCGGCTACCCCCTGGCACCGGCCATCTTCTTCGGCGTCGCCGGCCCTGCCGGTCTCTCCGACGAGGTCCTCCAGAAGTGGGACGAAGTGCTGGCCAAGGTGGTCCAGAGCCCCGAGTTCAAGGCCCTGGCCAGCCAGCGCAAGTGGAGCCTGGATTTCGCCGGCCACAAGGCTTTCACGAAAACCGTGATTGCCGATTACAACGCCGCCAAGAAGGCGGTGGCCGACATCGGCATGAAGTAGACGGCAGCTCGAACTTAGTGCCGAACTTAGTGCCGTAAGGGGTGCCGATGAGACGTGTCGGCACCCACCGGCACCCCACCTGCGCTATCCTGAGGCCGGATGACGAGGGGTGAAATCCGTGCCGTTGGCCGTCGCAAAGTCCGAATTTTGGCAGCTCATTGTGCTGCTGCTGGCCGACGCCGTGTATCTCTTCGTGATCATTCCGCTTGGCATCCAGGACCCCGAGGGCTTCGGCATCGACCAGGGCCTGCCGCCCAGCTTCTCGGCCCGCCTGGCGGCGCTGCTGGCGGCGGCGTTGATGCTGTTGCGCCTGGCGCAGCTGCGCTGGGGCTCGGCCAGCGAGGTAGCGCCGGCCGCCTTCGCGGATAGCGACACGGATAACCCCGCGGGCCTGCCGCTGCGCGGCCTCACGGGCATGGTCGTGGCCCTGGCATTTTCCATCGTACTGGTGCCGCTGGTGGGGTTTTATGCCGGCGCCGTGGTTCTGCTGCTAGTTCTGCTGCTGGTTCTGGGTGAGCGAAGTTGGCCCAGCCTGGTGCTCTATCCGGCGATCGTTACGCTGCTGGTCTGGGGGCTGTTTGCCCAGTTGCTGTCGATCCGGCTGCCCTCGGGCACGCTGTTCGGGAGCTGAGCCGGCCATGGAGCAGATCCTCGAAGGCCTCAGCCTGGCGCTGACCTGGGAAAGCCTGATCGCCATCATCCTGGGCGTGGCGGCGGGCCAGATCCTGGGAGCCATTCCCGGCCTCACGGCCTCGATGGCGGTGGCGCTGCTGATTCCCTACAGCTTCTATTTCAGCCCCTGGGTGGGCATTCCCATGCTGCTGGGCATGTTCAAGGGCTCGCTCTTCGGCAGCAGCACCACGGCGATTTTGATCCGCACGCCGGGAACGCCCGCGGCCTCGGCCACGATCCTCGACGGCTATCCCCTGGCCCAGCAGGGCAAGGGCGCCAAGGCCATCAAGATGGCGCTTTATGCCTCGGTCTTCGGCGACAGCTTCAGCGACATCTGCCTGATCTTCTTCGCCAGCCTGCTGGCCATCGTGGCGCTCAGCTTCGGGCCGGCCGAATACACCGTGCTGATCGCCGTGGCGCTCGGCTCGTTGGGCATGCTGTCGAGCAAGCCGGCCTGGAAGGGCCTGATATCGATGCTGATGGGCGTCTCCATCGGCATCATCGGCCTCGATCCCATCACCGCCAGCGAACGCCTGACCTTCGGCAGCCTGGAACTGGAAGAAGGCATCGGCCTGATCCCCATGCTGATCGGCTTTCTCGCCGTCTCCGAGGTCTTTCGCCAGATGGACTCATCGCTCGCCGATCTCTCGGGACGGGCCATCCGCTATTCGCCAAAGCGCGAGGACAACCGGGTCTCCTGGGCCGAATTCCGGGGATGCATCCCGGTGCTTTTCCGCTCCTCGGCCCTGGGTACGGTGATCGGTGCATTGCCCGGGCTGGGCTCGACGGTGGCCGCTTTCCTGGCCTATGGCGAGGCCCGGCGCACCTCGCCCCACCCCGAACGCTTCGGCACGGGCGTGCTGGAGGGCGTGGCGGCGCCCGAGGCCGCCAACAACGCCGTTTCGGGGGCAAATCTCATTCCGCTGCTGGCCTTCGGCATTCCCGGCGATATTGCCGCCGCGCTGATCCTCAGCGCCTTCATGATCCAGGGCATCAACGTCGGGCCGCTGGCTTTTTCGGAAAACCCGGTGCCGCTTTACGCCATTTACGGCGCGCTGTTGATGGCCAACCTGGTCAATCTGGTGCTGGGCCAGGGGCTGGTCCACGTGGCGCGGTTCGCCTTCGCCATTCCCCGACGGCTGCTGCTGTCCAGCGTCCTGGTGATCGCCTCGGCCGGCAGTTACGCCTTGCGAGGATCGCTCTTCGACGTACAACTGGTCTTCGTCTTCGGCGTGCTGGGCTTCGTCATGATCCGCTACGGCTTTCCCACGGTGCCGCTGCTGATCGGCTTCATCCTGATGCCGCTGCTGGAAGAGAACCTGCGTACCGTGTTGCTGCTGGCCTCGACCTACGACGAAAATATTCTTTTCGTATTCAGCCGCCCGGCCTTTCTTTCGCTGACCGGCTTGATCGTGCTGGCCATTGCCCTGTTCGCCTGGCGCCGCATTCGTATACGCCGTGCCGCCCTGCCGCCCGCGGATTCCTGATCATAGGACGAGAGACATGAGCGCCCAAAACGGAACCGACGAAAGACCCGAATTCGCCACCATAGACGGCCGCATCGTGCCCTTTGCCGAGGCCAAGATCTCGATCATGGCGCCGGGTCTGACCTTTGCCGTCACCGTTTTCGAGGGCCTGCGCGCCTATTGGAACGGCGAACAGGAGCAACTTTTCGTCTTCCGGCTGGCCGAGCACCTGGCGCGCTTGCAATTCTCGATGCGGGTTATCGAGATCGAGCCGCCGCCGGCCTCGGCCGATCTGGCGGCCCAGATTCTGGACCTGCTGCGGGCCAATGATTTGCGCCAGGACAGCTACGTCCGGGTGCAGACCTATGTCGACGACTGGGGCGAAATGACGGCCACCGGCCCGGTCGGCTCCTCCGTCATCTGCCGCTCCCGACCTCGCGTCGCGGGCTTCGAGACGGGCAAGCATTTCGCGGTCAGCAGTTGGCGGCGCAACGCCGATGACACCAGCCCGCCGCGCCTCAAGGCGGCGGCGAATTATCTCAACAGCCGCCTGGCCGGGCTCGAGGCGCGGCGCGCGGGCGCCGGCGGCGCCATTATCCTCAATCGCGACGGCAGCCTCAGCGAGGGACCGGGCGGCTGCCTCTTCATGGTTCGCGCCGGCCGCCTGATCACGCCGCCGCTGACGGCCGGTATCCTGGAAAGCATCACCCGGCTGACGCTCTTGGAGTTGGCCGCCGGGCTGGGCCTCGATTGCCAGGAACGCGAGGTCGACCGCACCGAGCTTTATCTCGCCGACGAGGCCTTCTATTGCGGCACCGGACAGGAGATCGTGCCGATACTCTCGGTCGACGGCAAAAACTTGGCGGATGGTGCGCCTGGGCCACTGACACGAAAGCTCCAAACCGCCTATGACGACGTCGTGCGCGGCCGCGACGAACGCTTCCGGCACTGGCTGACGCCGGTTTACGAGTAGGCCCCGGGCATGGCAACCACTCCCCTCGACCCGGTACGCCTGGGCCTGATTTGGCACCGCCTCGACGGCATTGTCGACCAGGTGGCCGAGACCTTCGTACGGGCCGCCTTTTCCGTGGTGGTGCGCGACAATTTCGACATGGCGTTCAGTCTGTTCGACGGACGCGGCCGGCAATTGACCCAATCGAAGCGCAGTATCCCGAGCTTCATGGGCACCCTGCCCCGCACCTTGGCGGCCGTGCTCGAGCGCTTTTCGGCCGACCAACTGGCGCCTGGCGACACCATCATCAGCAACGATCCCTGGATCGGCACAGGCCACCTCAACGACATCTCGATGCTGCACCCGATCTTCAGCACCGGGCCCGGCCGGCGCCTGGTGGCCTTCGCCGCCAGCACGGCCCACAGCGTCGACATCGGCGGAGCGCCTTCGCCCAGCGCCCGCGATCGATACGAGGAAGGGCTGTGCATCCCCATCTGCAAGATCGTCGAGGGCGGCCGGGAGAGCGCCACCGTCATCGACTTCCTCAGCCAGAACCTGCGCCAGCCCGACGAGACGCTGGGCGACATCCGGGCCCAGTTCGCCGCCTACCGCGACTGCGGCGAAAAACTGCTGGCGCTGATGGAGGAAGAAGGCCTCGACAGCCTCGAGCCGGTGGCCGAAGAGATCATCGGCCGTTCCGAACAAAGCATGCGCCGCGCCGTCGCCGAGCTGCCCGACGGCCGCTACCAAGACGCCTTCGAGATCGACGGTGTCGACGAAACGCTGCGCATCCAATGCGTCGTGGACATCAGCGGCGACGCCTTGGCCATCGACTTCGCCGGCACCTCGGCCCAGGTGCGCTGGCCCATCAACAGCGTCCTCAACTACACCCAGGCCTACGCCAGCTATGCCGTCAAATGCCTGCTCGATCCGGGCGCCCCCAACAATGGGGGCACCCTGGCCCCGATCAGTGTCAGCGCACCTCAGGGCTCGCTGCTCAACGCCACTTCGCCGGCGCCGGTCTGGGGGCGCCATCTTTCCGGCCACTACGTGCCGCCGGCCGTCTTCGGCGCCCTGGCGCCGCTGCTGCCGGACCGTATCGTGGCCGAATCGGGCTCGCCGCTGTGGAATGTCTATTTCAGCGGCCGAGACCACCACGACCAGGCCTTCGTCAAGATGTTCTTCATGAACGGCGGTCACGGCGCCCGGGCCAGCGGTGACGGTCCGGGATGTTTGAGCTTCCCCAGCAACGTCTCCAACCAGCCCATCGAGGCCTTCGAGCACCAGGTGCCGCTGCTGGTGACGGAAAAGTGCCTGGTGCCCGACACGGGCGGTGCCGGGCGTTGGCGCGGCGGCAACGCCCAACGCATCGGATTCCGCTCGCGCTCCGAGCACCCCGTGACCATGACCATCCGCCACGAACGAACGCGCTTTCCGCCGCGCGGCCTGCTGGGCGGCAAGGTCGGCAGCGCCGGCCGGGATCTGGTCAATGGCCAGACCATCCCAGCCAAATCGCGCACGGAGCTGCAGTTGGGCGACGAGGTGACGTTTCAGACGCCGGGCGGCGGCGGGCTTTTTGCCCCCGCCGAACGCGCCGCTGAAGACATCGCCGCTGACATCGAGAGCGGCCTGGTGAGTGCGGAGCCATGACCGCGAGCGCCTCCTGGCGGCTGGGCGTCGACATCGGCGGCACCTTCACCGACGTCGTGCTGTGGCAGGAAGGTGGCGACCGTCTGATCCAGAAAAAACTGCTGACCACGCCGGATGATCCCTCGCGGGCGGTGCTCGAAGGCGTCGAGCAAGCCTTGGCCGATGCCGGCATCGGCGGTGGGCAACTGAACTCGGTGATCCACGGCACCACCCTGGTGGCCAACGCCCTGATCGAACGCAAGGGCGTGAAGACGGCGCTGATCACCACGCGGGGCTTTCGCGACGTGCTGGAGATCGGCCGCGAGTGGCGCTACGATCTTTTCGATCTCCATATCGAAATGCCGCCACCACTGGTGCCGCGGCCTCTGCGCTTCGAGCTCAACGAACGCATCGACGCCGCAGGGCGGATCCTGGTGCCCTGCGACCAGCACGAAGTGGGCTGCATCATCGCAACGCTGCGCCAGGCCGGGGTGCGTTCGGTCGCGGTCTGCCTGCTGCACGCCTACCTCAACCCCGAGCACGAACGCGCGCTCGGCGGGAGGCTCAGGGCCGAGCTGCCCGGGGTATCGGTGTCGCTCTCGTCGGACGTCAGTCCCGAGCTCGGCGAATACGAACGCAGCTCGACGACGGCGGCCAATGCCTACGTCCATCCCCTCTTCGAGCACTACGTCGAGCGCCTGGTCGGCGCCTTGGGTGCGCTGGGTTACCGCCGCGACCTGCTGTTGGTGCTCTCCGACGGCCGCTGCGTGGCCGCCGAGGTGGCCCGACGCTACCCCGTCCGCCTGGTACAATCGGGACCGGCCGCGGGGGCCGAGGCGGCGCGCCTCTTTGGCGAGCTTTCGGCAACCCCCGACGTGCTCTGCTTCGACATGGGCGGCACCACGGCCAAGGCCTGCCTGATCAAGGACGGCCGGCCCGAACGCACGACGGAATTCGAGGTGGCCCGCGAAACCCGCTTCGCCGCGGGCAGCGGGCTGCCCTTGCAGATCCCCGCCATCGACATGATCGAGATCGGTGCCGGCGGCGGCTCCATCGCGCGGCTCGACGAACGCGGGCTGCTGCAGGTGGGGCCGGAGAGCGCCGGGGCCGATCCGGGACCGGTGTGCTACGGCCAGGGCAACCTCCGTCCCACGGTGACGGACTGCAATCTCCTGCTGGGCTACCTGGACGAAGCCTCGTTCCTGGGCGGGCGCATGGCGCTGGACCGGGCGGCGGCCGAAAGGGCGGTGGCCGAGCACCTGGCCCAGCCGCTGGGCATCGACATCTCCGAGGCGGCCTGGGGCGTGCATGAGACGGTAACCGCCAACATGGCCCAGGCCGCCACCATCCACGCCATCGAGCGCGGCCTCGACACCAGCCGTTTCAGCATGCTGCCGATCGGCGGGGCGGGACCGCTGCACGCCTGCGCCATGGCCCGCAAGATGGCCATCACCAAGCTCATCTCGCCCCCCGGGGCCGGCGTCGCCTCGGCCATCGGCATGCTGGCCTCGGCCATTTCCTTCGAGATCTCGCGGGCCGCCCCGGCGGTGCTGGCGGCGTTGGATTTCCCCCGGCTGCAGGCATTGCTCGACGACATGAACACCGAGGCCTCGGCCCTGGTGGCCGGCGCCGGCGTCGCCGCGGCAGAAGTGACTCGGCACTTCAGCGCCATGATGCGCTACGTCGGCCAGGGCTACGAGATCGAAACGCCGGTGACGGCCGATATGGTGGCGGGCGGCGATCGGCAGGCGCTGCTGGCGGCCTTTACGGCGGCCTATGATCGGCGCTACGGGCGCAGCGAGAAGATGCCGGTCGAGGTGCTGTCGTGGCGGCTGGTGGTCAGCGGACCGGACTCGCCACTGGCCCAGGCCCTGGCCCGGAAGCCGGCGGCGGCGGCGGCTGCTGCTGCTCCCGAAGCCGACGGCCGGCGCCCGGTCTGGTTCGGCCGGGGTTTCGTCAAGACGCCTGTCTATCAGCGTCGGCGGCTCGCGGCGGGGGTGCGGTTGGCCGGGCCGGCCATCGTCGAAGAGGTCGAATCGACCGTCGTCGTGCCGCCCGATTTTGCCCTCGCCGTCGATGCCGCCGCCAACCTGATCCTGACGGCTCCGCCGTGACGCTGCCGGCCGGGCAATTCGTCGAATGGCTGGCGGCGCGCCTGGCCCGGGCCGGTCTGACACGCGGCTTCGGCGTACCCGGCGGCGGCAGCAGCCTCGATCTCATGGCGGCGCTCAGGCACCAGGGCGTCGCCACCGTCGTCACGGCGCGCGAAGACGCCGCGGTGATGATGGCCGGGGTAACGGGGGCCCTGGCCGGCACACCAGGCCTGGCCTTCACGACCAAGGGGCCGGGGCTGGCCGCGGCTGCCAACGGCCTGGCCTCGGCCGCCCTCGATCGCCTGCCGGCGCTGCTGGTGACCGAGGCCTTCGAGGCCGCCGAGCTGGGCTTCCTCAGCCATCAGGTCTTCGACCAGGCCGAGCTGGTGGCGCCGCTGCTGCGCGTCGGCGGGGCCGAGGTTCTGGCCCCCGATGAAGCCTGCGTCGAGACCTGGATCGCGTCGAGCGGCCGGCCGCCGCGGCGGCCGGCGGTGGTCTTCCCCGGCGCCGCGGCGCCCGAGCGGACAGCCAGCCCGGAGCCGCCCGCAGCCGGCGATCAAGAGCGGGCCGCGGCCCTGCTCGCCGCCAGCCGCCGGCCGGTGGTCATCGTCGGTCTGGAGGCCACCTGCGCCGCCACCGCGGCCGCCTTGCGCCCCTTCGTCGAGCGGCTCGGCGCGCCCACCCTGGTCAGCTACATGGCCAAGGGTTGCCTGCCCGATGGGCACCCGCTTTACGCCGGCATCTTCACCGGCGGCGCCGTCGAAAGGCCTTGCGTCGGCGAGGCCGACCTGATCGTTCTGGTCGGCCTCGACCCCATCGAGCTGATCCGCCAGCCCTGGGCCTACCAGGCACCGGTGTTGGATCTCTGCGAGGCCGCCCATGAGCCCCACTATGTGGTGCCCGAAGTGCGGCTGACCGGTCCGCTTGACGAGAGCCTGGAAGCAATGACCGCCGGGGCGCGGCAAAGTTCCTGGACGGCGATCGAGATCGCCGGCCATCGCCAGCACTATCTGCGGGGCATGGAAATCGCCGCGGGCGGCGGCCTGAACGCCGTCGAGGTGGTCAAGGCAGCGGCCCGGGCCTTCGGCGCCAAAGCGCGGCTGGCGGTCGATGCCGGGGCCCACATGTTCTCGGCTT
Source organism: Rhodospirillaceae bacterium (assembly GCA_002690215.1). Lineage (GTDB taxonomy): Bacteria > Pseudomonadota > Alphaproteobacteria > UBA2966 > UBA2966. Next base: position 775 of record NZDS01000105.1, on the reverse strand, counting down.
GCGCCTTCTGGAACTCGGCCCAGCCTCTGGACCTGCTCATCTCCAACGGCCTCGCCAGCATGGGGTTTGCTGTGCCCGCGGCCATCGCGGCGGCGCTATATGATCCCGAACGCGGCGCCCTGGCGATCACCGGCGACGGCGGCTTGATGATGTGCCTGGGCGAGCTAAAAACGGCGGCCGAGACCGGCGCCCGGATCTGCGTCGTAGTTTGCAACGACGGCCGGCTCTCGCTGATCGACATCAAGCGCGCCGGGCGCCAACTACCCGATCTCGGCCTGACCTGGCAGCCCCCCGACTTCGCCGCCGTGGCGCGCGGCTTCGGCCTGGCCGCCTGGCGCGTCGAGCAGAGCGCCGACCTGGCCTCGGCCTTCACGGCAGCCGCCGTGCACGAGGGGCCTTCACTGATCGACGTCCGCCTCGACCCCAGCGGCTACCCCGACCAGTTGCGGGCCCTCAGGGGCTAGAGTTTCGGGGACAGGGACCCTTTCGCGACGCCTCAGTCGCCGTCGGGACCGGCTGTGCCGATGGCGGCCTGGGCCGCGGCCAGGCGGGCGATGGGGACACGGTAGGGCGAGCACGAGACGTAGTCCAGTCCGGCCCGGTGGCAAAAGGCGATGGAGGCGGGATCGCCGCCGTGTTCGCCGCAGATGCCGAGCTTGAGGTCGGGCCGGGCGCCGCGGCCCCGCTGTCTAACGTCAGCGCCCTTGGGACACATTGAGGTAATTGCGCAACGGAGGATTTCTGGCTCATCGTATTGACCGAAGGGAACGAAGAT
>NZDS01000104.1 GCA_002690215.1 Rhodospirillaceae bacterium | reverse complement strand
CTCGACGCCATGATCGGCGAGACGTGGCTGAGCGGGAAGAGTTCGATGAAGCCGATGGAATCGGGCTTGCGCGGATCGGCCACGGGATAAGGCACATGCGCCAGCATCCACGAGCCCACCGCCATCATGCCGTCGCGGTCGGCCCGGGGCTGGTACTTGGGCCGGCCCGAATCGGGGTGGCCGTGGCAGACAGGGTTGAAGCCGAGCGTGCCGCCGACCACGTCGGCGGCGCCGACGATGTGGTTCAGAAGGTCGATGGCGAAGCAGTTGTACATCGAATTTTTGTGGCCCTGGGCGCCGCGGAAAAAGATGGCCGAGGCGGGCCGGTAGGGCAAAGTCACGCCATCGAGAACGATGGTGCTGCCGATGCGGGCGGCTTCGCCGAACTCTCGAGCCAAGCGTTTGATGGTCGCGGCGGCAACGCCGGTGATCTCCTCGCTCTTTTCCGGGGTGTACTTCTTCANGTGCTCGCNNAGCAGTTCGAAGGANGGCCGGCAGGTCTCNCCGTTNANCTCNNAGCTGCCNTCCAANGCCGCTGCCGTCTTCGANGCNGGATCGTCGTAGGGAATGGGCTTNTCGGTCTCGGCATTCCAGACNAGTGCCTNGCCGCTCTCGGCNTCGCGGGCGTANGTGCCGTCGGGCCGNATNAGGTAGATCGCGTTGGTGTAGATGCGCAGNTATTCGCGGTCGACCAGGCCGTATTCGTTGACCAGNCAATTGGCCATGGCGAGGGCCAGGGCNGCGTCGGTGCCGACGCGAATNGGCACCCATTCGTTGGCCTTGGCGGCGGCGAAGTTGGCCATCGGATCGACCACCACCATCTTCATACCGCGATCNCGCGCGTCAGCGGCCTTGGTGATGTTTGGGGTCGCCGCGTGGCCAGCGCCATGGCCCTTGGAGGCACCGAAATAGAGGGCGTAGTTGCAGTGCTCGAAGTCGGGCACCACGGACCAGGAAGCATGGGTGATGCCACCGGCCGAATGGGCGCCGTTGCCGCAGTGAATGCCGCCGCCGGCGACCCATGAGTTGGGCGTGCCGAAAGCCCANGCGAANGGNAACATCAGCAGCGANGACGGCGCCAGCGTGGTGGTCAACTGCAGNGTCAACTGACGCGGATCCTCCTCATGGATCTTCTTCAGCTTGGCCGTGATCTCGTCCAGCGCCTCGTCCCAGCTGATCGCTTGCCACCCCGGATCGATGNCCATGCCCTTTTGCGGATTGGTGCGGCGCAGCGGCGTATTCACCCGGTTCGGGTCATAGAGAAACATCATGCCCGAAAGNCCCTTGGCGCAAAGCATGCCGCTGCCCGTCGGGCTATCGGGGTTGCCTTCGATCTTGATGATGGTGCCGTTGACCCGGTGGGCCTTGATGGCACAGCCACCGTAGCAGATGGTGCAAACCGAGGGGATCCACTTGTCTTCCCAAATCGCCGTGCTCGGTTGATCCAGGGTCGTGTTCGGTTGATCCAGGGTCGTGCTCGGCTGATCCATCGTCGTGCCTCCCTTAGCCGCCGGTCGCGGCGGGCAGTATGAAAACCAGAACGTCAGGGTATTCGCCACCGTCCTCCGGAGGGGGAAGGATCTCGTCCAGGGCGCTGTCGTCGACCATGTTTCCGTTGATGAAGATGCGCGTGCACATCTGCAGCAGGCGCGGCGGTTTGGCGTTGCGGTAGACGCGCTGGCCGAATTCGGGCCCGTAGCGCTGTTCCAAGTCGTCCAAAAGTCCGCGCAGGGTTGTCGTATCGGGAATTTGGAGCGCCAACTCCCGAGTGCCGGTGAGGCTGGATGTGATGCCCATGAAGCTCACACGCAGGTTCACTATGTCCTCCTTGTGGCCTCCTTCACCCGAGGGAGTAGGATTATGAAAATCATAATACATCCTGTTATTCATAAATCAAGAGCTTGAGCCCCGTCAGCGTCGGCTGCCCCGATGCGCTGCGAGACTTGTTGGCTGACAGCCAGAAGTTCCTGGGCGGCAGCATTGTTCCAGTCGACCTTGAAGCGGCGCTCCGGCCCCAAGACGGTAATGGCCGCTGCGAGATTGTTACTGGCATCGAAAATCGGTGCGCTCATGGCATTGATCGAAGCCAACTGATTGCCGCGAACCAGGGACATGCCGTGCTGCCGAACCTGGGCCAGCATGGCCTCGATTTCGTNGCCATCGCGTCCGCCCAACTCTTCGGCGATGAGTTTCTCGGTCCATTGACGGGGCAGAAAGGCGGAGAAGATCAAACCTGTTGCCGAGTCCAACGGACTGAGTATCGATCCCATGCGCAGGTTGATGGCGAAGGGCCGGTGGCTCTCCTCCCAACGCACGACNGTGGNACCGGCAGCCCCCCANACGGCCAGCANNGCNGTNTGTTCCGTGCGNTCCCTGAGNTCGGCGACNGCNGNNCCGGCGATNCGGTAGGCNTCCAANTGNCGNANNGCCGACAGNCCCATCTTCANNGCCAGGGGNCCCANGCGGTANAGACCNCCGGNACCGTCCTGNTCNACCATGCCGGCGCGGNACAGNCTGACCAGATAGCGGTGCACCTTAGCCGATGGCATGTCCAGTTCGTTGGACAGGTCGCGCAACATGACGGGCTTGCCCGCATCGGAAAGTGCAGTCACGATGCGCAGTCCGATTTCCACGGATTGCACTCCGAACTGGGTCTTACCCGCATTGTCGCTGGTTGGTTTTTTAGTCGTCACATGCCGTCCCTCAGCGCCCTACAGGACCTCGCCAAAACCCGCCGCCGTTGACATCGGTCATCACCCGATGTTATGCATTATACGATCAATTATGCAAAATGTAACAGAGGTAGCGGCTGCGGAGATGAGACGATGCGACTGGGGATGGTCATCGACCTGAAGCGCTGCATGGCCTGTTACGGCTGTCAGATTTCCTGCAAGGCTGAACACGGCACGCCGCCGGGCGTATTCTTCGCCCGGGTACTGAAGCGCGAGGAAGGCAAGTACCCGACGGCCCGCCAAATATTCCTGCCGGTTCTCTGCAACCATTGCGACGACGCCCCCTGCGTCGACGTTTGCCCCACCGAGGCCAGCCATTACGCAGAAAACGGCATCGTCGACATCGATGCAGATCTGTGTGTCGGCTGCCGCACCTGCATGATGGCCTGCCCCTATACCAATCGCTATTTCAACGGCGAGCCACTCAACTACTTCGGAGAGGCCGGCCCGACGCCCTACGAACAGGCCCGCACCGAGCGCCATCAGGAAAACGTGGTGATGAAGTGCAACTTCTGCCGCTCGCGGCTGGACGAGGGCTTGGATCCGGCCTGCGTCAACAATTGCCCCGCCAAGGCCCGCATCTTCGGCGACCTGGATGATCCCAACAGCGAGGTTACCCAGCTGATCAAAGACCGCAGCGGATTCACTCTGCATCCCGAGGCGGGAACCGGTCCCAACGTCTATTATCTGGCACCGTGAGGCGACCATGGGCAACAAGCGGTACGATCAACTGATCACGGATCTGCGGGGCGATTATCGGCCGCAGCGCGAATGGGGCGTCGGCAACGGCATCCTGATGGTAATCGGCCACTTTCTGGTGGGTTTGGCCGGCGGTGCCTGGATGATGGCCACCATCTACGATGCCACCGCAGGCCTGGTCGTGGCTTATTTGCTTGGCGGCCTGGGCGCCCTCGTTCACCTGATGTATCTGGGCGTGCCGCGGCGGGTCTTTGGCATGATGCGGCACTTCAGGACCTCGTGGATCTCGCGCGGCTTCATCGGATTTGGCCTCTTCTTCAGCGGCGGCACCGTCTACCTTGGCATCGAGCTGTTCCTGGCCCCGGGCAGCCTGACCCCTCTGGCCTGGGTGGCCAACGCAGTCGCCATGGTGGGAGCGGTCATCATCATCGGCTACATGGGGTTTTGCTATACGGCCTCCAAGGCCATCCCCTTTTGGCACTCGCCGCTGCATCCCGCCCTCTACATTGCCTTCGCCTTCCGCGGCGGCATTGCCGTGCTGCTGGTCGTCGCCGCCATCGCAGGCACCGCGGCGGGCCCGTGGCTGTTGCAGCTCTGGATCGGCATCACCGCCATGGTGGCTCTCTTTTTCGCCCTGGAGATCCAGGGCGCTCTGGCCGGCGGCAACGTCGCAGCGCGCTGGTCCGTGCGCGACATTCTGGCCGGCCGGCTGGCGCTGCTGTTCTACGGCGGCACCCTGGTACTGGGCCTGATCGTGCCGCTGGTCATGCTGAGCGCCGGCACGGTCGATTCTCCGGCCACCATGGCGGTTATCGGCCTGGCCTCGGCGGCCGGAGACTTCTTCATGAAGTTGGCGACGGTCCGCGCCGGGGTCTACCTGCCGTTGGTCCTGCCCCAGCACCGCCGCCAAAGGGCCTGACGCAACCGCCATCGCGGCGTGGACAAGCGCCGCCGCCACCCCGATAATCCGCCAACTGAAACGCCGGCTAGCCCGGGCCAACCACCGGTGGGACTCACTGCCGTGATCGACTTCAGACCGGTGCTCTTTCTGGCCGGCGTGCTGCTGACCACGCTGGGATTGACCATGCTGATCCCGGCCGTCGCCGACGCCGTCACCGACAACCCCGACTGGACGGTGTTCCTGGCCTCGGCCTTCGTCACGGCTTTCGTCGGCGGCAGCCTGATCCTGACCAACCGTGGCGTCAGCCTGGCGCTTTCGGTGCGCCAGGCCTTCGTGCTGACGACGCTGTCGTGGATCGTCATCGCCGCCTTCGCGGCGCTGCCCTTCAGCTTCTCCAATCTGGAGTTGGACTACACCGACGCCTTTTTCGAGGCCATGTCGGGCATCACCACGACGGGATCGACGGTGATCGCCGGGCTCGACACGGCGCCGCCCGGGATCCTGCTTTGGCGGTCGCTTTTGCAGTGGCTCGGCGGCATCGGCATCATCGTCATGGCCATCGCCATCCTGCCCACCCTGCAGGTCGGCGGCATGCAGCTCTTCCGCATGGAATCGTCCGACGCCTCCGACAAGGTGCTGCCCCGCATGGCCCAGGTCACCAGCGCCATCGGGGCCATCTACCTGCTGCTCAGCCTGATCTGCTTCGGCGCCCTCTGGAGCGCCGGCATGACGCCCTTCGAGGCCGCCGCCCACGCCATGACGACCATCGCCACCGGCGGCTTCTCGACCTCCGACGCCTCGGTCGGCCACTTCGACAGCGCCTTGATCGATTGGATCGTCATCGTCTTCATGCTGCTCGGCAGTCTGCCCTTCCTGCTTTATCTGGAAACCGTGCGCGGCAAGCACGAGGCCTTGTGGCGCGACACGCAAGTGCGCTGGTTCCTGGTCACCGTTCTGGCCTGCCTGCTGGCCATCATGGCCTGGCGCTGGAACGCCGGGCCGGGGGTCGCCGAGACCCTTCGCCAGTGCGCCTTCAACGTGGTCTCGATCATCACCGGCACGGGCTATTCGACGGCCGATTACAATGCCTGGGGCAGTTTCGCCATGACCGCGTTTTTCATGTTCATGTTCATTGGCGGCTGCGCCGGTTCGACCTCGTGCGGCATCAAGATCTTCCGCTACCAGGTGCTGCACCAGGCCGCCAAAGTGCAGATCGGCCGCCTCTGGCAGCCCCACGGCGTCTTCGTCGCCTACTACAACCGCAAGCCCATTCCGGAATCGGTGACCGAGGCGGTGATGACGTTCTTCTTCCTTTTCGCCCTGGTATTCGCGGCCCTTACGCTGGCCTTGACGGCGCTGGGGCTGGACTTCGTGACCAGTGTTTCGGGGGCGGCCACGGCCATCGCCAACGTCGGGCCGGCGCTGGGCGACATCATCGGCCCCAGCAGCACCTTCGCTTCGCTACCAGCCGCCGCCAAGTGGGTACTCAGCCTGGGCATGCTGCTCGGCCGGCTCGAGTTGCTCACCGTACTGGTATTGCTAACTCCCGGCTTCTGGCGGGGTTAGTTATTGTCGCTCACGGCGGCGGGAATCTTATCGCTCACGGCGGCGAACCTGTAGGTCCGCAGCCTGCGCGGGCGCGCCGCAGTGGCGGCGGGTCGCGGTCGCTCCCGTTGCACAAATTGACAAAGCACCAAACAAAAAACCGCCTGTGGCAGCGGCACTAAGCCGCCCCCCGGATGAGGGCGGAGGCCAAGGGCGCGGATGCGCCCGCCCGGTGAGGGTCTACAAAAAGCCGCGGATGCGCCCGCCTAATGAGGGTCTTGAAAAAATCCGCCTGTGGCGGCGT
>NZDS01000103.1 GCA_002690215.1 Rhodospirillaceae bacterium | reverse complement strand
GGGGCTGCCGAATGACCGCAGAGCAAAATTCCTTCCATCGGTGGTCGGGTTCGCCTACGATTTGCTACGATACGAATGCTATCTGGGAAATATCGGTTAACGTTTATGCCAAGCATTTTCATCATCTCCCCATGTACCTGGGATTACCCAGAAGACCTCCCTCAGTTGCCGGTGACGGTAGCACAGGGAAGAACCGGACACGACTCCGGCGTTAGGTTTCGTGGCGCACGAGCCGCTCGTTGTTCTTGTCAGTCGTCTCAATTGGCGCTGGCCGCTTCAAGCCCTATCCGAGTTCCAGCGTTTCCTTGAAACCGAAGCCGCGAGTGTTGTCGACATAAACGATGCGGATGGGGTCGAAACGCCAAACGCTAGCTTTGGCCAGAGCACCGAAGAGCACACCGCCTGAGCCGGCAAACTGCTCGAGAAAAGGATACCTGCGGGCGAGCACGGACAGACCCACTGCTGCCTCGATGCCCTTCAGCATTACTGCCGGGCCAGCCAACTGGAGACCGCGAATCTGGGTGAAATCGGCGTAGTCGCGGTTGATTGTAGCGGCGACCGCGCCGCCTGCCGCGATCTCTCGCGAATGCCGGCTCTCAGGGTCGGAAACCCAATAGAGCGCAAATTCCCGGTGGGCGTACAAAACCGCAGCGGCGTGAGGTCCCGGCCCGGCCGTGGCCAGCGTCATGGCATGGTGCTCGGTCAGGAAATCGAGGATGCGGGCGCGCATGTTCGGGCTGCAATCGGCCTCAGTCGGCGGCCGGGCGGCGGCGCATTTCGCCGGACCAGCGTTTAGCGAAATCGGCTTCGAAGCCGAACTGGTCGAGAATTCGGGCGACGATGTGGTCGACGATATCGTCGACGCTCTCGGGGTGGTTATAGAAAGCCGGCATGGGCGGCATGATGGTGACGTCCATGCGTGAAAGCTTGAGCATGTTCTCGAGGTGAATATCGTTGAGTGGCGTCTCGCGCGTCACCAGTACCAGTTTGCGTCGCTCCTTGAGGATGACGTCAGCGGCCCGATGCACCAGCGTGTCGCCGAAGCCATTGGCAATGGCCGCCAAGCTTTTCATCGAGCACGGCACCACCACCATGCCGTCGGTGACGAACGAGCCCGACGAAACCGCCGCCCCCATGTCGCCGGGCGCATAGCAGACGTCGGCCAAATCACGCACCTCATCGAGACCCAGCCCGGTTTCGTGTTCCAACGTCTGCTGAGCCCACTTGCTCAGCACCAGGTGGCTTTCGACTTCGCACTCGGCCAGTGCCCGCAACAGGCGCACGCCGAAAACAGCGCCGGTGGCGCCCGTCATGCCCACGATCAACCTTTTCACCGCTCGCTCCTCGGCAGCTCTCCGGCCGAGCATCCTAGCAGCCTCGCAAAGGCCATAGGAAGCGCCGGCCCTTGATGCCGAGAAGCTGATCCGGCATAGTTCCGCTGCCGGTCCCCCTCGTACCGCAGCAGCGGAANCGNGCGCGAGGTGATNCAGGGGCGNCACCNTTCCAGCGCNGANANCNCANCTCNAGCNACNATTCGGCTNCGCCCCCCGGGGAGCGAAAGGCATGCTGGANTCNNTNTTCAANCTNNCNGAAAACGGNACCGAGGTGCGCACCGAGCTGATNGCCGGTNTGACCACCTTCCTGACCATGGCCTACATCATCTTCGTCAATCCGATGATCCTGGCCGACGCCGGTCTCGACCGTAACGCNGTCTTCATGGCGACCTGCCTGGCCGCCGCCATCGGCACCGCCATCATGGGGCTTTACGCAAACTATCCCATCGCGCTGGCACCCGGCATGGGGCTCAATGCCTACTTCACCTACGGTGTCGTCAAAGGCATGGGCCTGGCCTGGGAAGTGGCGCTGGGAGCGGTCTTCATCTCGGGCGTCTTGTTCCTGCTGCTCAGTCTGTTTCGCACCCGGGAATGGATCATCAATGCCATCCCGCGCTCGCTCAAACTGGCGACGTCGGCCGGCATCGGCATGTTCCTGGCCATCATCGGCCTCAAGAACGCCGGCATCGTGGTCGACCACCCGGCCACGCTGGTCGGCGTCGGCGATCTCACCCAACCCGCCGCATACTTGGCGGTGCTCGGCTTCGTCATCATGGTGGCACTGGATTTCCGCCGCATTCCGGGCGCCATCATCATCGGTATCGTGGTGGTCAGCGCCATCGGCATTGTGGCCGGAGTTTCGCCCTTCAACGGCATCGTTTCGGCGCCACCCTCTTTGGCACCGACGCTGATGAAGTTCGACATTGCGGCGGCCTTCCAGATCGGCCTGATCGGTATCGTCTTCGCTTTCCTTTTCGTCGACCTCTTCGACACCGCCGGCACCCTGGTCGGCATCGCCTATCGCGCCGGCTTTCTTGACGCCGACGGCAAGCTGCCGCGCATCAGGAAAGCTCTCGTGGCCGATTCCGTGGCCACCATGGCCGGTGCTGCGCTGGGCACCTCGACCACCACCAGCTACATCGAAAGCGCCGCCGGCGTGCGGGCTGGCGGCCGCACCGGACTGACAGCCGTGACGGTGGCGGCGCTGTTTCTGCTGGCCATCGTGTTTTCGCCGCTAGCCACCACTATTCCTGCCTATGCCACGGCGCCGGCTCTGGTCTTCGTGGCTTGCATGATGGCCCGCGGCCTGGCCGAATTCGATTGGGACGACGTCACCGAATACGCACCCGCCGTGGTCTGCGCCTTTGCCATGCCGTTCACTTTTTCCATCGCCACCGGCATCGGCTTTGGCTTCATCACCTACGCCTTGGCCAAGATCATGGCCGGCCGCTTCAACGAGGCCAGCTGGCCGGTGCTGGTGATCGCCGCCGCCTTCGTCGTCAAGTTCATCGTCATTCCTGGGTAGTGCACTCCGCACGACAAAGGTCTATCGTCGGGGCAACCCGGCGTGGCGCCGGGGGCGACAACAACCGAGCGAGGACGCTGTGAGCGAAGGATCGATGGTCAAGGATAAGGTGGTACTTGTGACAGGCGCGGGCCGCGGTATCGGCCGGGGCATTGCATTGATGATGGCGGAAAACGGCGCAAAAGTTGTAGTTAACGATCTCGGCGGCGGCGTCGACGGCGACGGCGCAGACCAGAGTCCGGCCGCCGAGGTGGTGGCGGAGATCGAGAAGGCCGGCGGCCAGGCCGTGGCCAACTTCGACAGTGTCGCCGACGCGGCTGGAGCCGAGGCCATGGTGCAAGCGGCCATCGATACCTTCGGCCGCATCGACGGTGTGGTCAACAATGCCGGCATCCTGCGCGATCGCATCTTCCACAAGATGACGCCCGAGGAATGGCACGCCGTGATCGACGTCCACCTCAACGGCTGCTTCAACACGAGCCACGCAGCAGCCAAGCACTTCCGCGAACAGGAAAGCGGCGCATTTGTCCACTTCACCTCGACGTCGGGGCTAATCGGCAATTTCGGCCAGGCCAACTACGCCGCCGCCAAGCTGGGCATCGTCGGGCTATCCAAATCGCTGGCGCTGGATCTTTCGCGCTTCGGCGTGCGTTCGAACTGCATCAGCCCCTTTGCCTGGTCGCGCATGATCGGCACTATCCCCAACGCACCGGATCAAGAAGAACGCCTGGCCCGCATCAAGGAAATGACGCCTGAGAAGATCGCGCCGCTGGCCGTCTTTTTGGTTAGCGATCGGGCCCAGGAGGTAACCGGCCAGATCTTTGCTGTGCGCAAGAACGAGGTCTTTTTGTTCAGCCAACCTCGCCCCATCCGCAGCCTGCACCGCGACGGCGGCTGGACACCCGAGGCCATGGCCGACCACATGCTGCCAGCTTTCCGGCCGTCGTTCTTCGGCCTCGACCGCACCGCCGACGTTTTCGACTGGGACCCAGAGTAGACGCTACCATGACCGACGACGCTGCGGCGCCGTTGCGCCACCCCGGCGTACACGCCATGGCTGCGCCCGAAAAGCCGGCCTATATCATGGCCGGCTCGGGCCAAGTAGTGACCTATCGCCAGCTTAACGACGCTTCCAACCAAGGCGCGCAGCTCTTTCGCTCGTTGGGGCTGGGCCATGGCGACTGCATCGCCATCTTCATGGAGAACAACGTCGCTTACCTGCAGATCTGCTGGGCGGCGCACCGGGCCGGGCTCTACTACGTCTGCATCTCGTCCTACCTGACGGCCGAGGAGGTCGACTACATCGTCGCCGATGCTGGCGCCCAAGTGCTGATTACTTCGGCGGCCAAGACCGACGTGGCAGCGGAGCTCGTCGACTTGATGCCGGGCGTACGGGTGCGGTTCTTGGTCGGCGGCAGCCTGGCCGGCTACCAGTCCTGGGAAGACGCCATCGCCGAGCAGCCGGCCGAGCCAGTAAGCGACGAAACCGAGGGTTCGGATCTACTTTATTCCTCGGGCACCACGGGCCGGCCCAAGGGCATCAAGATTCCGCTATCGGGCGAGGACCTGGGCACGCCGACGCGGATTTCAGAACTTTTGGGCACGCTCTACGAGTTCGACGAGGACAGCATCTACCTCTCGCCGGCGCCGCTCTACCACGCCGCTCCACTGCGCTACAACATGGGCGTGCTGCGCCAAGGCGGCACTTCCATCGTCATGGAACGCTTCGATCCCGAGGCGGCCCTGGCGCTGTTGCAGGAATACCGCGCCAGCCACAGCCAGTGGGTACCGACCATGTTCGTGCGCATGCTCAAGCTGCCCGACGAAGTGCTGGCGCGTTATGACGTCTCGAGCATGAAATTCGCCATCCACGCCGCTGCCCCCTGCCCGGTACAGATCAAGCAGCAGATGATCGACTGGTGGGGGCCGGTGATCTACGAATACTACGCTGGCACCGAGGCCAACGGATTCTGCTCCATCGATTCTCACGAATGGCTGGCTCATCGGGGCTCGGTCGGCAAGGCTCTAGTCGGCGTGCTGCACATCATGGACGACGACGAGACCGACGGCGGCGAGCTGCCGGCTGGCCAGGACGGCACCATCTATTTCGCCGATGGCCCCGAGTTCGAGTACCACAACGACCCGGACAAGACCGCCGCCTCGCGTAATGCAAAGGGCTGGACGACGTTAGGCGACGTCGGCTACGTCGACGATGAGGGATACCTCTATCTCACCGACCGCCGCGCCTTCATGATCATCTCGGGCGGCGTCAACATCTACCCGCAGGAAACCGAAAATCTGCTTGTCACCCACCCCAAGGTGATGGACGCCGCGGTCATCGGCGTGCCGAACGCGGAGTTCGGCGAGGATGTCAAAGCCGTGGTGCAGCCTTTTGTACCGGGCAGCGGCAGTGCCGAGCTGGAAGCCGAACTGATCGATTTCTGCCGTCAGCACCTGTCACACGTCAAGTGCCCCAGATCCATCGATTTCGACCCCGAACTGCCGCGCCACGCCAACGGCAAGCTTTACAAGCGCCTGATCAAAGACCGCTATTGGGGCCATCACGGCACGCGGATCGTTTGAATATTTCTGGGTTGACCCTGCCTCCTCCCTCACGACTCGCCGTCGAGTACCGTGCGCAACTTGTTTGCCAGATCGTCGAGGCCGAAGGGTTTCTGCAAGAAAACCAAGCCCTCCTCCAGTTCGCCTCGATGCGTAATGGCGCTTTCGGCATAGCCCGACATGAACAAAACTTTGAGTCCGGGGACAATTTTCCGTGCCCGTTGCGCTATCTCTGGACCGCTCAGCCCATGCGGCAAAACCACGTCGGTGAGCAGGATATCGACCGTTGGCTGCTGTTCCAACAACTCCAATGCCGCTGGCCCGTTGGCGGTCTCCAACACTTCATAACCCAGCGAGCCAACCAGAGTAACGGTGAGCGCGCGAACATCGGCATCGTCCTCGACCACCAGAACGGTCTCTTCCCGGGCCGGGGGTGGTAAGGTAGACGGTTCCTCTTTTTGCTCTTCTGAAGCCTCAATCGATCGAGGCAGGTAGAGCTTCACCGTGGTACCTACGTCTGGCTCGCTGTAGATGGTTACGTGCCCGCCCGACTGTTTGGCAAAGCCAAACACCATGCTAAGCCCCAGTCCCGTACCCTTGCCAATTTCCTTGGTCGTGAAGAACGGATCGAAGGCATGTTCGACAGTGTCGGCAGACATGCCGACGCCACTGTCACTGACCGCCACCATGACGTATTCGCCGGGATCCAGGTCGCTGTGCGCGGCAACATAATCTTTATCGAGCACGGTGTTTGACGTCTCGATGGTGAGCCTGCCGCCCCGGGGCATGGCGTCACGGGCATTGATGGCCAGATTGAGAATAGCGTTCTCGAGTTGCCCCGGATCGACCAGGCAATGCCAAAGATTTCCAGCCAGGACATTTTTGAGATCGATGGTTTCCCCCAATGTCCGGCGCAACATTGCGTTGATATCGGGGAGCCGGGTGCCCAGATCGATGATCTCAGGATCGAGCATTTGTTTGCGGGAGAATGCCAGCAACCGCTGCGTCAGTTCGGCACCGCGCTGGGACGCCCGCACGATGGCATCGATGGCCCGGCGGTGCTTCTCGCTGGCATCCACGGCCCATCGAGCCAACAACTCGGCGTTTCCCATGACGACGGCAAGCAGGTTGTTGAAGTCATGCGCCACGCCGCCCGTAAGCTGTCCGACCGCTTCCATTTTCTGAGATTGGCGCAGCCGTTCTTCCTGATGGTGTGACTCGGTGACATTCAAATACATGACGAGTGAACCGCCATCCGGCGTGGCGACATGATATTGATCCAGCCAAACTTCCTCCCCTCCAAAGGCGCGGTTGAAACGGAGCGGACTTTGCATATTTTTGTGCTGCGCCAGCCTTTCCTGTACCCATTCCTCCAAGCGCCCTTCGGCCTCGGGGACAAAACTCTGCATGGCGCTTACCCTCAGGACCTCCTCAAAACTCAGTGTCCGTCATCAAAACATTCGGGACTGTTGAGCCTATTTTTTACCGGAGGATCTGGCTCATCTTGGTTTGATGTTAAGCCGCTTGTCG
>NZDS01000102.1 GCA_002690215.1 Rhodospirillaceae bacterium | reverse complement strand
GCCTCCGCCGAAGCCTGGCTACTCATCGCCCACATCAGGCTCGTCACGCGACGCCTCGCAAGGTATTGTTATCAAACATAGAGTTTCGAGTTAGACTCTGAGGCTATCTGCGTATTCCGGTACCTTGTCTTCGATATATTTCCAGGTAATCTCGATCATGGGATTCGAATTTTCGTGATCCATTGTCATGGTTACTCTCGCTACCTCTACCGATCCATACGCTCGCCGTCATCACTATCAGCACCAACATATCGGTCGGGCTGGAAGACATAGACGTTGTTTTCATCGTCCCTTTCGATGCCCGGCAGCCTTTCCGCCGCCCGGCCATGGAAGGCGAGGTCGAAGAAAGCCTCGACCCGAGGGTTCTCCGGCACTTCGGCAAAAAGCCGGTGAGCTTTGCCGACATGGTCGGCGCCGGTGAAGTCGACGTAGTAGGGGCGCTGGGCCAGGAGATCTCGCGCCGTGTTGCCAAGCCGATCGCGATTGACGATATCGGAAGCCGCAAGGACCATGTCCTGTTCGTTGAGGGTGACATATAGGCGCGGCACGAACTGCAACTTGTCGATCCAGCTCTTGTGATCCGGATTATCGACGTCGGCTGCATTAAGAACGATGTTGTCGAAAAACCTGGTTTCACCGGAAAAATCGCCAGACCGGACAAACGTTTCGAATAGGAATGCCCCCAAGCTGTGGATCACCAGGTTGAACGAAACACCGCATTGCGCCGAGCCCGAGGGTTCTTCGCTCAGGCACTCACGGAAGTAGCGTCCCATCTTCTCCAGGACGAGGTCCAACGCAGGTGCCGAGGACGCTGCTACCCGCCGGGCTTGGAAGTAATCGAAAGGGCTTACGCCGGCCGGATCTGCGGGCCAGGAAAAGCCCACAACCTCGACACCGTATCGCTCTTGGATTTCCCAGCATTGTTCCAGGCTTTCGGCGAAGGATTTGTTGTAGCCGTGAACATAGAAAACGCAGTCCTTCTCATCGTTGATCAGGCGTCCGCGGAGTTCCCTGAATTTCTCTCGACTGGGAACGTTGTCCACCGTCGGCTCGTCGGCTTCCTCGATCAAGTCACCCCGCCACGTGCCGTCAGGGTTCTTATCGAAAGTCGCCAGGCGGATTTCGCAGCCTCCCTTGGCGTTGAGAGTTTCGCCGAACAAAAACTCAGGCGAAGACGGTTTTTCGTTCAGAACCCGATTGGTGACGATCAAAATGGTCATCGACCAGCCTCCCCAGGTAGCGATTCAGTCTATGATTTGTTAATTGTAGTAACTGTCGCCATCCATATCAATTGTCGAACAGAATAGCCGATCACTTGTGCTGGCAGGCTGAGTGCCTCCGCCAAGCGGCTTATTTCTGTGGCAAGCTCGGATCGAAAAAAAGACCGGCCGACCTCTGTCGGCCGGTCCCAAATGTGTCTTTACGCGACTTCGAACAGCCCCGCCGCGCCCATGCCGCCGCCGATGCACATGGTCGAGACGACATACTTGGCGCCGCGCCGCTTACCCTCGATCAGGCTGTGCGGCACCATGCGGGCGCCGGACATGCCGTAAGGGTGGCCGATCGAGATGGCGCCGCCGTTGACGTTGAGGATGTCGTCGGAAATGCCCAGCCGGTCGCGGCAATAAATGACCTGCACGGCGAAGGCTTCGTTGAGCTCCCAGAGGTCGATGTCGTCGACCTTGAGACCGTGGCGTTCCAACAGTTTGGGTACGGCGAAAACCGGGCCGATGCCCATCTCGTCGGGCTCGCAGCCGGCCACGGCCAGGCCGCGGTAGTAGCCCAGGGGCTCCAGGCCGCGCTGCTCGGCCAATTTGGCGTCCATCACCACCGAGGCGGAGGCGCCGTCGGAAAGCTGGCTGGCGTTGCCGGCCGTGATGTTGCCGCCTTCAAACACGGGCTTGAGATTCTGCAGGCCTTCGAGCGTGGTGTCGGGCCGGTTGCCCTCGTCCTTGGCCAGCGTCACCTCCTCGTAAGCCACCTCGCCGGTGGCCTTGTCGACCAGAGCCTTGGTCGCCGTCATGGCTACGACCTCGTCGTCGAGGTGGCCGGCCGCTTGGCCGGCAGCGGTGCGCTGCTGGCTTTGCAAGCCGTATTCGTCCATCTGCTCGCGGTTGATGCCGTAGCGCTCGGCCACCACCTCGGCGGTCTGCAGCATGGGCATGTAGATGTCCTTGGCTTGGGCCAGCACGCTCTCGTTGGCCGCCCGGTGGGAGTTGGAATGCTCGTTCTGCACCAGGCTGATGCTGTCGAGGCCGCCGCCGACGCAGATCGGCATGTCGTCGTGCAGAACCTGCTTGGCCGCCGTGGCAATGGCCATCATGCCCGACGAGCACTGGCGGTCGATGGTCATGCCGCTGACCTCGACCGGCAGCCCGGCGGCCAGCAGGGCCTGGCGGGCCGTGTTGAGGCCGGTGGTGCCCTGCTGCATGGCGCAGCCCAGTACCACGTCGTCGATTTCGCCGGACTCGATGCCGGCGCGTTCGACGGCGTGCTTGATGGCGTGGCCGGCCAGGGCCGGGCCCTCGGTGTTGTTGAAGGCGCCGCGATAGGCCCGGCCGATGGGTGTACGGGCCGTCGAGACGATGACTGCTTCTTTCATTTCAAGTGCTCCATTGCAGGATTGATCCCCGCGATATGCTCTAACTAACGTCGAGGCCCAATGCCTCGGCTGCCGTTGTGACGAATTTCTCGGTTTGGTCGAAAGCGCCTCCGAGCTCCCTTTGGGCCGCCGGGTCGCTGACCTCGGCCCAGCGCTCGGCCACCGCCTCGGCGCTGATCTCGTCGGGTCCTAACACGATACCGCCGGTCTCGTAAATGCGCACAAGGGAAAAAGTGCCGCCGCCGGCGGCCAGGATTTCCTTCGAGGGCGCGTCCTCGCTGACCAGTACCAAAAGCCCGTGTGAGATTGATTCCGGCGTCAACAGATCGTAGACCTTTTGCGGCACCAGGCCTTCGGTCATGCGTGTGCCGGCGCTGGGCGACAGCGTATTGACGCGGATGCCGTACTTGGCCCCTTCCTGGTGCAGTACGTTCATCAGGCCGACCACGCCCATCTTGGCGGCGCCGTAATTGGCCTGGCCGAAATTGCCGTAAAGCCCAGCCGATGAGGTGGTGACGACGATGCGGCCGTAATTCTGCTCGCGCATGATGGGCCACACCGCCTGGCTGCAGTGCACGCTGCCCATGAGGTGGACGTCGAGCACGGTTCGATAGTCCTCCATGGTCATCTTGGCGAAGGATTTGTCGCGCAGGATGCCGGCGTTGTTGACCAGGATGTCGACACGTCCCCAGCGCTCCTTGGCTGCAGCCACCATGGCTTCGACCTCATCGGGCTTGGCCACGTTGGCGCCGTTGGCCAGGGCCTCGCCGCCCTGGGATTCGATCTGGGCCACCACGGCTTTGGCCGCCTCGCTGGAGCCGCCGGTGCCGTCCGTGGCCGCGCCCAGGTCATTGACCACGACTTTGGCGCCGCGCTCGGCAAGCGCCAGCGCGTGGCTGCGTCCCAGCCCCTGTCCGGCCCCGGTGACAATGGCTACGCGATCATCAAAACGAATGGTCATAGTTCTTCCTTTCCGGCGCTCGCCTCCCCCCGATCCCCGGCGAGCGATCCTTATTGCGTGATAAACAGCGCCAGCGATTCGGCGATCAGGGCCGGTTTTTCCTCGCCCTTGATCTCGATGGTGACGTCCGTGGTGATGAGCATCTGGCCGGGCTGCTTTTCGTTGGCGCCGGTCATCTTGACCCGGGCCCGCACCTCGCTTCCGGACTTGACCGGGTTGAGGAAACGCACCTTGTTGAGGCCGTAGTTGATGCCCATGACGACGTTCTCGGGCTCGACCCGGACTTGGCTGGCCAGGTGGGGTAACAGTGACAGCGTCAGGAAGCCGTGGGCAATGGTGGTGCCGAACGGCGTTCCCTTGGCACGCTCTTCGTCGACGTGGATGTACTGGTGGTCGAGTGTGGCGTCGGCGAATTCGTTGATACGCGCCTGGTCGACGGTCACCCAATCCGAGGTGCCGAGATCCTTACCTATGTACGAGACGAGTTCTTCCTTGGCGACCGTGGTCATGTTCTGTCCTCCGTGCTCTGTCGCGCTCCGCTGGGCGAACGCAAACAAGAGGCAGGCCCGTCGGCCTGCCTCCCCCGCAAAACACTAGCAGAATATCAACGCGGCGACGGGAAGAAATCCACCGGCACCATGAGTTTGTTTTCTTGGGCTTCCAGCGCACCCAACTTGGCACTCGCCTGGGTGTAGGCGATCCACTCTGGGTCGGCCCACAAGTCGGCGCGTTTGGCCTCGCGGTCGGCGGCGCTGTCGTAGACCCAGATGTGGACGTATTCGTTGGGGTTGCCGGTCTCGGTGGTCAGGTAGGCCAGCGGCTGGCCCAGGTTGCGGCTTTGCGGGGTGGCGCCCTTTTCAGCGTAGAGGGCGAGGTGGGTCTTGATGGTTCCCGGCTTGCAGCGGTAGGTGCGAACGTCGAGCAGCATTGGTCTCTCCCTGGTCCCGTGGCGCGGTAGTGGGGCGACAGGTTGGGCGGGTTCGCAGCGGCTGTCGGCCCGGGCTATAGTGAATTCATGACATATCAGAACATTCTGTACGAACGCCAGGACCGGGTGGTCCGGTTGACGTTGAACCGGCCGGACAGCCTGAACCCGCTAAGTTGGGACACCATCCAGGAACTCGGTACGGCTTTCGCCGAGATCGATGCGGACCCGGAGGTGGTGATCGTCGTGGTGACCGGCGCCGGCAAGGCTTTTTCCGCCGGTGGCGACCTCAAGGGCTATCTCGGGCTCTACAAACAGCCGGCCGAATTTCGCCGCTACCTGCGCGACTTTTTCGATCTTTGCGCCCGGCTGGAGCGCAGCGACAAGATTGTCATCGCCGCGGTCAACGGGGCCTGCGTGGCCGGCGGGCTCGAGCTTTTGCTGAGTTGCGATCTGGCCGTGGCGGCCGACGAAGCTCGCATCGGTGATGGCCATCTCAATTTCGGCCAACTTCCCGGAGCCGGCGGCTCGCAGCGCCTGCCCCGCGCCATCGGCGCCTTCCGGGCCAAGGAGCTGATGTTCAGCGGCCGTTTGCTCAGCGGCATCGAGGCCGCCGCCATCGGCCTGGTCAACCGCTCGGTGCCCAGGGTCCAGTTGATGGCCGAGGTCGAGACCATGATCGAGGAATATCTCACTAAGAGCCCGGCCGGGCTCGCTGGCACCAAGCATCTGGTCAACGAGGGCCTGCGCGGCAGCCTGGAAGCCGGGCTGCAGTTGGAGATGAGCTTCGTCTACAACTGGGCCACCGCTAGCCACGACGCCACCGAGGGGCTGATTGCCTTCGACGAGAAACGTACCCCCGACTTCAAGGGATGCTGAACAACCATGGTCTGGACGCTACGCGACAAGTACGCCATCGCCGGAATCGGCAGCACCGAATATTCCAAGCAAAGCGGCACCACCGTTCTCAATCTGGCGGTCGAGGCCTGCCGCGCGGCGCTCGACGATGCTGGCTTGGAAGCGGCCGAAGTGGACGGCGTGGTCAGCTTCAATTTCGGCGATTCGGTACCCTCGATGGCCGTGGCCACCGGTCTCGGCCTGCCCGCCGCGCGCTATGCCGTCGAGTTCTCGTCCGGCGGCAATGCCGCCAACCTGATCGTGCAGACCGCCGCCGCCGCCATCGAAGCCGGCTTGGCCGAAAACGTACTTTGCTTTCGCGCCATGAACGGGCGATCCGGATTCAGGCTTGGTGGCAGCCGTGACATCAATACGCTGGGCATCACGCAGTACACAGCACCCTTCGGCTGGATCACCTATCCCCAGGCCATGGCCATGTGGTGCCGCCGCCACATGATCAANTACGGCACCANCAGCNAGCAATTGGGCNNNGTNGCCGTGACNTGNCGGCAAAACGCCGCCCGCAANGAGCGCGCCATGATGCGNNANCCCATCACGCTNGANGANCACCAGGCCTCGCGCNTGATCGTCGAGCCCTTCCGGCTNNTNGACATNTGCCTNGAANNNGANGGCGCCTGNGCCGTGCTGGTNACCAGNGCCGAGNNGGCCCGCGATCTNAANCAAANACCNGTTCGCATCATGGGCGCGGCNTACGGCGGCGGCCCCAANCAGGGCGANGACCTNTTNGANGCCATGCGCTGGCCCGAACANGCCCACAACTACAGCCNCTANATCGCCGANGACCTGTGGCGGAGCGCAGGTGTGGGGCCAGCCGACGTCGACGTGGCCGAGATCTACGACTGCTTTACCTACAGCGTGCTCATGCAGCTCGAGGGATTCGGGTTTTGCGCCGACGGCGAGGGCGGCGATTTCGTCACCGACGGCCACATCGCCGCCGATGGCAGTTTGCCCATCAATACACACGGCGGGCTCTTGTCCGAGGCCTACATTCACGGCCTCAACCACGTCGTCGAGGCGGTCGAACAGTTGCGCGGCAAGGCCGGGCCGCGCCAGGTCGATGGCGCCGAGATCGCGTTGACCACGGCCGGTGCCATGACCTGCGGCAGTGCCTTAGTGCTGGGGAACTGACCATGGCGCAAAAACCGCAACCGAGCCTCGACGCCGATTCGGAAAATTTCTGGGGGGCCTGTGCCCGCCATGAGCTGGTCATCCAGCGCTGCGCTGAATGCACCCGCCTGCGCTTCCCGCCGGTCGGCCTCTGCCCCCATTGCGGCAGCGCCGAAGTCGAACACGTAGAGGCCTCGGGCCGCGGCCGGATCTATAGCTGGATCGTCGTCACCCATCCCGTGCCCAAGGAAATCTACGCCGGCGAGGTGCCCTATGCCGTGGCCCTGGTCGAACTCGAGGAAGGGGTTCGCCTGCCCACCAACATCGTTGGCTGCGAGCCGTCGGAGATTACCGCCGACATGCCGGTCGAAGTGGTATTCAAAGATTCAGACGGCATGACCCTGCCGCTGTTCCGGCCATCCCAGTCCTAAAGCCATGGCAGGCCGGAAATCACGACCCTTACGCTTCGCCATCATCGGCGCCGGCATGTCCGGCATCCTCGCGGCCATCAAGTTGCGGGAGGCCGGCCACCACGACTTCACGATCTACGAGAAGGCGGATCGTCTGGGCGGCACCTGGCGCGACAACACCTATCCCGGGCTTTCCTGCGACGTGCCGTCCCACCTCTACCGCTATTCCTTCGAACCCAACGCCGAGTGGAGCCGCTGGTTTTCATCGGGCGCCGAGATCCAGGCCTATTTCGAGGGCGTGGCGAAAAAATACGACATCGAATCCGACATCCGATTCCAAACCGAGATCACTCGGGCCGAATTCAAGAACGGTCGCTGGCATCTCGACACCGGGGATGGCGAAGGCGACGTTGTCGATATCGTGATCTGTGCCACCGGCGTGTTGCACCGCCCCGTTATGCCCGACATCGCCGGTCTCGAGGACTTTGCCGGTGCCAGCTTCCACAGCGCGCGTTGGAACCATGACGTAGCGCTGGAAGGGGTTCGCATCGGCATCGTCGGCACCGGCTCGACCGCCATCCAGATCGTTCCGGCGATTGTCGATCGGGTAGCCCAGGTTTCTCTGTTCCAACGCACCGCCCAGTGGGTCCTGCCGCTGCCCAACCCGGCCTATAGCGACGCGGAGAAAGAGGCCTTTCGCAGCACGCCCGACCTCATGCAGGAAACCTACGACCAGCTCGACCAGCGTTTTCGCAATACCTTCGCCCGGGCGGTAGTTGGCGATCGCGAACAGATGGCCAAGCTGGAAACGATGTGCCGCCAAAACCTTCGGGAAAACGTCAAAGATGCCAGGCTGCGTGGCCGCCTCACGCCCGACTACCGCGTGGCCTGCAAACGCCTGGTCATGTCGGACGATTTCTACCCCGCCATACAGAAACCCAATGCCGAGCTGGTCACGGCCGGTATCGAGTGCATCGAGGCGGCCGGCGTGCGCACCCGCGATGGCCGTTTGCATGAGCTCGACGTGCTGGTGCTGGCTACCGGCTTCGACGCCCACAGCTTCATGCGCCCCATGCAGGTGGTGGGCCGCGACGGTCTCAGCATCGATCAGGCCTGGAGTGAGGCCACGGAGGCCTATCGCTCGGTAGCCGTGCCGGGCTTTCCCAACTTCTTCATGCTGGTCGGCCCCAACAGCCCGATCGGCAATTTCTCGGTGATCATGATCTCGGAACTCCAGCTTTCCTACGTCATGCAATTGGTCGACCTCGTCCACCAAGGCCGTTGCCGCGAGATCGCGCCCAAAATGGAACCCACGCGGCGTTTCAACGACGCCATCAAGAGCGCCATGAAGGGCACCGTCTGGGTCTCCGGTTGCAAGAGCTGGTACCTCGACCAGAGCGGCAACCCGGCACTCTGGCCCTGGCCCTTCGAGCGCTTTGCCGAGGAGATGCAGCGCCCCGATCTCGACGACTTCGAGTTGCTGGCCTGAGGGCTGGCAGAGACCGCCGTGAAAGTCGCAGCCATCGGCGAGTGCATGATCGAAATCTCGGGCCCGGGTGAGGGGGCACGCATCGGCTTTGGCGGCGATACCCTGAATACTGCCGTTTATCTCGCCAGGGCCGGCGCCCGGGCGGCTGTAAGCGTCGACTACCTGACCGCTCTGGGCGACGATCCATTCAGCGACGAGATGCTGGCTGCCTGGCAGGCCGAGGGCGTCGGTATTGGAGAAGTTGTGCGCCGGTCCGGGCGACTGCCCGGGCTTTATCTCATTCGTACTGGTGAGGGCGGCGAGCGCAGTTTCTATTACTGGCGCGACCAGGCGCCGGCCCGCGAACTCTTCCATGGCGCCGAGGGGGACAAGGTTCTGCGATCCCTGGCGGCGTACCATTGGATCTACCTTTCCGGTATTACGCTCTCGGTAATCGGTTCCGGCTGCCAAGCCTTGATCGAGCGCCTGGGCGCGCTCAAGCTCGGCGGTCTGCGTATCGCCTTCGACAGCAACTACCGGCGGCCCGGCTGGCCCGACGCGTCGGCGGCGCGTCGGCAATTCGAACGCCTACTGCCGCTAGTCGATATCGCCCTACCGACGTTGGACGACGAACAGGCGCTCCATGGCGATGCGAACGCCACAGCTTGCGCCGCGCGCCTCCGCGCTGCCGGGGTAGGCGAAGTGGTTGTCAAGATGGGCGCCGCAGGCTGCCTGGTGGCGGGGGAGGGGGGTGAGGTGCTGGTGCCGGTGCCGGCGGCGGTGGCGCCGGTCGATACCACCGGTGCCGGCGACAGCTTCAACGCCGCCTACCTGGCGGCTCGCCTGGCCGGCCAGGCCCCGGCATCTGCGGCCGAGGCCGGCCACCGCCTGGCCGCTCGGGTCATCGCCCGGCACGGTGCGATTATTCCCAAGGAGGACATGGATGACTGATCGGCCGACCATCGAGGATCTTCTGGCGCCGGTCGCCGTGATTCCGGTTCTGACTATCGAGGACATTTCCGATGCAGTGCCGCTGGCCCGTGCCCTGGTGGCCGGCGGCCTCAACGTGCTGGAGGTGACGCTACGCACCGCGGCGGCGCTGGCCGCCGTCGAGACCATGGCCGGGGCACTGCCCGAGGCAGTGGTCGGCGTCGGCACGCTGACCAGGCCTGAGGAAATCGTCGCTGCGCTGTCGGCTGGAGCGCGCTACGCCGTCAGCCCGGGATTCGATCCGGACCTGGTGGCAGCGGCGACTCGAGCCGGCCTGCCATACCTGCCGGGCGTCGCCACGGCATCGGAAGTCCAGCGCGCCCAACGGCTGGGTCTTGGCACGCTGAAATTCTTCCCGGCCGAGCCGGCCGGCGGCATAGCGGCGCTGAAGGCTTTCGCCGGCCCTTTTCCCGATTTGCGTTTCTGCCCCACCGGCGGCATCGATCAGTCCAATGCCGCCGACTATCTGGCGCTGGATAACGTTGTCTGTGTCGGCGGCTCCTGGCCGGCGCCAGCGGATTTGCTGGCCAGCGGCAACTGGCAGGCCATCGAAGAGCGCGCCCGGGCAGCAGCGGCGTTGGCCGCCCGGCGTTGACAAGCTTGGGTCCGGCCCGCAGATTTCCTCTTGGTGCACGATCGCGCTGCTAGGCGGAGATTCCGATGTCCGGTGACGTTCTTCTGACCCGCGACGGGGCCATCGCGACGGTGACCTTGAGTGCGCCCGAGCGGCGCAATGCGCTGAATGTTTTCATGTGGCAAAAGCTCGGCGAGGTGCTGTTCGAGTTGGAATCCGATGGCTCAGTGCGCTGCGTGGTGTTGCGCGGTGACGGCGACGAGGCTTTTGCCGCCGGGGCCGATATCTCGGAATTCGAAACCGAGCGCAGCTCGGCCGAACAGGCCCGGGCCTACGCCGCCAAGACCCACGGCACGCTACGCGCCCTGCAGGGGCTGCGCCATCCGGTGATCGCCATGATCAGCGGTGTCTGCGTCGGTGGCGGGCTCGAGCTGGCAGCTTGTTGCGACATTCGCATCTCGGGCGAATCGGGCCGCTTCGGCATTCCCGTCAAGCGCCTCGGCTTGGTCGTGGCGATCGACGAGATGCAGCCGTTGATCGAGATCGTGGGCAAGGCGGCGGCACTCGAGATATTGCTCGAAGGCCGTGTTTTTGGCGCGGACGAGGCCCTGGAGAAGCGCTTGATTAAC
The DNA here is from genome assembly GCA_002690215.1 of Rhodospirillaceae bacterium. GTDB lineage: Bacteria > Pseudomonadota > Alphaproteobacteria > UBA2966 > UBA2966. Next base: position 28,845 of record NZDS01000102.1, on the reverse strand, counting down.
CGCGTCGTGCCCGATTTCGACCTCGAGCCAGCGACTTACGCCAGCGCGCGGCGCATCGCCGAGGGGGCGCCGTTGACCGCACGTTGGCACAAGAAGTTCGTCAACCGCCTGATGGATCCGGCGCCATTGAGCGAGGACGAGCGCGACGAAAGCTACGATTGCTTCGCCACCGAGGATTTCCAGATCGGATTCAAAGCGTTCTTGGCTAAGAAAAACCCTGAATTCGAGGGGCGCTGAGCATGTCACCTTTGGGCCCCTTGGATGGCGTTGTGGTGATCGAACTCTGCCACGTCATGGCCGGGCCGACCTGCGGCCTGATGCTGGCCGACATGGGCGCCGACGTGATCAAGGTCGAGAAGCTCGACGGCGATGATACCCGGCACACGTTGCCCCCCGACATCAATGGCGAATCGGCGGCGTTCTTGATGATGAACCGCAACAAACGCGGTGTGGTCGTCGATCTCAAGACCGAGGACGGCAAACGGGTGCTGCGAAAGCTCCTGGAAACCGCCGACGTGGTGACCGAGAACTACCGCCCCGACACCATGCAAAAGCTCGGTCTCGATTACGAGGACCTGCGCAAGAGCAATCCCGGCCTGATCTACGGCGCCATCTCGGGCTTTGGGCGCACGGGACCCTATGCCTTGCGCGGCGGCTTCGATCTCGTCGCCCAGGGCTATTCGGGGCTGATGTCGATCACCGGCGAAGGGCCTGAGCGGCCGCCGGTCAAGGTCGGCGCGCCGGTGGCCGACATCACCGCCGGCATTCTGCTGGCCATGGGCATCCTGGCGGCTTACGTCAGGCGGCTGAAAACCGGCGAGGGGCAGATGGTCGATACGTCGTTACTGGAGGCCGGCATCGTCCATACCTACTGGCAATCCGCCATCAGCTTCGCCACCGGCGAGCCGCCCCGCGCTATGGGGTCGGCCCATCCGCTGAATGCGCCCTACCAGGCCATCCGCAGCCAGGACGGATATTTCAATCTGGGTGCCGCCAATCCGCGCACCTGGCAGCTCATGGTCGAAGCCATCGGCCGCCCCGAATTGGCCGTGGATCCGCGCTTTGCCGACAACGAGGGCCGCATGGCTAATCGATCCGAACTGATCGCCGAGTTGGAAACCGTTTTCACCACCCGCACCAGCGCCGAATGGCTGGAAATCCTCGAAACCGCCCGGGTGCCGGCCGGCCCCATCCTCGACGTCCAGGAGATGCACGAAAACGAACAGGTCCTGGCCCGTGACATGGTGCAGGAGCTCGATCATCCGGTGGCCGGCCGGGTGCAGACACTGGGGCCGCCGGTCAAGTTCGGCGCCACACCTGGCGGCGTCCACCGGCCGGCGCCCGGCTTCGGCCAGCACACCCGCGAGGTGCTGCTGGAATACGGATTCGCGGCGGCCGAGATCGAGGAACTGGCGGCATCCGGCGCCATCGTGCTGGGCGATGCCTGAGATCGTCGACGCCCACCAGCATTTCTGGGACCTCGGGCGCAACCCCTATCCCTGGCTGCAAGACCAGCCGCTGCAGGGATTCCGTTACGGCGACGACTACGAGGCCATCAAGCGCAACTACCTGCCCGACGACTACCGCCGCGATGCCGCCAAGCAGAACGTCATCGCCACGGTGCACATGGAGGCCGAGTGGGCGCGCCATGACCCGGTGGCCGAGAGCGCCTGGCTGCAGGAAATCGCCGAGCGCCACGGCTTACCCAATGCGGTAGTGGGTTGGGCCGATTTCGCCCGCCCCGATATCGCCGAGGTGCTAGCCGGCCATGCCCAGTACCCGCTGCTGCGCAGCATCCGCCAGAAGCCCATTTCAATGGCCGATCCCGAGTGGCGCCAGGGCTACGCCCTGTTGGCCCAGCACGGCTTTCACTACGATTTGCAAGCGCCCTGGGGGCAGCTTGGCGAGGCGGCGGCGCTGGCCCGGGACTTCCCCGACACACTGATCATCCTCAACCACACCGGCCTGCCGGTCGACCGCGACAAGGCGGCACTGGCGGCCTGGCGGGCGGCGCTGGAGGAATTTGCGGCAGAGCGCAACACCGCCATCAAAATCTCCGGCCTGGGCCAATCCGGCCAACCCTGGACGGTGGCGGCCAATCGCCGTGTGGTGCGCGAAGCCATCGAGGTGTTCGGGACGGGGCGCACGATGTTCGCTTCCAATTGGCCGGTCGACAGCCTGGCCGCCGACAGCCTAGACACCGTCTTTGATGGTTTCGCCGAAATCGTCGCCGATTTCGGCGAGGTCGAACGCCGCCGCCTCTTCCGCGACAACGCTATGGAGATCTACCGCATCAGCCTGTGAATGCCGTCGCCCCCCTACCTCGGCATTGGGCATAGTGTGGTAGGATAGTTCGAGTCACGATCGTCGGCGATGTTCGCCTCGCCGATTGATGGCCACGGCAGACTTTGGAAATCCAAAGGGGGGAATGCCATGACCAACCCTCGAATCCCCTACGAGATGTCGAGCGCCCGCAAGCGGCTCGAGCCCCCGGACGGCAAGCCGTTGATTGTCCATCTCGTGGTCAACGTCGAGCACTGGCGATTTGAAAACGCCATGCCGCGCAAGATCATAACGGCACTCCACGGCGCCGAGCAGGTGCCGGACATCCCCAATTATTCCTGGGCGGAATACGGTATGCGCTGCGGCATGCCGCGAATCCTCGAGCTGTTCGCGGATCGTGGCGTACCTGCCAGCACCTCCATCAACGCCGGCGTCGTCGACGCATATCCCCAGTGCGCCGAAGCCATGCTCGAGGCGGGTTGGGAGTTCATCGGCCATGGCATGCACCAGAAATCGATGCAAGCCGAGGACGACGAGGCGTCACTGATTCAGGCGGTGCTCGACAAACTCGAGGCCTTTACCGGAAGCAAGACCCGCGGCTGGCTGAGTCCGGGCCTCAAGGAAAGCGTCGACACGCCGGACATTCTCAAGGCGGCGGGCGTCGACTACGTCTGTGATTGGGTGGTCGACGACTTACCGACCTGGATGGTGACGAAAGCTGGGCCACTTATTGCTATGCCTTACAATCTCGAGATCAACGACAGCATCATCTACGCCATCGAAAAGCACGCTTCGCCGGAAATGTACCGACGGATGAGCGATTCGGTTGCCGCCTTCGAGAAGGAGTTCGAGCGCAATCCGCGAGTCATGGCGATGGGCCTCCATCCCCATCTGATTGGCGTACCGCACCGCATCGGGTATCTGGAAAGAATGATCGACGATCTGTTGGCGCGCGAGGACACCATCTTCATGACCGGCAGTCAGATCGCCGACTGGTTCAAGATCAATGCGCCTCCCGTCAGTGACCGTGAAGGTGCGCATCGCCGGTGAGCCAAGAGATCCTGACCTCGGTGCCCGCCACCCAAATATTGCGACCCAGATACATCAACCGGGAATTCCACTTTTGTTATAGAATTGCTTTGTTTTTTGGATGGCTGATGGTCAAACGTGAAGCCACCTGAACCTTTGCTGCGCTCTATGCGGCCTGTGCGGTCCGGAATCTCGGACTTTTCGAGATTACCCCGCACGCTGCGCGTTTGCGGCGTCATTGTCGTTCTGTTGGCGTTTTTCGCTCAGCCAGATGGCAGCGCAGTCGCGGCCGATGCTGTTTCGCCCGCCAAGGCTGACGAACGGGCTCGGGGTGCGAGCATCTACCGCGAGCACTGCATATTTTGCCATGGCGCGCACGGTGAAGGGTATGTTTCCGATAACGCCGTGGCCCTGGGCGGCCAGGATTTCCTGACCACCGTGAGCGATGAATTCCTGGCCAGAAGTATCGCCAATGGCCGCCCCGGCACCTGGATGGAAGCCTTTTCAAAAGCCCGTGGCGGGCCGCTTGGCGGCGGGGAGATCAAAGCCATCGTCGCCTTCATCCGCGGCTGGCAGCGCGAGGCAAGCGTCGACTTCGATCCCGCCTCGGTGGCGGGCGATGCCGGCAAAGGCCGCGGCCTCTATGCTACGCAGTGCGCAGAATGCCATGGCCGGGTGGGCCAGGGCGTTACCGCGGTGAGCCTCAATAACCCCGAATATCTCGCCGCCGTCTCCGACGCCCAAATCCGCTGGGCGATCTCGCGAGGACGGCGCGGAACGCCGATGCCGGGCTACAGCGAGAAACTTTCATCAGGCGACATCGACAATTTGGTTGCCTTGATCCGCAGTTGGCAACCTTGATCCGTGCTAGCGCCTTGACGGCACCATGAGTTCGTCGAGTTGGACCGCCAGCGCGGCCGGCTGATCGACGGGTAGTTTGCACAGCCTGTTCTTGCAGACGTAGGCGGTGGCCGTATTGGCCAGCAAGGGCCGCCCGGCGAGCAGCGGCCAGTGTTCGTTCTCCAGCGAAGCGTTCGGCGCAATGAGCGCGAGAACCGTGCCGGGAAGGAGCCTTTTGTAAACTTCCTGCAACAAGCGCCGGGTGTCGGCGCTGCGTGGCGAACCGACGACAACGATCTCATGAGACTCGATCGGCCGATAATCCAAGGCGGCGAGCAAACCCGTGGCTGCCGGCGCCGAAAGTTCAAGATAGCGTCCAAGAGCCTGGGTAATGGTCTCGGCCTGGGCAGCGAATTCCCTCTCGGCGCCGAACGACACCAAGCGATGAAGGGCGATCAAGGCGGCGGCATTGCCGGATGGCGCGCCGTCCTCGTCGAGAATTGTCCGAGCGGGAATGCCGGAGGAGCGGTCGGTCGGTGAGAAGCGGAAGGGCCGTCCCGGAGCCTCCTGGAAGCGCTCGATCAGGGACTTCATCAAACTGCGAGCGGATTCGAGATGACGGACCTGAAAATCCGTTTCATAGAGATCGACCAGCGCCTGCACGAGAAAGGCGTAGTCATCGAGAAACACCTCTTGGGTTGCCTGGCGGCCCAAGCGGCTGTGCGAAAGCTCTCCGGTGCGGAGAAGCGGAGCGAGCAAGTCATTCATGCCCTCCTGGGCAAGCCGCAGGTAGCGGCCGTCATGCCATACCTGCGCTGCCTTGGCGAGGGCACTGACGGCGAGGGCGTTCCAGGACGTGAGAACCTTTTCGTCGCGGAACGGCGCCGTCCGCAAGGCCCGAGCCCGCAGCAGCCGTGATCGGCTAGCGGCCAGTAGCTCTTGCGTCCTGGCAAAGGAATCCGGGCCTTCCCGAAGGCGCAGCACGCTCCGGCCCCGCACCAGACCATAGCTTTGATCGACGTAGGCTGCGATGAACGGCTTTGCCTTTTCGACACCCAGTACGGATCGTACTTCGGCCGCGGTCCAGGTGTAGTAGAGCCCCTCTTTTTCTTCGGAATCGGCGTCGAGCGCCGAGGCGAAACCGCCGCTGGGAAGTCGGAAGCGGCTGATGAGATCATCCAGGATACCCCGCGCCACGACGGCAAAGCGGGCTTGGCCGGACGCTTGGTAGGCCTCGAGATAGAGGCGCGCCAGCAAGGCATTGTCGGCCAACAGGATTTCGAAATGGGGAACCTGCCAAAAACGGTCCACCGCATAGCGGTGAAAGGCGCCGCCGAGTTGGTCGCGCACGCCGCCGGCCGCCATCTGATCGAGCGTCAGGAACACCTGCTGCAAAAGAGCGGAGTCGTTGCGCCGCACGCCATTGTGAAGCAGGAACGACAAGACGTTCGGGAAGATAAATTTCGGCTCGCCGGCGAAACCTCCATACTTCACGTCGAAGCTTTTGGCCCAGGCTCGACGGGCGTTGTCGCGGGGATCCTCGCTGCTAACGGCGCCGCCACTCGGAACGGTTTCGGCCAAGGCCCTGAGTTGATCGCGGGTAATCTCGGCATCGCGCAAAATGGCCTGGCGATCGTTGTTCCATCCACGGACCAGGGTTTGCAGAACGCTCAAAAAGCCCGGCTGGCCATATTGCGCCTCAGGCGCCAGATAGCCGGCGGCAAACAAGGGCACGATGTCGGGCGTAAGGAAGAAATTCGCCGGCCAGCCGCTGCGACCGGTCATGCCGGACAGGATCTTCATAAAGTGGCTATCGAGATCAGGACGTTCCTCGCGATCGACGAGGATGCTGACGACGTGGCGGTTCAGCAATTCGATCACCTGCCGGTCTGCGAACGTCGTTCGCGCCATCACATGGCACCAATGGCAGGCGGCGTAGCCGATCGAGAGGAAGATCGGCTTGTTTTCACGCCTCGCCCGGGCCAAGGCCGCTTCGGACCAGGGTTGCCAGTCGATGGCGTCGTCGGCGTGCTGCAGCAGGTAGGGACTCGTTGAATGCGCCAGCGGCCCGGCCTCAACCCGGGCCGCCATTGCACAGCCGATCAAGAGGGTCGCAAGGACGGCCAGCCAGGGGTTGTGTCGCTGGCGACACGGCGCCGCCATCAGGCCTCCGTCGTCGTCCCGTCGGCGATGAAGACCGCGATGCCGACCGCCTTCGGATCGACGATGCAGGCTTCACGGCACAGCGCACAGCCGGTGCAGAGGTCCTGATTGACGACCGGTTTAAGCCCGCCTTGCCATTCCAGCGCCCCCTCGATCGGGCAGGAATCGGCGCAAGCGCCGCACTCGGGTCCCAGGTAGGGCAGGCACGACCGGCTATCGATGGTCGCGACGGCCAGTTTTGGGGAGATGACCGGTGTGCCTTCTGCTGCGTCCGGGAGCACCAGCGCCGCCGGCTCGCACACGCTCACGCAGGGCCAGTCCTGGCACATACGGCAACCCCGATGCAGCAGGTTCATGGCCGGTGTTCCGGCTGCCGCGATGCCGTGGTCGGGCGACAGCTTGAACAGAACATCGTAGCTGCACGCTTCGAGGCATTTGTCGCAACGCGTGCAGTGCGCCAGGAATTGGGGCTCATCAATGGCAAACGGGGGCCTGATCCAGGCGTCGGCGCGTAGCGTTGCCGCCTGACCGGCCACCTCCAAGGCGATTTCGGCCGCCTTTCGCGCCCCTAGCTTCAATACCTCGCGGCGTTTCATGGCGAGGCCACCCCGCTCACTTCGGCTGCTTTTCGTTGTGGGCGCCACGGATCTTGCCGGTCAGCGAACGCCGGCGCTGGATAACGGTGAAGCCGGCAAGCGCAATGACCAGGACCGCAACGGCGATGCTGATAGGCCCGATGCGAGACGGCTCGCCGACCCGCAGGGGGAAATCAATCGCGTACGGCCGGCCGCCGGCTTCGAACTCGACACTGACGATGTATTCGCCGGCCGCTTCGAAATGGACGCCCTGACGAAAAACGTTGTCGTCCGGTGATTGCACGCCGAGAACCGACTCGTGTGACCGATAACCCAGCCAGGACAACCACGAATCGTCGCGGACCTTAAAGGTAACCTTGCCGTCGAATGGCGAGCCGCCGTCGCCCTGCCTCAGGTAGAGATTGAGCCGGCCGGGACGGCCGGGCCGCGGCACGTCGGGGAAGACCATGTAGGTGACTGAGAATTCACCGACCTCTACTTCCACCTGGACCGCGGGAGGTGTGTTGGAATCTTCGCTGAGACTGTAGCTGGGCCGGCCCAGCACGTGATGCGCCGCGGCGAATTCCACCGGCAACAGCCAGCCGGTCAAAATCACCAGTACAATAATCCGGACTCTCGGCATCCCTTACCCCCGGTCAGGCGCGGTCTTGGCCGCGCGGCGCTGGACAATCCAAATCGGCTTGCTGGGATGCGGGCAGACCTCGACGCATAAGCCGCAGCCGACGCAACCCTGCCTGACGATCGGTTGGTATTGATTCCACATCTTGTAACCAATAGCGCTTTTCCCCAGCGGACAGATACTGACGCAGGCGCCGCAGACGCCCCGATCCACCCAGGGATAGCAGGCATCACGGTCGATTTCGGCGACGCCCATGTCGACCTGATCCCGCGGCACGATACCGAGCGCCGTGGTGGGACAGAACTCCATGCATTTGCCGCACAAGGTACAAGCTTTCTCTGCAGCATCGATGAAGGGGGTATTGACCTTGGCGCCACCGTCGCGGCGGTGAAATCGTATGCAGCGCGGCGGGCAGACCTCGCCGCAGAGGCCGCAACCGATGCAGGCCGCAACGAACGCGGCGTCGTCCTCGAGCGCACCCGGCGGCCGCAGGTAGTTGCGTTTCGCTGCCGCCTGCCCGGGCGCCAGCAGGGGCGACACGGCGTAAGGAACGGCGCCGGCGGAGGCGATCGCGACACCGGCAACGATATCCTTGAGAAGCCGGCGGCGCTTCATGGGACCGTTCCGCCGTGCTCCGCTTCCGGCTCGCGCCGGTGTTTGCGGCCCAGGTGACCTGGCCCCTGGGCGGCAATGTCGGTCGGCCGAAGTGTGAAGGTCAGAGCATCCGTTGGGCAGATGGCGATGCATGCCGTGCAGTTGTTGCACTCCTGACCGAAGCCATCGGCCATGGGATCAAGGCCAAACTCGCAAACGACGTTGCACTTCGCGCAATCATTGCAGCTCTCGACGATGCGGTGGATGCGGACCAGGCGATAGCGCCCGAGCAAGGCATATAGTGCTCCCCCCGGGCAGAGATAGCGGCAAAATCCACGGCGTGCCACCAGCAGGTCAAAGAGCATGGTAGCCAGGAAAAACGTTGTACCGGCGCCGAATCCACTGAGAGCGATCACATAGTAGATTTCACGGCCGATGATGGCCGGCGGATAGATAGTCGCGACAAGCACGATGCCGGTGGCAGCCGACAGCACCAATCCCAATGCCAACACGGCATACTTGAGCCGCAGGTCGAAGCGGCGGTTGCCGAGATCGAGGCCGGCCCAGCGCAGCCAGGCGGCAAAATTGCTGTTCAGTTCATAGAGAAGAGTGGCCGGACATATCCAGCCGCAAAAGATGCGCCCAAAGACGGCAGTCACGGCGATGGGGATCAGCGCCGTGACAATGAAGGGCCAATGCAGTCCGAGGCCGGCGGCCATCTGCCCGACGGCAGCCAAGGGGTCGGACAGTCTGAGGTTCCAAAAAGTCGCCGACCAGGTCGTTCCCTTGATGGCATCGAGATCCTCGGCGGGATCGTTGACGAAGGGCGCGGTCAGCAACTCCATTGCATCGTAGAGGCGCTTTTCCGCTGGCAACAACAGGTCGTAAGCATGGGCTGCGACATAGGTCTGATAGAGGTGCAGGAAGGGCAGCAGCACGAGCATCGCCAAAACGACGCTTAGCGTGACCCAGCGCAGTTTGTTCAGATGGCGCCAGAAGACGGCGGACTGGCGGCGCGGCAGGCTCGGAAGCGCCGCTCCTCGGGCCTCATCCATGATCGGGAATGACGCGGATCGCCTGCGGCATTTGAATGCAGGAGCGTTCGCAAAGCCCACAGCCAACGCATTTGTCGGTGACGTGAGGCTGCTCGAGGTGGCCCACGGTGATGGCAACATCCTGGAGCGGACAGGCCCGGTAACAGACACCGCAGGTCTTGCCTTGGAAGGACAGGCACAAGCTTTCGTCGACCCGGGCCTGGCCCATGTCGACCTCGGCCATGATGGCCGTTGCTTCGCGCGCGATGGGCTTGAGCGCGCCGGTCGGGCACGCCTCGCCGCATTTCATGCAAAGGATGCAGGCTTTGTCGCGCGGGATGAGGTATGGGGTCTCGGCCGAAGTCCAGCCGTTCTCGAAGCCGAAATACTTGATGCAACGGTTTGGGCAGGTTTCGCCGCATTGGCCGCAACGGATGCAACGGGCCAGAAATTCCTTCTCGGATAACGCACCCGGCGGCCGCAGATACCTGAGCGAAGGCCGGTATTGCGCCGCCCCGGCGTCGCCCGGTGCCAGCGCCGCCACGGCACCCGCACCCACCACCTTCATGAAAGTTCTGCGTCGCATCACTCGCCGGCCAAGAATTCAGGCGGTTGACCGAAGCGGTCACCCCGCCGGCTGATCAACTTCGCCGCACCCCTCAGATCTTTTCGATTCGACAGGCGCACTTCTTGAAGTCCACCTGCCCGGACACGGGATCCCAAACGCGGCTGGTAATGCCGTTGGCGAGCCACTTGTTCTTCTTCGGATCGGCGCTGTCCGCCACCGACAAATTCCAGGGCCCGAACATGTAGCCGCGCGGCACATTGTTGCGTGCCGGCTTTACCAGACTGTTGGTGCCGACCTGGGCGCGTGCCTCGAGCGATCCGCGGCGGGTGACGACCCGGACCTTGTCGCCGTCCTTGATACCCAGGTCCTTGGCGTCTTCCTCGTGCATCTCGACGTACATTTCCGGCACCAGTCGGCGCGTGGTGGGGCTGCGGTTGGATTTGGCGGTATGGAAGTGCTCGTAGACCACACCGAGCCCCATCCAATAGGGATATTTGTCCTTGGGCACCTTGTTCCAGCGCGTGCCGCGAAAATCCTCGTCGGGCAGGTCCGGTGTGAGGCCCTTGTCCCGAGCCTCCTTCATGAGATCGATGTGGTCGATGGTGTAGAGCTCTTCTTCGACACCGAACTGCATCAATTTCTCGGTCACTGCCTGGCGATCGGAATAATCCTGGCGGCAGAGCTTCATGTGCACCTTGCCGTCCTGGGTGCGGAAGTAGCCGTAGGGCCGGTTCTCCCATGCCCCTTCCTGCATCATGAAGCGGCGCTTCGTTCCTCCTTGTTGGGCGGTTTCGTAACTTGGCGCCGGCCACTGGATGCCTCGCAGCTCCTTGAGTTGCTCATAGGGCGATATCTTGTCCAGTTTCTCGACTTCCAGAATGCCGGTGAGATCGGTATCCGTGCCGGCGGAGGCGCGGATCACGTCGCGGAAGATCTCTTCGGTATCGTAAAAGCCGTCCTTCGTTCGCTTGTAGGGCAGGACCTTGGCCATATCGAGGCCGAGCAGCGTGCCGATCTCTTTGGCCTTGTCGATGACCATATCCAAATCGGGCAGGCATCCCTTGGGCGGTTCGGCGGCTTTCTCACAGAGATTGATGCGGCGTTCCGAGCTGATGTAGACGCCCGATACCTCGCCCCAGGTGGCCGCTGGAAAGATCACGTCGGCATAAAGATTGTTGGGGGCGTGTCGATAGATTTCCTGCACCACGTTGAAGGTCTTGGCCAGCGCCGGGCGCACCAGATTGTACTGGTCGGGCAAATCGATGTGCGTGGCGTAGACCAGGAACATGGCCTTGACCTCGTCCTTGAGCGCGCGCTCCATCATGCCCACGGCATAGCCCGGGTTTTTGGAGTTCATGGCCTTGACCAGGTTCGCCTCCGGCACTCGCCATTGCTTGGCCATATGCAGACGATGGGCCTTGTCCGACAGCGGCTTGTTGAACGGCAGGCGCCCCGTCAGGCCACCGGTGAAGCGCTCACCCATGGCGTTGGGCTGTCCGGTCATCGAGAAGGGGCCGCAGCCCGACTTGGCCAGATTGCCGGTCAGGGTCAGCAGGTTGATGATGGAGATGACGTTGTACTGGCCGTGGATGTGCTGGTTGTAGCCGATGCCCCACATGATTATGACGCCGCCATAGCCACCTTTCTGCTTGCCCTTGGCACGGGCCAGGCGCTTGCGGGTGGCATCGGCAAACATGCCGGCGACGCGGCGAATGAGGGCGGGCGAGACGTCGTGATTGGGCCCACCCATGCGATCCTGCACCTGTTCGGGGCTGTAATCGTTGCGCACGCCGTCGACGTATTCCTGCCATCCCGTGACATGCTTCTTGAGGAACTCCCAGTCGATGACGTCTTCGTGGTCCTTCAACAGCACGTGGGCGATGGCGTTGAGAAAGCTGATGTCGCCGTTCAGAATGGGAACGTGCACGGTGTTGTCGGGATTGATGTCTTCGTAGCCCGTCAGGGTTCCGGTGCGACGCGGGTCGACGACGACGGCAGGAATATTCGTCTTCCGCTTATAGTCGGCGGCACGCCAGAAAATGATGGGGTGCGATTCGCGGGCGTTGTGCCCGAAGTGCATGATCATGTCGCAAAGCTCGATGTCTTCATACGCCAGCGGCGGCGTATCCGAGCCCAGCGTGGCGAAATACCCGGTCACCGCCGAGGTCATGCACATGCGGGCGTTGGCCTCGATGGTGTTCGAGCCCATGATCCCCTTCAGGAACAGGTTTTCGAGATACTGCCCCTCCATGGTGAGTTGGCCCGAGCCATAGAGCGCGATGGAGTTGCCGCCGTGAGTCTTGACGAGGTGCGCGATCTTGTGCGCGACCATTTCGGAGGCATCGTGGTAGGGCACACGAACGAAGTGCTCTTCGTCGAACGAGCCCTTGGTCTGGGAAACGAACTCGAGGTCGCCGTGGCCGCTTTTTTTCCATTCGGCCCAGACGTCCTTGCGCACATAGGAATCACCTTCCATGCGGTCGACATACATCGGCTCGGCCGCCGTCAAACCCTTGATGCACTGCAGGCCGAAATTCGTCGGATGGTCCTTGTCTGGCCGCATCGAGACGATCTTGCCTTTTTCGACCTGGATGATGGTGCCGCAGCCGACACCGCAGTAAGGGCATTGGGCAATCGCAGTGCTGCGATCTTCCTCGGATTCGGCGGCTTCGGCGGAAGCAATTTCAAGCTCCGGGTTGGCACCGACCATGAAACCGGCGCCCACGGCGGAGGCGGAGGCGGTGACAAAGGCGCTGGTCTTGAGCAATTCCCGGCGCGACAAATATCTTTTGTTGCGTTTCATTTTTCCGACACCTCTTCACTTCTTACCCAGACCGCGCAGATAGACGATGATGTCGTCGATCTCCTGGTCGGAAAGGTTGGCCAATCCGGCGGGCCCTTGGAACGGCAACATGCGGGTATTGGATCGGCCCTTCTTGATGGTTTCACGGATGAAGCCGTCAGAGACCTTGTTCAAAAAGCCCGGCAACCCAATGGCCGTACCGGTACCACCGGCCTCGTATCCGTCCCCGCTTACCCCGTGGCAGGTTGAGCAGATGTAGTCGTACCATTGTTTTCCGAGACGGGGATCGCCATGGGCGTCGGGTTGCGCGTCCACCTCATTCGCCCGGTTCGGTTGCTCTGCGTGGAAGCGCAAAAAGGCGACGATGGCGCGGACTTTCTTGCGGCCCAAATGGGCAAATGGCGGCATGCCCGTATCGCCGCGCCCATCACGGATCGTGGCTTCAAAGAACTTGTCGGTGGTGATGCTCAGAAGTTCCTGATTGGTGAGCGAAGGCGCCACACCCGGCGATCCGATGGCGTCGGCCTGATGGCAGACCTCGCAATTCTCGTTGAACAGTTCCTTGCCCAATTTCAGCGTCGATGGAGACGCCGTCTCCGCCTGGCTGGCGTAGCTGAGCACGGCCAACGCCATGCCGGCTAGGCTGCCGGACAATAACCTCAATGCGAACATTGCTACCTCCCTAGCGTCAATCCCAACCGTCGTCCTTGGACGGTGCCACCATGTCTTTGTGACAGGATCGGCAATCCACTTTTTCCTTTTCCATCCGGTCATGCAGTGTGTCCATCACCGCCTCCTTGTCGAAGCCCTGGGGCAGCGTGTGGACGATGCCCTGGTGGCATTCGATGCAAGTGGTGCCCCACTTGACCGCCAACTCGTGCATGACTCGCGCCTGGACATCCTGCACCTTGCGGTTCATGTATTCGATGCCATGGCAGTTCCGACACTCACGCGAATCGGTGGCTGCCATATTGTCCCAAACATATCCCGCCAACTGCAACTGCTTGGCGTTGAACTCCTCCGGTGTGCTGATCGATCCCAGCATCCAGTGAAACAATTCGTTGGTCGCGCCAATTTTGCGGATGACTTTGTGAATCCATTCCTTGGGCACGTGGCAGTCGGGGCACGACGCCCGAACACCGGTGCGATTGGTGAAATGGGCCGACGTTCGGTACTCCCTGTAAACATTCTCCTCCATGACATGACAGGATATGCAAAAGGTCTCGGTGCTGGTCGCTTCCAAACTCCAATTGAAGGCGCCCCAAAAGAGTATGCCTGCCACGAACGCGGCCAAAATTCCGGACAGCGGATGATTGCTGATGGTCGATAGCAAGTTCTGCCAAACGGTCACCAGCCACCCCAGCCGCCCGTACGACCAGCGAAATTTTTGGATATCTCCTCGCCCTGCCATTTCCCCCCGGGAAGTTTGTGTTTCCAAGTACTTAGCGTGACAGCAAAGCGCCTCGGAATCAATGCTTTGGTTCCCGCCGGTCCGCCCCGTCCTGGCTCAAATTCCCAGGTAGGCCGCCCTGATCTCGTCGTTCTCGACAAGCGATTCGGCAGCGCCCTCGTGTGTGACGTGCCCGTGCTCGAGCACGTAGCCGCGATGAGAGGCGCGCAGCGCCTGGAAGGCATTTTGCTCGATGAGCAGGATCGACACCCCGTTGCGGCTGATTTCACTGATCACCCGGAACATTTCCTGGACCAGGAGCGGGGCTAAGCCAATCGAGGGCTCGTCCAGGATCAGCAGCCTGGGCGACGACATCAGCCCGCGACCGATGGCGAGCATTTGCTGTTCTCCGCCCGACATGGTGCGGGCCTGCTGCGATGACCTCTCTTGAAGCCGCGGGAAAAGCTCGAAAACCCATGCCAGCTTGCTCTCGAAGGCCTTGCGGCTGACCCGTGAATAGGCACCGAGCTTCAAGTTTTCCCGCACCGTAAGGGTGGGAAACAGGAGCCTTCCTTCCGGCACCTGAACCAGTCCCATCTCGACCAACTTGTAGGGCGGAGTTTGGACGATGGAGGCGCCCTCGAAGCGAATGTCGCCCGAGGCCGGCCGGACGATGCCGCTCACCGTGTTGACGGTGGTCGTCTTGCCGGCGCCGTTGGATCCGATGAGCGTCACGATCTCGCCCTCACCGACGGCCAGGGTCAGGTCGAAAATAACCTGGACGTCACCGTAAAAGACGGAGATGCGATCAAGCTCGAGCACAGGCCTCAATCCTCCTGCTGGAACCCGAGATAGGCGGCGATCACGCTTTCGTCGCGCGATACCGCCTCGGGGTCGCCTTCGGCAATCATTTCGCCGTGATGGAGCACGATGATGTTTTCCGAGAGCCCCATCACCGCTTTCATGACGTGCTCGATGAGAAGCACCGTGACGCCGCGGCCCCGGATGGTGCGGATGGTTGCCATCATCTCGGTGGTCTCGCTGGGCGTCAGTCCCGCGACGAGCTCGTCGAGGAGCAGGAGCCGGGGCTCCGTGGCCAGGGCCCGGGCGAGCTCGAGTCGCTTGCGTTCGATGGGAATCAGATCCTCGCCCCGCTTGGCGGCCTGGTTCCCGAGCTCGACGAAGTCGAGGATCTCGCCGATCTGCTCGTCAGCACTTTGCCCGCTCGTGCTCTCGCCCCCGTTCCCGTCATCGGCACGACCGTAAAGCAGCGCCACCCTGACATTGTTGGTCACCGAAAGGCCGGGGAAGGGCCGCGCACTTTGGTAGGTACGCGAGATCCCCATCTTGCAGATGCGGTCGGGGCTGAATCCGGTGATGTCGTTCCCAAAGAAAGTCACCTGGCCGGCGCTTGGCCGGTACTTTCCCGCCAGAACATTGAAAAGCGTCGTCTTGCCCGCCCCGTTGGGCCCGATGATACCGGTGATCGTGCCTTCGGTGACCCCGAAGCCGACGTTGTCGAGCGCCCGCAAGGCGCCGAAATTCATGCTCACGTCGCGCACTTCCAGCATCGCCGGGCTCATTTGTCCTCCTCCCGCAACCCGAGAAAGCCGAGGAAACGCTCGACCGGACCCAGGCGAGCCAGCCCGCCCGGCATAAAGAGCCCGACAAGGATGATCACCAGCCCCAGCATCGCCCCATGTAGGTGTTCGAAGGTGGTCCAGATCACCTCTTCGGTCATGGTCAGGAAGACGGCGCCTACCACCGGCCCGACCAACAGCCCCGTGCCACCGAGCAACGCCATGGCGATGGGCGTCAGCGCGCGCTCCAGGCTGAAGATATCGTCGGGGATGATGTAGTTGATGTACCAGGTGTAGACGCCTCCGAGAAAGCCGGGAAAGAGGCTGCTGATGACCAGCGCCTTGGCCTTGGTAAGGAAGGTGGGCACGCCGAAGTCCCGCGCCACCTCTTCGTCCTCCCGAATTGCCTTCATCGCCAACCCGAGCTTCGAGCGCCCCAGCGCCCAATGGCAGAGCATGACCAGAACGACGGTCGCCAGGCAGATGTAGTAGACCGGCGTGGTGCGGTCGCCACCATCGATCTTGAGGCCGTTGGAGCCGCCGGTGAGCCAACTGAGATTGATGGTCACGTGCTCCATCAACTTCACCAGCCCGAAGCTGGCGAGGGCAAAATAGTGCGCCCGCAGGCGGAAGAAGGGATAGCTCATGACGGCGGCGAAGGTAACGGCACAGAGCGTCGCGCCGAACAATGCCGGAACCAGCGTCAGATCCTGGTTGAACAGCACGCCGAAGGCATAGGCGCCGACCGCGAAGAAGGTGATGTGGCCGAGATTGATGTAGCCCATGTGGCCACCGACGATGTCGTAGCTGGTGGCGATGACGACGCTCATGAAGGTGAAGATGACGATCTGCAGGTAGTAGTTGCGTGCTTCGAACGACACCGCGGGCAGAAACAGAAAGATCAGCAGAATGATGGCCAGAAGAACGTGAGACCGCCTCATGTCTCGGTCTTTCCGAACAAGCCGCTGGGCCGGACTACCAGCACCGCGACCAGGAGCAAATAAGCCATCGTTTGCCCCCATGCCGGGTTGAAGAAGCCCACGAACGACTCGGCGAAGCCGACGATGACGCCACCCACGGCGACGCCGACGAAGCTGCCGAGACCACCCATGACGACGATGACCAGATACTTCAAGGTCAGCGGCAGACCGATGTTTGGTGCGATGAAGGAGTGGATCACTTCGAAGCCACCGGCGGTGGCAGCCAGCATGGTGCCGATGCCAAAAGCGATGGCGTTGATGCGCATCGTGTTGATGCCGCTCAGCAGCGCGCCACCCCGGTTCTGAGAGACCGCCTGAACCGCCAATCCGAGATAGGTGTACTTGAGAAAGAGGACGAGCCCGATAATCAGCACCACCACGATGCCGAAGACGACAAGCTTGAGGCTCGGCAGATAGAGCTCCCCCCAGACGATACTCGGTATGTAGAGATCGATGCTTTTCTCGAACACATCGCCCTGGGAAAGAAAAGCGAATACGTCCTCGATCATCAGAGCCGCCCCCAGCGTCACCAAGGTGGCCGAGGCCAGTCGTACGTGCTCCTTGCGCATCACCAGCGGCTTGATCAGCACCTTTTCGAAGGCATAGCCGACGAAGAAGAACAGCGGTGCGATCAGGATCACCAGCAGAAAAGGGTCGATACCGAAAGTGTCGAAGGCCAAAAAGATGACAAAACCCGAGACCATGAGAAATTCGCCGTGAGCGAGATTGAGTATCCCGCTCACGCCGAAAATCAGGGAGAGACCAAAGGCCGCCAGGGTATAGACCCCGCCCAGCAGAATCCCGTTGATGATCAACTGGGCCAGTATGGCCGCGTCCATCTCCGATCCACTGCCTTATGGTCTCTGACGCTTACCGACCAAGCTTTAGACGACTACGGGTTCTTCGGCTGATGCTTGGCGGCGCCAGAGCTCAACGGCCACAGTGAGACGGGTTTGCCGCCGCGGATTTGGATCGGCCAGGCATACAGCGAGCCGTAGCCCCGCTCATCGTGCTTGACCACGACCTCGCCATCGAAGAGCGGCAGGTTGGTCTCCCACATCGCCTTGCGAATGGCCTCGCGATCGAGGCTACCGGCGCGTTCGAGGGTATCCGCCAGGCGTTTGTAGGTGTTGTAGCGGATGCCCGACTCAGGGTACTGCCAGCACTGGAACCCGGCGGCCTTGCAAAGCGCTTCGAGTTCCTTGTGGTCGGCCGAGTTGCCGTCGAAGACGTAGGAAGAGCTGACGACGTTTTCCGACCATTTGCCCATGGCCTTGATCACCGGGATCGGCATGTGGCCGACGATGAACTCCTTGGGCTTCAGGCCCTGCTCGCGAGCTTGTTTTAGGAACGCGATGGTCCAGGGCGGTGCGATGTTCTCGACAAACACGGCATCGGCCTTGGTACCCTTGATGGCCAGGATGGTCGACGAGAAATCCTTCGTGTCCTTGGGAATATTGTTCTGGTAGACGACGTTCATGCCCGCCTTTCTCACGGCATCGGCAAAGCCCTGCAAGGCCTGGTTTTCGTGCAGGTTGTCGCGCGACACCAGTGCGAAATTCTTGGCTCCGCCCTTGGCCTTGTAGAGATCGATGATGCGCCGGTGCTCCCAGGCTGCCGGCCCGAGACCGGCGGTGCGCCACGCATTGGGCTTGTCGAACATCACCGAATCGTTCGATTCCACCATGAAGAAAGGAATCTTGTGGGTGGCCGTCGCCTGCAGTGCAGCATTCGTGACAAAGCTCGAGAACGGTCCCATGAAGACGTTCACTTTGTCGACGGTGGCAAGCCGTTCGTAGAACTTGAGCGCGGTGGGCGGCTTGGATTGATCATCGTAGAGCACGAACCGCACCGGCAAGGACTTGCCGAGCTTGCTCAATTTGATGCCGCCGCGCGCATTGATGCTCTTGGCCCAGGCCTCCCCGAGCTTCGGGAAGGGGCGCACGATGCCCATCAGACGCCCCGACTTGGCGATCGTCGCGCCGATGACGATCTCGGTTTGGGCGGCGGCCGAGTGGCCAAAAACAAACAAGGGGATGGCGGCCGCCATGACGCCGACGGCAAAGATTTTGCAACTATTCATGCAGTTTTTCATAGGTCTCCCTCCTCTCAAAGCTCTCAGCGGAATAGACAAACCAACAACCGAGCTTGGGTTCCCCGAAGAACCCGATAGTGAAGATACTATTGTATCGATCTACATGATTCAACGCAGGTTGCTCGGTACTGCAGGCCGAGGCGGTTGGAGAGACGTGGCTCTTGATCGCTCAATCGGCTAAGATGTCCCAAATCCCGATTTTTCAGAGGAACTTCGACGGGAGGAACGCTGCCATGGTGGGCCAGGAACACCTGAAGCCGACGATCACCATCACCGCCGAGATGTTGACCGGTAAGGCCAAGACTTTCGTCGAGAATTGCGGTGCCTCTGCGGTCGGGATCACGACGCTCGAGACCCTGGCAGGCGGACCGCCGTCGACCAATCTCGAGTACGTGTTGCCCGGTGCCAAGTCGGCCGTGACCTTCGCTATGCCGCTCGACCAGGACAAGATCCGCAGCTACCTGGCCAAGGAGGACAGGGACGGCCACCAGGTCAATTACAACGACACCAACACCATGGCCACCGGGGTGGCATCGCAGTTGGCCTCTTTCTTCCAGCAATGCGGATTCGATGCCGTCGGCGTTCAGGCCAACCAAGTCTATCGCAACGATGACGAATCGGTGCCGTGGGAACAACATCCCGACATATCTCACCGCTTTCTCGCCGTGCGTGGCGGGGTGGGATGGTTCGGCCTTTCGGGCAACGTGCTGACGGTGGACCACGGGGCCAACGTGGCGCTCTGCACCATGGTAACGGTGGCCGAACTGACAGCAACAGAGCCCCTGCCGCCGGAAGAGAACTTCTGCGACTGCACCACCATGGAATGCGTCGCCGCCTGCCCTTCGGGCTTTTTGGGCGAGGCCAAGAGGCAGCGCGCAACCGTGACCATGGGGGGCCATTCGTTCAGCTATGGCCAGCGCACCAGCTACGAGCGTTGCGCCTATGTCTGCGCCGGCTTTACCGGTCTGCACCCATCGGGCCGCTGGTCGACCTGGTCACCCGGCCGCTTTCCCATTCCCAAGAAGGACGAGGATATCAAGCTGGCCACGGCATGGGCCTACGACTCCTGGGCGGAAAGGCCCTATTTGGACGGCCACACGCTGCAGGCACCGCTGATCTACGCCTCCAAGGGAAAGGACGTTCAGCTAACCTGCGGCAGTTGCATGTTGGTCTGTACGCCCGACGAGGAGGAACGTGCCCGCCGGCTGAAAACGCTGCAGAGCAGCGGGGTCGCCATTCAGCACCCGGATGGCAGCGTGGAGGCCGTCGCGCCGCAACAGGCGCAACATTATCTGGGCGGGCTGGACGACGAGACCCGGGCCCTTTACGAGCCGGAAAACCCCGAGCGCTACGAAGACATGGAGGTCATGGGCGGCAGCGACCGGGGGTAGCGGGCTAAACCGGCTCGTCGTCGTAAAGCTTGAGCACGGCGATGCCGTCCAGCTCCCCGTGGCCGCGGGCGACGAGCAAGCGAAAAAGTGCCGCCGCCTGGCTGGCCATGGGCGTCGGCGCCTTCAGGTCTTTGGCCAGGTCGTGCACCATGTCCAGGTCCTTGAGCACTTGGCGGGCGTAGCCGGCCGGGGCGAAGTCGCGCTCCAGCATGCGCGGGTAGATCGATTGCAACATGTTCGAGCCGGCGTGCCCCGGCGCCAGGGCGGCCGGGATCTTGGCCGCATCGATGCCGCCTTTTTCGGCCAACCTGAGCGCTTCGGCCAGGACGCAATAGTTCGTCAGCACCAGCACCTGGTTGATCATCTTGGTGATCTGGCCGGCGCCCACCGGTCCCATGTGGGTGAAGGTGGCGGCGAGGTCGTTCATCACACCGGATACCTGCGCGATGGCCGCGTCGTCGCCACCGGCCATGATGGCCAAGGTGCCCGTGCCGGCCGCCGGAGGTCCACCGGAGACCGGCGCATCGACCCACTTCATGCCGCATTCACGGGCCAGGCGTTCGGCCATCTCGCGGGTCTTGTCCGTCACGGTAGTGGAAATATCGACCAGCACCTTGTCCGGCGTGCCGGTTTCGATCACGCCGCCCGGGCCAAGAACCGCTTCCTCGACCGCGGCGGTGGAGGTGACGCAGCAGATCACGATGTCGCTCTCTTGAGTCACCTCGGCCGGTGAGGCGGCGCCCCGGATGCCGTTGGCCTCGGCCGCAGCCACTTTGTCCGCGACGATGTCGTAGCCCGTGACGCCATAGCCCTCAGTGACCAGGAATTTCGTCGCCGCGTTGCCCATCAGGCCGAGACCGATGAAGCCGATACGAGGTTTGGCAGTCATGCTTCGGGCCCCCTTTCGTCCGGTCCCAGCGTCAGGTTGAGCGACAGCCGGCCGCCGTCGGCATAGATGGTTTCGCCGGTGACGTAGCTCGATTCGTCACAGGCCAGGAATAGCGCGATGGCGGCGATCTCGTCGGTGCCGCCGAGCCGGCCCAGCGGGATGCGCGACATGATCTTCTCCTTGGCCTCGGGATCGGCCAGCAGGCCGGCCGCCATCTCGGTGTCGATGGTGCCGGGACCGATAGCGTTGATCCGGATGCCGTGCTGGGCCAGTTGCACGGCGCCTGACCGCGTGAGCTGGTGAATGGCGCCCTTGGAAATCGTGTAGGCGGTCAGGCCGGGGATGGCGACGATGGCGTTGATCGATGAGAGATTGACGATGGCGCCGCCATGGCCCTGTTCGACCATCCTCCGCGCCGCTGCCTGACTGACCAAGAACGCGCCCTTGATGTTGACGCCCATCACGGCGTCGAAATCTTCCTCGGATAGATCGAGTAGCGAGGCCAGGCGCGAGATAGCGGCGTTGTTGACGCAAACGTCGAGCTGGCCGAAGCGGGCCACAGCCTCGTCGATCAGGCGCTGGGCATCGGCTTGCTGCGAGATGTCGGCGACGATACCGGCGCAATTCTCGCCCAGCTCCGCCACCGTTTCGGCCAGGCGCTCCTCCAGCACGTCGCCGATCATCACGCGGCAACCCTCGGCCACGAAGCGTTGGGCGATACCGCGGCCGATGCCACGGGCGCCGCCGGTTACCACTGCCACCTTGTTCGCGAGTTTCATGTCGTGCTCTCCATAAGGCGTTTTCTGTAGCGTGCCGGGTCCGTCGCCGCTACCCCCACCCCTCCCTCCCCCTCAAAGGGGGAGGGGGAAGAATGCGGGCTGTCTCCGGCTCCCTCCCTCGCTTGCAGGGGAGGGTGAGGGAGGGGGGTGGCCCGATCCAAAGCACAGCGGCGCAATCTTGAACGGCTCTGACAGGCAGCAGAAAGACGCAGTTGCGAAGGCTTCAAAACCATAATTAGGCAGCCTGCTAGGAGCCGCGCTCCTCGGGTCCGAGGGTGAGGTTGAGGGCCAGCCGGCCGCCGTCGGCGTAGATCGTCTCGCCGGTCACATAGCTGGCGTCGTCGCTGGCCAGGAAGGCGGCGACGGCGGCGATTTCGCCGGGCTCCCCGGCGCGGCCCAGCGGTGTACGCGCCATCAGCCTGCCGTAGCCGTCGGGGTCGTCGCTCCAGACGTCTTGGTTTAGCTCGGTATCGATCAGGCCCGGGCCAATGGCGTTGGCCCGGATTCCGTGGCGGGCCAATTGCACGGCCATCGAGCGAGTGAGCTGGTGGATGGCGCCCTTGGATACCGTGTAGGCGGTCTGGTTGGGGATCGCCACAATGGCGTTGACCGACGAGAGGTTGATGATGGCGCCGCCGCCGCCCTGCGCCACCATCTGCCGCGCGGCGGCCTGGCCCGTGAGGAAGGCACCCTTGATGTTGACCGCCATCACGGCGTCGAAATCCGCTTCGCTGAGGTCGAGCAACAGGCCCAGGCGCACGATAGCTGCGTTGTTGACGCAGATGTCGAGCCTGCCGAAGCGCTCGACCGCGGCGTCGACCAGGGACTGCGCGCCAGCCTGGGTCGAGACGTCGGTGGTCAGCGCGGCACAGCCTTCGCCGATCGCCTTGGCGGTGGCTGTCGCGCCGTCAGCGTCGATGTCGCCGATCATCACCCGGCAGCCCTCGGCATTGAATCGCTCTGCAATACCACGACCGATGCCACGGGCGCCGCCGGTCACCACCGCCACCTTGTTCGCGAGTTTCACGCTTCGCTCTCCCTGCTGGCCGTCGCCATGCGGCGGCACAAATCGAACGCCTCTATTAGCGCCGCCGGATTGGCCCTGCCCTGGCCGACGATGTCGTAGGCCGTACCGTGGGCCGGTGTCGTGACCGGCACGGGCAGGCCGCCGATCAGGGTGACGCCACGCTCGAAGCCTATTAACTTCATGGCGATTTGGCCTTGATCATGGAACATGGTGACCACGGCATCGAACTGGCCCGACCGGGCGCGCACGAAGACGGTGTCGGCAGGCAAGGGGCCGCTGGCCTCGATGTCCCGGGCCCGGGCTCGTTCGACGGCCGGGGCAATGACCTCGATCTCCTCGCGCCCGAAGTTGCCGCCGTCGCCAGCGTGGGGATTAAGGGCGGCGACCGCCAGGCGCGGCCGGGCGACGCCGGCGGCTTTCAGCGCTTCATCGATGAAAACGATGGTGTCGAGAATGCTGGCCGTGTCGATCAGCCCGGCGACGTCCTTCAATGCCACGTGCGAGGTCACCCGGGCTGTCCATAGTTCTTCGAGCACATTGATCTCGCCCACCCGTTCGGCCCCGAAGAGCTGGGCCAGCAACCGGCCTTCGTCCTCATGGGCCAGGCCGCCGAGATGCAGGGCCTGCTTGTTCAGCGGCGCGAAGACGATGCCGTCGATCCGGCCGCTCCGGGCCAGCTCGACGGCGCGCTCGAGCGCTGCCAGCATCTCGCTGCCAGAGGCCGATGTGGCCTGACCGGGCTCGGTCGTCGCCGCGGGCAACGCTTCGAGTGTCGCTAACGAGGCAATGTCGACAGCGCAGCCCGCCACCGCCTGGCCCTCGGCGAAGACCTGGGGATCGCCCAGGCAAACGAGCTGCGCGCCCTGGCAGCCTTCGGCCAGCAGCCGGGCCATGATCTCCGGCCCGATGCCGTTGCGGTCGCCGTGCAGCAGCGCCAGCGTCGGCTCGCTCATTTCGTCAGGTCGTGATCGGCCAGGCGCTCGATGACTTTGACCACCGCCGAGTGGTCGGCCTTGGCGTCGGCGGCGGAGCCGCCATTGAAGACCTGCTGGGCATTGGCCGTGGCGGGCAGGCTGATGCCCAGCTCGCGGGCCGTCTGCAGCGCAATTTCCAGGTCCTTTTGCTGCAATTCGGTGCGAAATCCGGGCTCGAAGTTGCGCTCCAACATACGCTGGCCATGCAATTCCAGAATCGGCGAGCCGGCCGCGCCGCCCAGCAGCGCCGCTCGCACGGTTGCCGGATCGGCGCCCGCCTTGGCAGCGAAGACCAGGGCTTCGGCCACGGCTTCGACGGTGATGCCGACGATGATCTGATTGGCCGCCTTGCAAACTTGGCCGGCGCCGTTGTTCTCACCGATGTGGGTGATGGTCTTGCCCATGATCTCGAACAGCGGCCGGGCGCGCTCCAGGGCCCGGGCCGGCCCGCCGACCATGATGGTCAGTGCGGCGTTGACGGCACCGACGGGGCCGCCTGATACCGGCGCATCGAGGTAGTCGCAGCCGAGTTCGTTGATACGCTCGGCAAAGCGCCGCGTGGCGGTGGGCGAGATCGTGCTCATGTCGATCACGGTCTTGCCCGGCGTCAGTCCTTCGGCCAGGCCCGCCGGTCCGAACAGCACGGCCTCGACGTCCGGTGTGTCCGGCACCATGACGATGATGACGTCGCTGTCCGTTGCCACTTCGCGGTTGCTGTCACAGACCGTGGCGCCTTTGTCGAGGAGCTCGGTCGGCAGCGGCGCCAGGTCGTGGAGCCAAAGCTCCTGCCCGGCATCGAGAAGATGTCCGGCCATGGGTGCGCCCATTATGCCGAGTCCGATGAAGCCGGTTTTCAAGGCGCTTGGTCCCGTTCAGTCTTCGTCTTGGTATTCCACCAGGTGGCTGAAATCCTCACGCACGGGCGAGAAGATATCGATGATCTCGCAAGACTCGTCGCCTACCGGGGCGCCACCGTGAGCCACGCCGCCGGGGATGTGGTAGAGGCTGCCCGGACCTAGGATGTGGACCTCGCCCAGGCAGTGCATCTCGAGCTGGCCGCGAACGATGTAAACGAGCTGTTCGTTGGGGTGGCTGTGCATCTCGACGCCGACGCCGGGGTCGGCGACGTTGCGCACCACCATGACATTGTCGCCGCGAAAGGCCTGGCGCGAGTGCCCCGGGTTCACGGTCTCCGCGGGTATGTCGTCCCAGGTGCGAGGTTTGGGCATCTTCTCAGCTCGCGATCCGGTGCGCTTGCGAACGCGGAATGAGCAGCATGTTGGCGAAGATCTTGAGGCCCTTGTCCTCGCTCTCGGCCAGTTCCTGGCGCAACGCGTAGTAGACCTTGGCGGCAGCGGTCTCGCCCCAGAACCAATCGTTCATCTCGGCGCTGGTGGCTTTGCCCGGCTGCGCCTGCGCGGCCTCGAAATAGAACGCCTTGATGTCCTCGGTGGCCAGCTTGAGCATGTCGACCGGGCCGAATTCGGAGTTGGGGCTGGGGTCGGGTTCCGAAGCAAGGAATGAGGCCACGTAGCGCGCCGCGTCCTCGATCTCCAGGCCGCTGGCGCCCACCGTGGTGCGTTCGTTCTGGCGCAGTCCGAGGTCGTACCAGGGCGTCATCTGGTTCACCTCGGTCAGCATGGCGGCACCGAGATCGTCCGCGTCGGCGGCCTCGGGTGCCGGCAGGTTGATGGGGCAGACCCAGCCTTCGGTTTCATCGGCATGAACCTTGGGCGCCTCTTCCGGATGATCGACCAGGACCGGACCTGAATCGGCTTCCAGCAGCCCCAGCGTTGCCGTCAGCACCCGGCGCTGGAAGGCCGCGTCGCTCGGCGCACCTAGCGGCCGGCCGAGCTCAAACGGCACCCACAGCGCCCGCGGTGGTTTCATGGCTTCCGAGTGTTCGCGGATCAGGCTGATCTGGGTCGTCGCCACGCCTTCGTCTTCGAGATAGTGTGCCAGCCCGCCCACGGCGCGCGTGCAGAAGGGTCATATGGGTACCAGCAAAGCGGCGTCGACGTTGTCCTTCTTGAGCAAGTCCGCCAGGCGCCGGGCCGGGCCCTCGTAAAGGTTCGGATCGGTGGCGCCCATGAAGGAATAGTGGAAATCGGCCACCGAGCCGATTTCGCCGTCGGCCGCCATCTCGCGCAAGCGGTCGATGGGGAAGGCGATGTTGAGGTCCTGCTGAAAGCCCGAACGATCGAAGTTGGTCGAGACGTGGCTCATGATCAAATCGGCGCCGGGCGTGTTGCCCGGGATCACCCGATAGTCGTCGGCGCCCAGCCCGAACGGCCGGTCACCGCGCACCTGCAGGCCGGCCGTCGAGATGATGGCGACGCGCCGCTGGTTCAACGGCGGGCCGGTCACCCAAGGCGCGGTGTCGTAGCTCGGACAGACCAGGGCGGCCAAGTGATCGCCTGAACTTCTCGGCATATCTGCTAAACGAACCATTTGATTTTTCCGAATTTCGCTGGAGTCAAAAAGTCGCCTGAGCGCCAGCCTACACCGATGGCGGTGGCACGAGAAAGAACTTCAGACGACTCGCACTCGAGCCGGACCGGTTTCGATGTGGCCGATGACGGCGGCGCCTTCATAGCCCTGATCGTGAAACAGCGCGAGCGTCGCTTCGGCCTCGTCCGCGGCAACGCTGACCAGCAGACCGCCGCTGGTCTGAGGGTCGCAAAGCAGGTTCTTGCGCCAGATCTGCAGCCCGGTCGCGAGCGTCACCTCATGGCCATAGCTATTCCAGTTGCGGCCGGCGGCGCCGGTATTGGTGCCCGATTCCGCCAAGGCACGAGCCGTCGGCAGCAGCGGCAGGTCGTCGGCCTTGACGACGGCGCCGAGTTCCGATCCGCGGCAGACCTCGAGCAAGTGCCCAAGCAAACCGAAACCGGTGACATCGGTCATGGCGTGGATGCCGGGCCGGCTTGCCAGATCGGCGCCGATGGCGTTTAGCTTCGTCGTGGTGGTGATCATCTCGCCATAGCCGGTCGCGTCGAGAGCGCCCTTTTGCAGCGCCGCACTGAGGATGCCGACGCCCAAAGGCTTGCCCAGGATCAACACGTCGCCCGCCTGGGCGCCGATGTTGCGCTTGATGGTGGCGGGATCACCCAGCCCCACCGCGGCCAGGCCGTAGATAGGCTCCGGCGCGTCGATCGAATGGCCGCCGGCAATGGCCACTCCGGCCTCGGCGCAGGCCACCGCGCCACCGGCCAGGATGTTGCGGATGATCTCCAAGGGCAGCTTGTCGATCGGCATGCCGACCAGAGCCAGAGCCAGGATCGGCTTGGCGCCGACGGCGTAGACGTCGCTGAGCGCATTGGTCGCGGCGATGCGGCCGAAGTCGAAGGGATCGTCGACGATGGGCATGAAGAAGTCGGTGGTCGCCACCACTGTCTGGTGGTCGTTGATCTGGTAAACGGCTGCGTCGTCGCCGGTTTCGGTGCCGACAAGTAGGGCAGGGTCGCGGAAGCTCGCCGGCAGCTCGTCGAGCAACTCGCCGAGCACGCCGGGTGCGATCTTGCAGCCGCATCCGCCACCGTGTGAAAGCGTCGTCAGGCGCACGACCTGGTCGTCCATGGCAACCTCCCTGCAGGGCCAAGTTGGGGAATTGGCGGAAGAGGGTGGGAGTCGAACCCACCAGGCACGCTTGGCGCCCCTCACCGGTTTTGAAGACCGGGCGCCCCACCGGGGTGCGATCCCCTTCCAGATGTCTATTTGGGTCTCACGGACCCTTATTTTGTGCGGATTACGGATGATTATTGCTGATGTCGTCGAAGGGCGCAATGGGGCGAAATGCCGGAATTGGCACCGGATTGGCACCGAAACTTTGCGGCGGCCGATTTTGTCACCGCTCCCTCGAGGCAAACCAGTCCTCGACAGCATCGGCGGCCGTGGCCTCCATGCCCTCGATCAGATGGCCGTACACATCCAAGGTGATCGCTACGGAGGAGTGGCCGGCTCTGGCCGACACGACTTTGACGTTTACGTTGTCTCTGAGGAGGTGGGTGAGATGAGTATGCCGCAGGCCATGAAAGGTAATCCTGGTGATGTCGATCTTTCTGATGATCTTGTCGAAGCGTCGGGTGATGGCCTTCGGGCTGTACGCCTCGCCGTCACGTCGGGTGAATACCAGGCGCTTGACCACACCAAGCTGCTCGAAATTTGCGAAGCGGCCCCGGAGTGGTTGCCGGGCGACGACGACGAGACCAAGGACACCGGGCTAGCTATCCACACCATCGCGGCGGATTTCGACCCTGCTAAGATCGAGCAGCGTCCTTTCCTTGTCTCACCTTTGCTTCTGCGCGGGCACGTCACCGCGATCCTCGCGCCTGGTGGCGTCGGCAAATCCGTGTTCTCGATCTCGCTGGGGATCAGTGTGGCATTGGGCCAGCGGCTCCTCGGATATGACATCCGGGAGCGCACCAACGTTCTGCTGGTCAACAACGAGGACGACTGCTCGGAAATCGATAGGCGGGTAGCGGGAATCTGCGAGCACTGGGAAATTCCGTTTGGAGACCTGGACCAGCGGGTCTTCATCCTTGCGGGGTACGGATCGCCGCTGGTCCTAGCTGAGCAACGCAGGGATGGGACCGTCGAACCCACCGACGCGGTGGATGGCTTGATCTCTGAAATGCGAGGGCGGAAAGTCGGCCTGCTTGTGCTCGACCCATTCGTTTCGCTTCATCGCGTGGAAGAAAACAACAACGTCGCCGTCGAGCAGGTGCTTTCGATCCTGCGCCGTATTGCCAATGAGACCGGCGCGGCCGATTTGCTGGTCCACCACACCAGGAAGGGTCAGGGCGGCAACGCCGAGAGCCATGCCGGCGACGCCGATGCCGGCCGCGGTGCCAGCGCGCTGGTTTATGGCACCAGGGCGGCGTTCACATTGGCGAGGATGTCGAAAGAGACGGCCAAGAAAAGCCACATCGAGTGGGATCTCGGTAACCGGCTGTTCCGCCTCGACAGCGCGAAGTCGAACTACGCGGTTAAGGACGCCGAGGCGACCTGGTTCGAGATGAGGTCGCACGGCCTTCCCAACGGTGATGGCGTCGGCGTGCCGGTGCCTTTCAATTTCGCGGAGATCGAGGAGCGTCTGGCAGAAGAGAGAGAGGCCAATACGCGGCAGGAGCGGGAGCAGCGGATTCTTGAGGTCGCCGAAACCGTGTCGAGGTTGATGACCGGGTGCAAGCAACGGCAACCCGAAATCGT